>CAKZLZ010000226.1 GCA_937127435.1 uncultured Verrucomicrobiota bacterium | reverse complement strand
GGTACAGCAATGGACTTTCATATTTATGCCACGAGTATTATTATTTTAGCCACTGGCATTAATTATTACAGCATAAAGGTGGTAGGAAAAATAGAATCTTATGCCGTAATTATTAAGTTAATCATACTGTTATCATTTGTAATCATTGGATCATTGGATACGAGAGAATGATCCGCCGCCAATTGACTGAACGCATCTCCAAGACCGGCTTCAGCGATGGTCAATGCCTTGGTCCGGTTGGAGTGTCTGACCAAAGAAAAAGTCCGCTGACTGGCACCGAAGTATAGAGATCCCAACATAAAACCCACGACCATAATCAGCATCATGACCATCATGAGGGTACTGCCGTTTTTAGCGCGTCTCCCCGGGCTCGTTGCTTCAAGCATTACAGGAATAGTTTTTACAGATCCTAATGAAGTTTTCATAATTTTATTTTCCTTTAATGTTACGCTATCGTCAATTTTAAAATTAGTTTCGGGGTGTGGTTTCCACGGTAAGTTTCCAGGTGTCCCCTAGATCCGTTTTTGATTTTCCAGCCGTAGTCAATCTCAGATCGGCCCGGAGGGTTGAAATGGGAGGGGTGTCATTCACAAAAAACTCTATGGTGCCCCCGGCAGAGAATTTCTGAAAATCTCCACCCAAATCCACATATGCGGGGTCACCCCACCAACGTAAGGTAAAGGATTTTAATTCGGGAACCTGATCCAACACCCGGTTCCTTGACAGAACAATCCGAACTTGGACATATCGTTTGGGGGAAACGGAAAGCGCTCCGGTCGTGTAGATACTATCCACATCCTCCCAATCAGGGGCATCACTCATATCCATTTGGTTTCCGGTACGCACCTGAAACCCCGCCGTAGTATCTTCGGGAAAAATCCCCTCCCAATTCAGGTCATGATAGGTAGGGGCGGAAAGTGTCGTATCCACAATCCGTGAAATATATATCCCCTCATTCACATACGTGGTTTCGATGGAATCAACCCCGAGTATACCGGAGAGGGTCTGGAGATCTTCCCGGGAACTCCAGTTTGCACTTCTCAAATCCGCTTCATTCGGGGAGGATGTCAAAGGCAGAATATAGGTGTAGGTCGCGCTCCCCTCGTGCGTGTAATGCCAGGGATTTCCTTCCTGGGCATTTGTTCCGCTAACCCAATAAGAGATCACGTAACTTTTATCGGGATCAATTGCAAAATCTACCGGAACTGTATCCACAGTTTCCCCGGTGCTGATATAGGCGGCATTTGCGGGTGAACCGACTTCGCCGAACTGCAGACGCTGCGACGAATCGGTCAGGATATCCGGTCCGGGATCCACTTCACTCGAAGCTTCGGCAATATATGCATGCTGAATCCGTAAAGATTTATTCGGAACATCAGATGCGGCAAACCGGACCGTAATTCCATCTCCTTCCGTCAATATAAATCCATTCTGCTCAAGCTCATCCCCTTTAATAACCACCCGCACCGCAACGCCACTTGCAGAGTCATCATCCAATCCGACCCCCTCAGCGCCCGCTTGAGAACCGCCAAACCAGGCTGGATCTCTCCCGGAAGGACGCAACAGTGTTCCCACACTTTCTGACTCCTCTTCAATACCGGTAACACAGTGAATCAGCTCACTTCCCCCGCCAAGAAACAGCGTTTCAAACCAGGTATCGTTAAAATAAGTCAACGCCATTTCCGCACCCACCCCACCGGCCGGAAAAGACAATACTTGCTGGTCACTCCAGCTTCCCAGCATATTGGATTCGGCCACTGCAGTCGCACCCGAGGATGAAACTACCGGCAACAAACTCTCCGCTTCCACCGCCAATCCAGCCGGGGAAAGAAACAATTTATCAATTTTTAATCCGTAACCTGAACTACCGGAAGATTTACTCTTGGATCGGAATTTAAGTGTATTGGCTCCGGACTGTAACCTGACGCCGCCCAGGACAACGTGCTTCTCAAAATCGGGAGAAGCGCTATAAAAATTGTAAGTCCCTCCATCCGGCCGGAAGCTAAATTCGGATTCCATTTCAGCCAATGTCCGGGTCTCACTGTTCAACCCGTTTAAGGTATTTTGCCCATTTCCATTTAAAGTCACATCTTCCAGTTGCTGTTCCCGCTCCGAGGCTGACAAGGTGAGATCCCGCGGACGAAAACGGGTCAACCGCAACTCAGTGGGATTGTCAACAGGGTAGGCATGTACAATCAAAGTCTGACCCCACAACAAACTGCCATCTTCAGATATAAACTCATTTTCCGTATGAAACTGCCCCTCGGGGATCGGATAACTGAGGGCAATAAAAGGAGCTTCCTGCGGGTACATCACCATTTCATTGATCCGGCTCAACCGGGTGGTACTGCGTAGAAAAGAAGCCAAATGTTGACCATCAGAAATCATGGTCATTCGATTGTTTAAGTCATGTTCCTTGCGCAACAAAGTCACCAGACTCCCCAGAATCCCCAAAATCACCAAACTGAAAATCGACATGGACACCAGCATTTCGATCAGGGTGTATCCCTGAACACGCTGTCGTATAGGGTTAAGCGGACCGAAAATCATACTATTCTGCCTCCCCGAATTTTGGCACATCGGTAATAATCGTTTCAAGCACTTCCGCTGCCACATCAAACTCTTTTGAAATCAGACCTTCAGGAACGACCTCGATCCGGACCCTTTTCAGGGCCAAACCATTGGTTTCTGTGGTGATGAGCGTTTTTCTTAAAAACTTCCCATCATCATCCGTAAGCCCGGCCTCATTTACCCGGGTGCCATCCCCCTCTTCAAGCAATTCGTCAATTTCATCAAATTGCAGATTTCGGGCCCGTTCAATCCGACTCCAGGCAATCGAAGTGGCATCCGTCCGCCTCCGCACCAATTGACTGGACCGGGTGATCTGCACAAACAAAGCCAAAGCCGACAAAATCACCACCGCAAGCAACACGCTGGACACCATGACTTCCACCAGCGTAAATCCGGATGAACGCCGCCCCCGATCCCCCTTCCATACGCGGGATCGACACTGCTTAAGATTATTTTTAAGGATGCACATTTTGTTTTGTAAGAGTCATATTTGTAAAAAAACCGTACAATTTATATAATTAGCATAAATCACTTTATATAATTAGCATAAATCACGCCAAAGCTCAAAAGTAGACAAACGCAAAACGGAGAATCTTCAGATGGATTCCAAGACCTCTTTCCCGGGAAATTCAGACAAGTCCTTCCCCCGCGGAAAAGAAGCTTTTAACAGCCTCCGACGGCCGGCACCCTATCAGGACAGCGTGAATCCTGATGAAAACGGGTGGAGCCGCCTCCCTTCTTTTCAGGAAACCGCCCGGATTCCTTCTCTTATTTTTCGTTCAGATTCACTCCCAAACCGGGACTTTTCGGCCCCGCAATACTAGCATCTTTGTAAGGCAGGCACCCCCATCAATCCTATCATCCGTGAGAAAATGATAATAGACGTCGCCCGCCCCGTGCATTTCGGAAGGGGTGAAAACGGCGTGCGGCATCGCCGCCCGTGCAATGCCGCTGCGCAACCACCCCCCAAAAAAATAAGGGGGCATTTACCTTGTATAAGAATACCGTTTCTACGCATAATGATCATCGAATGATCAACCCAAGACGCCCCGGGGTCTAAAACACCTCGAAATACCCTTTCACTATGAAAAATACGCTTCTCACCAGACTGCTGAACACAACGCGACTCGTCCCTCTTCTGGTCGGAGCGCTGGCCTTCGCCGGGGCATCCACTTCACAGGCGGCGGTGATCACCTGGTCGACCCTTGTCGTCGATTCAACCGATACCGCGGGCGCAGGATCCGGTCTTGGCGACTTGGCCGTGAGCACCAACGGCACCCTCATTGAAGCCGTCAACTACGGAACACAAACCGACGTGACCGTGAACGGGGTAACTTTCGACGGGGTTTCTATCGACAATGCCGAGAGCCCCGCAAATTACAGCAATAGCTTTGACGAAGACGCGCCCAATTCGATCACCGGCACTTCGACCGGGGGAATCATCGACACCCTGACCTCGACCTTCTCACGGACCACGAGTGCAGCGACCACCGGGACTTTGACCGGTCTGACCTTTGGGCGTGACTACGAAGTCCAACTCATTGCGTCCTTTGCGACCATAGGCCGCACCACCACCTTCAACGACGGAAACGGCAACACCCTCGCCACATCCACCAACAATCCCCATGCCTTTGCGGTCGGCATCTTCACCGCTGACGCCACGGGGACGCAAACACTCAACTTTCCTATATCGACGGGCTCCTCCTTCCTGAATGCCTACCAGCTTCGGGACGTCACCCCCGTGCCCGAGCCCAGTTCTCTGGCCCTGTTGTTCTTGTTCTCCTCCTCTTTTCTGTTCACCGCTCGCCGCCGGCGGTGAGAGCGGAGCTCCCCACGATTGATTCCGCAAGGAAACTGAAAAAAACGCGCACACGATTCCTGCGGTTGTGGCAGGGACTTCTTCTCGCCACCAGTCTTGGGGTGACACCCCTTGTCGCCACGGATATCCAGTCAGACTACTGGTATCAATCAACGATCAGCTCAGACGTCAACGGCCCCCTCGACCTGTTCGCGGAAATCAACTACGACGATACGCAAACCGCTGCCCCGATCGTGGTGGTTATGCACGGCTATTCCGGGACGACCGGCAAGACCACGGAAGTGCGCACGAGCGCCCGGCGCCTCCGGGATAACGGATTTTTCGCCATCTCGGTGGCCATGCGGGAACGCGATGGATCGGATGGCGTCCGGGATTCCGGCGGCTTGGAGATCCACGACATCTACGACGCGGTGGAGGCCGTGAAGGCAGACCCCGCCTTCGCGGGGCTGATCGATCCCACCAACGTTCATATCACGGGTTACTCCGGCGGAGGAGGCAACACCATGTCCGCATTGACCAAGTTTCCCGACTATTTCCGCGCCGGGGCGGCCTTTTTCGGCATGTCGGACTACGGCTACGATCTTGACAATGGCTGGTACAACAACGGCGCAGGAGGACGGACCTCTCAGCTCAACCTGGACATTGGCCAACGCAATACCGGAGAGGCTGCGGTCCTCGACCGCTATCTTGCGCGGGCCTCCAATCTCGCTTCGAAGAACAACCCCTACAGTGAAGTTCATTTGTTCGTGAATGACGATGAGACCATCTGCCCCAAATGGAACGATACCAGTTTTCAGGCCAACGCGGTGGCGGCGGCGTCCATCGCAGGCGAGTTCGACAACATCACCGTGCACATCGGCGGCCTGGGGGCCTACGAAGATTTTAACAACAACAGCATCAACGACGCCAACGAGTTGCAGAACTGGCCCCACGGAAGTCTCAGTGCCAACGCCCAGGACGCGGCCGAACAATGGTACCGGGACCGTCTGCTGGCCGGCTCCATCCCTCAGCCGGTGTTGAACGACAACGACGAACTCTTCGTGGCCGGATATGTCGTCACTTCCAAGTTCGATTGTTGGCTGGGCGATGGCCAAAATGCCGCAGGCACCCTCACCTATTCGCTCACGGACAGCCTGATGACCTTCTCACTCGCCCTGCTCAGCAGTGACCTCGGAGTGACCGGAAATCTCAGTATCGATACCACGCGCATGGCGGGGCGGGAAATCTCGGTGGAATTGAATGATGTGGTCCTCGGAACCATCGATGGCGGCGGCGACTACACCTACAGCGGCCTGACCCATAACGACACCCTGGAACTGATCGACATCGGCCCCGCGGCGAATGATCCGCCAACCCTGACCGCCTTCGGCGGGGTCGTGGGAACGACCGAACAGGACACCGAAGTTGCGATCACCCTCGCGGAGCTCATCGCCCGGGGAGATGAAACCGATTCGGATGGCACCGTAAGTGCCTTCGTGGTTCAGACCGTGAGTACAGGCACCCTCAAACTCGGCGCGGTCGCGGGTTCGGCGACCCCCTTTGCCGCCGGCAGCAACGACATCATTGATGCAAACACCCGGGCCTACTGGACGCCGGACGCAGAGGTGACCGGCAGCGCGTTGAACGCCTTCACCGTGGTGGCGCGTGACAACGACCATGCGGAATCTTCGCCCCCCGTGCAGGCGGCCGTGGAGGTGACGGCCCCAGCCCCGGCAGGCACGTTTACCTGGACCACGGTCGTCGTCGATTCGACCGATGCCGCCGGTGCAGGCACCGGGATGGGCGACTTGGCGGTCAGCACCAACGGCACCCTCGTCGAAGCCGTCAATTTCGGAACAGCAGACGACGTAACGGTCAACGGAGTGACCTTTAACGGCGTTGATATCAACGCCGGCGCCTCTCCCACGAATTACAGCAATAGTTTCGACGAAGACGCGCCCATCACCATCACCGGCACTTCGACCGGGGGAGCCATCGACACCCTGACGTCATCTTTCTCGCGGACCACCAATCTACCCTCACCCGGAACCTTGACCGGTCTGACCGTGGGCCACGACTACGAAGTCCAGCTTATCGCGTCCTTTGCGACCCTGGGCCGCACCAGCACCTTCAACGACGGAAACGGCGAAATCCTCACCACATCCACCAACAATCCTCATGCCTTTGCGGTCGGAACCTTCACCGCCACCGCGACGACGCAAACCCTCAACATTACGATAACGAGTGGGTCCTCCTTCCTGAATGCCTACCAGCTTCGGGATCTGACGGTTCCGGGCAACACCTACAACGACTGGATTGAAGGCTATGAGGTCGGCGAACTCAACGGTCTTGATGATGACGCGGACAGCGATGGCATAGCCAATGGTATCGAAAACATCTTTGGCACAGCGCCCGACCTGGTTTCGAGTGGTCTGCAGGCGGGCAGTGTGGAGGGTGCGGGGGATTTCACGTTCACCCATCCGCTCAACCACAACCCTGCCGACGATCTGACCGCGACCTACCAGTGGTCGAAAGATCTGGAGACTTTTACCGACGACGGAGAGACCTTCGAAGGCAGCACCGTAAGTTTCGCACCCGGGTCGCCAACAGATGGAAAAGTCACCGTGACCGTCACCCACACCGGAACCGCCCTCAACCAACTATTCATACGCCTGAAGCTGACCCAAGATCCGTAAAGATGCGGCGATAACGCTGTGACGCCAGGCCGAAAGGTTATGTAGGGATGGTGGGGGAAGGATTCCCTGACCGTTTACGGGCAGGCGCCCTGCGACAGAACGGGCAGGCGAACTTTCGATACCATGAGGTGTCAGATTTACAGTCTCACATCATAAATTTTATGGTGATTGATTACCAATGACTTAGATAAGTCATGTAAAAGCCGGGGCGACTTTTGGACGAAAGATGCCCCAGTAGCGAAAATTCTTCACGTATATGATTTTTTTACACTCCCCTTATTGAAGTTATTATAAAAATATTTGAGGGTTTGTGATATAGTCTTCGTTAAAACCTTTATGAAAAAAGAACCAATCGATGTGAAAATTGACGCCGTAAGGGCGCGTACCATCCCTTCCTGTCCATCAGACTTGGAATCCCGGGTGTTGAGACGAATCCGTCTATCGACAAAGGAACAGCCTTCTGAGGTTGCTTTGTTTCCCCGGTTGGCCCCGATATGCTTTGCAGCAGTCATCGCCGTGGTGGTCAGTGCAGGCACTTCGCTTCGGTTTGCAACCCAGTCCCGTAAGAGTATCCACGATCGCCAACAGGCCAGAACCGCGCTTAATTTTGATGTGTTTCACAATGATGCTTTCAAAGCGGGCCACCGGAGATCCCGATGAATGCCACCAAAAATCCCAAAGCGGTAAACTGGTTCGGTTTAGGATCGGTTCTGGTTCTCCTCTGTGCTGCCACATCATGGCTTACAGTACGATTGATTCAACCCTATGAATGGCGTACCGTCGAGAATGCATCCAGTCATGAATGGTTGCATGAAGAGCTGTCTTTAACCGAAGAAGAAACCCAAAAGATCGAAGAACTTGAAGGCCCGTATCAAAAAGAAAGATCTGCCCTTCTGGATGTGTTTGATGAACGGATCCGGGTACTGAGTGAGATCCTTCGCGCCAATGACGGTGTCACGCCAGAAGTGGATCATGCGATTCACCGTTTACATGAAGTGCATGGAGATCTCCAACAGCTCGCGATTGCCCATTATTTCCAAATGCTGGAAGTCCTTCCGCCGGAAAAACAGGACCGGCTCCGCTCACTTGCGGTAGAGGCACTCAGTGAACCGGAGTAAGTAATCCGTGGAAGATCCGGACCTACAATCCCTGCAATTGATTCAACAGGGAGATGAACAGGGATTGGTGGACCTGATGAATAGCCACCGTGATGCCATCTTCCGCTTTACTTTCCGTTTTGTTTATAACGAAGAGGATGCGGCAGAGCTCACGGAAGCCACTTTTTTGAAAGTGTACCAAAATGCCGCCCGCTTTCGCCCCCGGGCAAAAGTACGCACCTGGATTTTCACCATCGCCGGAAACCTCTGTCGGGATTTTTTACGCAAACAGCGTAAACGCAAGGGGGATATTTCCCTGCAAACGCCTTTGGGAAATGAACCCGGATTCACCTTGCTGGATCAGCTATCCGACCGCGCCACAATCCCGGATCAAGAAGCCGCTTCCCAGGAAAAACTACAGCGCATCGAGTCCGCGATTGATCTACTCCCCCACAAACTCAAACTCCCCTTTGTGTACTGCATCCTGGAAGGCCACAGTTACGATGAGTGTGCAGAGATCATCCGCAGCACCCGAAAAACCGTGGAAACCCGCATCTACCGGGCAAGGAAAACTTTGCAGAGAGAACTACAAAATTCCTAAATTGCACTTTTGATTTTTACCACATAATTCACAAAAGACACAAAAGAAGACAAGAGGTTTCCATATGCATGGTTTTGTGAATTTTGTGTTTTTTGTGGTTAGAAAATTTTGCAGAACCAACTCCAGGCGTTGATTCTTAAACGAATGAGTTGAAATGATTTTGCCACAAAAAGGCACAAAAAAAACTCCGCCCCTATAACCCCGCTATGAAACCTGTTTTACGATAGCTTACCTGAATATTAACAGCTAAATCACTGAAGATGAAGATGTTATTTCGGAACGGGGTTTTTAGGGGTGAATTTTTTTTGTGCCTTTTCGTGGCTAAAAATCCAATTTTCAGGCCAGAAGATTTTGGGGCAATACATTAACCTGATGGATTTGCATGCTTCCGGTGGTTCATGTGGTCCTCACAGTCCATACCTTCCATTTCGAATTCCAGGGTGCTGTGTTCAATCCTGAACTGGTCGTGTAAAAGTTCCTTGAGAGACACTTTTAATTCCTCCAAGCCGGACATGGAGGTGTTCGCATCCACCACAATATGCGCTTCCAGTGAGCAGTGCTCCTCGTCAAGCTGCCAGATATGCAGGTGATGAATTTCGATTACGGACTCTATAGCAGTCACCGCTTCTTTCAGCTCAGATGGATCTAAAAAATCAGGTGCCCCTTCCATAAGGATTCGGGAAGTCTTTTTGAGGAGCCCCACCGACATCCAAAGAATATATCCGGCAATGCCGAGGGTCAGCACCGGGTCCACCCAGCTCCAGTCCAGCCAGGTAATGGCTGCACCTCCGGCAAGCACGGCCAGAGAGGCGGCGGCATCGGTGAGGTTATGCAGAAACGCGGCTTTCACATTCAGACTGCCCTTGGACATGGACCACAACAACCAGGCGGTGGCGATATCCACCACCAGGGCCACCCCGGCAGCAATCATCATCCACTCCCCCAGCAGAGGCTCGGGATTCATCATTCGTTTTACGGCTTCGTAAACCAGATATAATCCCACTACGATCAGGGCGGTGAGTTGGATCATCGCCCCGATGAGTTCAGCCCGCCGGTAGCCGAAGGTATAGGTCTCATCTGCGCCTTTTCGTGAAATCTTCCGGGCAATGTAGGCAATACCCAGGGCGGCGGCATCGTTGGTGTTATGCAGGGCATCCGCCATCAGCGCAACGCTGCCGGCAAAAATACCCGCAGCGAATTCGAAGACAGACAGCCCCAGATTGATCAGTAATGTCCATAACAGGACGCCATCACTCACCCCCTCAGGGGTGTGGTGGTGATGTCCGGTTGAAGAATCTTTATGTTGGTGACTCATGAGTTTTTCCCAGTGTTTATAAGCATAGAAGGCACAAAAGGCACATAATTTCAATGGCTTTCTCGTGCATGGTTTTTGTGATTTTTGTGCTTTCTGTGGTTAATCCCTTCTGGATTCGATCCATTCGTACACTGCCGGAAGGGCGAACAAGGTAAGAAAGGTGGAGGTGGTCAGTCCGAAGATTACCACGGCAGCCAGGGGGCGTTGCACTTCCGCACCAGCACCGGTTGACAGCAGAAGCGGCATGAGGCCCAGCAGCGTGGTGAGGGTCGTCATAATCACCGGACGGAAACGAATCAAGGCGCCGTTGACGACGGCGTCACGAATTCCCTGACCTTCTTTACGCAGGTCGTTAAAATCCGTCAGCAGTACCATCGCATCCTGCATGGCGATTCCGAAAAGCGCTATAAAGCCGATGGACGCCGGGACGGAGAGATACTGTCCGGTGGCCCAGAGGCCGAGGACACCGCCAATCAGCGCCATGGGGACACACAGGATTATCATCACCGCATGACGGAAGCAGTGGAAGGCGATCCAGAGCAGGATAAAGATCAGCCCCAACACCACCGGCACAATAATCTTGAGCCGTTTCATGGCCCGTTGTTGCTGTTCGAACTGTCCGCCGTATTCGATAAAGACCCCTTCCGGCACCTCCACCTGTTCAGCCACGGCCGATTGAATATCCTCCAATACATCACTCAAAGCGCGGTCCTGAATGTTTCCCTGAACCATCCACCGGCGTTGATTGTGTTCCCGGTTGATCTGCAAAGGCCCATCCACGGAACGAATCTCCGCAAGATGATCCAACCGTAGCAATGCACCGTCTTCAGAACGCAGAAACAGGGCCGCCAGATCCTCGGGCGTACTGCGGAACTGGGGGGCCAGCCGTACATGTATTCCGTAACGGCGGGTATTGCGATAGAGGGAGCTGATGACCTCTCCACCCACCGCGGCCTCCACCAGTTCCAAAACCCTTTCCCCTTCCACATGGTAGCGGGCCAGGGCCTGATGATCGAGAATCACCTGGAACTGTGGTTGCCCGAAGCTTTGCTCTACGGAGACATCGACTAATCCCTCCACCGGCTCCATCGCTTCCCGCATAGCCTCGGCAGTGTTACGGATCTCATCCAGATCCTCTCCGTATACTTTGATCGCAAGCTGCGCGCGGGAACCGGAAAGCATTTCATCAAACAGATGTTGAATCGGCTGGGAAAAGTTAATCTGCACCCCCGGATAATCCTTCAGTAGTTCCCGGAGTTCTCTCACTACCCGGGCTTTCTCTTTCGGATTTTCCAGTTCCACATGCATCATGGAAAAGTTGACCGGATGGGGATGACTGCCCGCTTCGGGCCGACCGATCATGGTAACCGTTTCTTTGATTCCTTCGACCTCCGCAAATTCAGACTGGATGCGCAACACTGTCTTTTTTGCTTCATCCAAAGAAATAGAGGGCGCCATGCTAACATCCACGCTGATGGCACCTTCATCGAGCACCGGAATAAACTCGGTACCCATCTGGCGAATGACAAAGACGGAGCTGCCCAGCAGAACCGCCAGTAAAACCAGAACGAGGAATTTCCCTTTCAGCGCAAGGGTCAGTAAACGGCGATACCCCGCCTTTAACCCCTGGAAGAACCGGGATTCTTTGTAGGGTTTTTCATTAAGGATAAAACTGGAGAGAACCGGTGCGATTACCAAAGCATAGACAATCGAACCTCCCAGTGCCAGCATGACGGTATACGCCAGCGGTTTGAACATTTTTCCTTCTGTCGCTTCCAGCGAGAGGATGGGAAGAAACACCACAATCACAATCATAATGGCGAAAGCGATGGGACGGCCCACTTCACGGGTGGCGTCATGAATCAAACGCAGACGGTCGGCTTTCGTCCCGTGCTTCAGCCCCAGAAAACGGTGAATGTTTTCCGTCACCACAATCGAACCGTCCACCAGCATGCCCAGCGCGATTGCAATCCCGCCCAGTGACATCAGGTTGGCGGAGATACCGAAATGCCGCATCCCGATCATGGCCACCAGGGCACAAAACGGCATGGCCAAGGCCACAATGACAGAGGCCCGAATGCATCCCAGAAAAGCAAAGAGCACAATCAACACCAGCGCCATTCCCTGAAGCAAGGCCATGCGAACTGTGCGGGTGGCATTGTTCACCAGGTTGGCCTGTTCGTAGTACGGCACCAGATTGACACCTTCCGGCAGAGCCGCCTGCACCTCCTCCACCATTTCATACAAATCCTCAATCACCTTGGAGGCGTTTGCGCCGTAAAGTTTCATCACCATGCCGGAGACCACTTCGTCGCCATTCCCCAGGGTCACCATGCCGCGCCGCAGTTCATGTCCGTGCTCCACTTCCGCAATATCTCCGATGGATACGGGGGTGCCGTCGAAGCTTTTCAGGGTGATGCCCCGGATATCTTCGAGGGTTTTCAGAAAGCCCACGCCGCGCACCAGATGTTCTTCTGAGTTGATCTGCAGATATTGACCGCCCACATTGCGGTTGTTGACCTGAACAGCGGACATGACATCCTCAAAACTCAGGTCATATTGAAGCAGAAGGTACGGATCTATTTTGATCTGGTACTGCAACACATACCCGCCCGCACTGAGAATTTCAGTAACGCCGTTCACCCGTTGCAGTTGCCGTTTCACCACCCAGTCATTCAGATCCCGTAGGTAGGTCAGTGTATCCAGACCTTCGGTGTCCGTGCCTTCCTCTGCTTCGAGATAGTAGAGGAATATCTGGCCCAGCCCGGTGGAAATCGGACCCAGAGCCGGGGGCTCCGGTAAGGGAGGCAGATCGGCAGCAGCAGCGGACAGACGTTCTGATACAAGTTGCCGGGCGAAGTAGATGTCGGTGCCGTCTTCGAAATAGACATACACCACAGACATTCCGAATGCGGAGGTCGATTTGACCAACTCTACATCCGGCAGGCCGTTCATGGCAGTTTCGATGGGATAGGTGATCAACTGCTCCACTTCTTCGGGAGCCATGCCTTCGGCTTCTGCAAAGACCGGAACCATGACCGGAGAAATATCCGGAAAGGCCTCCACATCCAGCTGACGGGTTTCGTAGATGCCCAGACCTATAATACCAAAGAGAACGATGAGAATAAGCCCGCGGTTTGCGAGCGAACTATTGAGAATTTTTTCAATCATATGAATACTCCTGAATTAGTGGCCATGACCGGCATGAGGATCCATGCCGCGGATCACCATCTGTGATTTAAGGACAAACGCACCGGCAGCGACATAGTCCTGACCGGGTTCCAGCCCTGACAGAATTTCCACCCGGGCATTATCCTTCACACCTGTTCGGACAGGCGTTGCCACAAACCCATGCGCACCGGGCAGGAATACCACCTCCTCACCATCCAGATTTTGTACCGCCTCAAAAGGAACGGTTACAGCAGCATCCACCATTTGCACCGGAATGAGGGCACGGACAAACACGCCCGGCGTGAAATCTTCCGGTGGATTTTTCAGTACTGAGCGGGCGGTAAAGGTTCGTGTCTCATGAGAGGCAATGGGGCTGATGTATTGAATCCTACCCTCTGCGCGGTGACCGTCATGAGCCACAAAAGTCACCTGCATGTCTTTTTTCAGAATATGCTGATATCGGGGAAAGATGGATATTTCGGCCCACACTGATGACAGGTCTGCAACTTCATAAAGAACCCGGCCTTCATCCGCAGTCTCGCCCACTGCCAGATTTTTGGAAAGTATCACACCATCCCGGGGAGCGGTAACCGTATAATTGGTCAGGGTATCCAGATTTTTCAGCGTGGCCAAAGGATTCCCTTTTTTAACTTCATCCCCGATTTCACCAAAAACCTCGATCACCAAACTCCGGAAACTCGGGGTGACCGCTGCGGAAAGGTCCCGGTTCAATTTGATCTCTGCCGGAAAGGTCGAAATCCGTGCGACCTTACCCTTTTCGGCCTGACGAATCTCAATACCCGCCTTTTGTATCATGTCTTCAGACAGTTCGATCCCTTCCTCTTCTTCCTCTTCTCCATCATGGTCATGGCCTGAATGATCCTCCGCATCCGGTTCAGCATGCGAATCCTCCTCTCCGTGATCATGCCCGCTGTGATCAGCATGATCGTGTTCACTGTGGTCATGATCTGAATGATCCATTTGGACTTCGGAGGTTGGTTGGGCATCATGATCATGGCCCGAGTGGTCCTCCGTATCCGATTCGACAGGTACCTCTTCCTCTCCGTGATCATGCCCGCTGTGGTCATCATGATCATGTCCGGCGTGATCATGTGCCTCTTCTTCATGGGGGTTTTGTTCGGGTTCCTGTTCAACGGCGAAGAGAGGTTTTGCACCGAGGAGGCAGAGGCCGAAAAAGATGCGGATGGTTAAAGCGTTCACATAGAGTTGGGTTTTAAATTTCATGAGATTTTTCTTCAAAGGGGTTATAAGGGGGTGGCGATGAGACGTTCTAGGGCGGCGCGGGTCTGAATAACCCGTTCCAGTGCTTCCAGTTCAGCCTCCTGAATATCGAAAAGCGCCTGTCGGCCTTCCAAAACATTCAACAAGGGATAACGGCCCTCGCGATAACCCTCGCGGGTTTGGGTCAGTGCATTTTCCGCAGCCGGTAAAAGTAATTCACGGAGTTCCACGGCGTCGCTGAATGCCGACGACAATTCCCGCCAGGAAGATCGGACCTCCAACAGGAGTTCCCGATGTAAGGTTTCACGTTCCGCGTCCAGAGCGGTGATCCGGGCCCGGGCCGCACGGATGTTTCCCTGATTGCGGTCAAACAAAGGCAGCGGAAGACCGACTCCCACCAGAAAAGCCGTGTCGCCGTCATCTTCCCGGGTATGTCGTATTCCCGCAAAGACTTCCACATTGGGAGTGGCATTGGCTTCTTCCAGCTCAAGCTCCGCTTCGCTGGTATTCCGGCTCCCTTCAAGTTGACGTAGATCGGGGTGAGTCCCAAGTAGAGCCTCTATGGTTGCCAGAGCTGGCAGCTCTGCGAGAGCTGACATCTCGGCGACCCGTAAAGTGGGCGCATCCGTTGCACCCCACAGGTTAGCCAGCGCTTCTCTGGCCGCAAGTTCTTCCCGTTCGGCCTGGCGTAGTCCGAAGTTCCGTTTCCGAACCGACAACTCAGCCCGTGCAGTCTCGACAGCTGACACCCGTGCGGCCTCCAGCAATCGTCGGGTTTCGTCCAGATTCTGGGTTGCCAATTCCAACTCCTGTTTTCGTAGATTCAATCGGCGTTGGGCCACCACCACCCTATCGAAAGCGGTACGGGTTTCCGATGCGATCTGCAACCGAAGAGCTTCAAGACCGATGCGGATCGTTTCGCGGTCACTCTCGGCCACGGCAGTGCGTAAACGGCGTTTCCCGGCGGTTTCCAATTCCTGGGCATAAGTAAGGGTGGTTTCTGCTGCATCCATTCCCTCGAAAGCACCGGTACCGAGAATATTCTCCACCTCGGCTTCCAGAGTGGGATTCGGAGCAACCGCAGCCTGGTCGGCCAACCCTGCGGCCTCTTCCAACTGCGCCTCTAAGTGGGCGAGACGGGGGTCCACCTCCAGTACCCGGGACAGAGCAGCATCAAAGCTTAGGGAGGCATCCCCTGCTGGCTCTTCAGTCTCCTGACCGAAAAGTAAGGTTAAAAAGGCAAGGGTTAAAATGAAGAATTGTCGTCTGTAAGTAGAAAAAAAGTGCATAAAAAATCCTGATAAAAGTGAACGGAATCCATCTGAATTCAGATGGAGGTGGCGGGTCCGCCATAAAGGAAGGACACCGCAGGTCTTTTATCAGGATTTCAAATACGCAGTTGCGTCAATTGCACAGTCTGAACACTGACCGCAGTCAATGCAGGGGGAGCCTGGGCCTGTAAGTCAGGGGCAAGCTCTCGGAGGGTGAGACCAAAATCGAAATTGGTTTCATCAAAGACTATGTGCGAAATATGATGATCAAAATCGGCATGCTCCGTCTTGACCAAAACAGTTTGGACCGAATCGAACTCAATATCCAGGCAATTTTCTGAAGCCTCCAGACGGGGCCGGGGTGTCTCGGATAAAGCATGAGCCGTATCACATGCATCTTCGTCTTTCTCTCCCATCTCCGCATGCATCTGCATATCATCATGAATACAGATCAACAATCCACCCACCGCACCAAACAGAGCGTTCCATGAGAAGAGGATTAAAAATAGAATGTTGATTCTTTTCTGATTCACAACGGTGACTTCATAGTCCCGAATTGATTTTCTGTCAAGGGACCCCTAAATTTTCAATCTACCGAATCAATGATGATGACCGGAGTGATCGTCTTCCTCTGGTGCCTTTTCTCCCGCCAACTGACTTTTCACAGATCCACAGCGCAGCATTTTGGATCCGTAGTAAGGATTGGCGATGGTTTTGTCGGACTGGATCCAGTCGCCACCTTTCCCGGAAAACGCCATGGGGCAATGGGCTGTGTACAAGGGTTGCTTGTCACTCACTCCCACATGTTTCACCATGGAGGTTAAATCTGTGGAAAGAGGAAAGAATGCTTCCCTCGCGGATTTCAGGTCTTCGGCAGCAGCAATCTTTTCGGCCAGTTCACGCAACGCTGCGGCTTGGGCCTGTGCATCCTCCGCTTCCGGAGCTTTCTTTGTGGCTTCCACAAAGGTCTTTGCTCCGGCTTGTGCCGCTTGCAGGTCATCGGATGCCAATGCCGTCTGTATGGTCAGATACGGAGTAACCAGACTATCCACAAAGGCAGGGGTAAAGGCGTCACTATGGGCGAAAAGGCTGCTGCTGGTTAAAAACAGAGTGAGCGCGATAAGAGTTTTTACAGATAATTTCATAATTTTCTCCGGTTGGTTGTTTTATCTTTCAACGCTTCTCCAAGCTGAAACCCTCAAAAAGATTTTGTTTTTTTAACCAGCCGGTCCGTCATCGGGCAAACGCAATGCCATAGAGCCACGAAAAGGCACAAAAAAAACTCCACCCCTATAACCCCGCTATGAAACCTTTTAAAAACAGATACTGCTATTCCCATTCCTCGCTTAATAAAGATACCGGATCGGGGTTATAGGGGTGAAAATTTTTGTGCCTTTTTGTGGCAAAAAATCCCACATTCAGACCCAAAGATAAGGCCTTATTGCCTGGACTTAAATCGTGCGGATAGTTCAGCTGCTCCGCAATAGAGAGAGGGCACGACAAAGGCAGTGGTGACTGCGAGGACCATGCCGCCAAAGGATGGGATGGCCATGGGCACCATGATATCCGAGCCGCGCCCGGTAGAGGTGAGCACCGGTAACAAAGCCAGAATCGTGGTGGCACTGGTCATCATCGCGGGACGAATTCTTCTCGAACCGGCATGAACCGTGGCGCGCCGGATTTCTTCAATGGTTTTCGGGGTTTCCGCTTTGAAAGTCTGCTGCAAGTAGGTGCAAAAGATCACCCCGTCATCCGTGGCAATTCCGAACAGGGCGAGGAAGCCCACCCACACCGCCACACTGAGGTTGATGGTGCCGATCTGAAAGAGATCCCTCAAATTATGATCGAAGATGCTGAAGTTTAAGAACCAATCCTGTCCGTAAAACCAGAGCATGATAAAACCACCGGACCAGGCAAAGAGGATGCCGGTGAAGACCATGAGCGTTTCCGGGATGCGTTTGAATTGGAAGTACAGGATCAGCCAGATCGCAAACAGCGCCAGGGGCAGCACGATGGATAAACGTTTTTCCGCACGGACCTGATTTTCGTAGCTCCCGGTGAACTGATAACTCACCCCGGATGGGATCACCAACTCTCCGGATGCGATCCTGGATTGTAAGAATTCCTGCGCCTGCTCCACCACTTCCACTTCGGCAAAACCGTCCACTTTGTCGAAAATCACATAGCCCACCAAAAAGGTATCTTCACTTTTGATGACCTGCGGACCGCGCACATACTCAATCCGCGCCAATTCCTTGAGAGGAATCTGCGCGCCATCAGGGGCTGCAATGAGGATGTTTTCAATATCTTCAAAAGTATCCCGCAGCTCCCGCATATACCGCACGCGCACCGGGTACCGTTCCCGTCCTTCCACCGTCTGGGTCAGCGGTTTGCCGCCAATAGCCACCTCGATCACGTCTTGTACCGTTTTTATTTTTATGCCGTAACGTGCAATCGCTTCACGGTCGATTTCGATTTCCAGATACGGCTTTCCCACCACCCGGTCGGCGAATACAGCTTCTGCTTTGATGGAAGGAACCTGTTTGAGCATGCGCTCCATGTCGAGGGCCACGCTTTCCAGGGTTTCAAGGTCCGGGCCATAGACTTTCATTCCCATGGGGGCGCGCATCCCACTCTGCAGCATTACGATTCTTGCCGCAATGGGTTGAAGTTTGGGTGCGGAGGTGGCCCCTGGCACTTTGGCTGCTTTGATAATTTCCTCCCAGATATCATCCGGACTTTGGATCTTCTCCCGCCACTGACGGTAGGGCCGACCCCTGCTGTCCGGAATCAGTTCTCCGTTTTTATCACGCTGAAAATCATCTGCAGTTTCATCAAATGCAAAGGGTAGGATCTTTCCACTCTCATCACTGATGTATTCCGTTTTATAAGAGATGATGGTTTCGATCATAGAGATGGGTGCCGGGTCCAGTGGACTCTCCACACGCCCCAGTTTTCCCACTGCACTTTCCACTTCAGGAATCGCTTGAATGGCCATATCCTGTTTGCGCATCACATCCATCACCTCACCAATTGAGGCATGCGGCATGGTCGTCGGCATCAGCAAAAAGGACCCTTCATCCAGATCCGGCATAAACTCTTTGCCCAGTCCGGGAACCGCGTGGGATATGGATACAAACCAGTCTGAACGTTGCACAAACCCCGGCATCCAGGAAAAGACGGTAGACCATCCCAGCCAGATGCTGAAGCCAAAGGTAACGATCAAAAAACAAAGGCTGAGGAAGATTGTTTTCACTTTCAGCACCCGTGCCAATAGCCAGGGGTACACATGCACAAAGCCCTGAATCAAGGCCAGAAATCCACCCACACTCAGTATGACAAAAATCAGATTATGGGTGATGAATTCAGGACCCAGCGGCATCCAGTCTCTTGCCAGGAGGATCACCACAAAAAGCACAGAAAGGCACAAAACCAGCCACCGGAATCCTACCCGTATTTTTTTGTGTTTTATGTGCTTTTTGTGGTTTTCCCTTCTCAACACGAGGTTCGCCAGTGGTGGAATCACCGTGAGCGCGAGTACAATAGATCCCACCAAAGCAAAGGTCTTGGTGTAGGCCAGCGGTTTGAAGAGTTTACCTTCCGCAGCCACCATAGTGAACACCGGCAGGAAACTGATAATGGTGGTTGCCACCGCAGTGGTGATCGCCCCTCCCACTTCGGAACTCGCACGGTACACCACTTCCAGCCGGGATTCCTCCGGGTCTGCCTCATCCAAATGTTTCAAAATATTCTCAATGATCACCACCCCCATGTCCACAATGGTGCCGATGGCAATCGCAATCCCTGAAAGCGCCACCACATTCGCATCCACCCCGAAGAGCTTCATCCCAATGAAAGAGAAGAGAACCGCAAGCGGCAGAATTCCGGAAATCAGGGCGGCAGATCGTAAGTTCAGGATCATGAGCACCACGACAATAACGGTCACCAGAATTTGCTGACGCACCGCACTCTCCAGCGTACCCAAGGTTTCATGAATCAAACCGGTACGGTCATAAAAAGGAACCACCTGTACCTGACTCACGGTTCCATCTTCCAAGGTCTTCTTTGGCAACCCGGCTGAGATTTCCGCGACCTTCTCTTTCACCCGCTGAATGGTGGCCAGTGGATTTTCTCCGTATCGGGTGACCACTACCCCGCCAACGGCTTCCGCTCCGGCTTTATCCAAGGCTCCGCGTCGAAGGGCCGGGCCGAACTGGATTTGCGCCACCTGATCCAGAGTGATCGGGATATTGTCATGCTGCGTCACCACCGTTTGACGCAGATCCTCCAGGTTTTTCAAAAACCCAATCCCCCGTATAACATATTCAACCGAATTAATTTCGATGCTGCGTGCCCCCACGTCCAGATTGCTGTTGCGAACGGCATCGTAAACGTCATGCAAGGATACATCATAACTCCGGAGGGCATCCGGATCCACATCGATCTGGTATTCCTTCACATAGCCGCCGATTGAGGCTACTTCAGCCACACCGTCTACTCCCTGCAGGGCATAACGCACATACCAGTCCTGCACCGTGCGCAACTCCTGAAGATCCCAGCCACCGGTGGTATTACCTTCGGTGTCCATCCCCTCCAGGGTATACCAAAAGACCTGACCCAGTGCAGTGGCATCCGGTCCCAGCGTCGGAGCGACACTTTGAGGCAGTGTGCCGGAGGGAAGACTGTTCAGTTTCTCCAGAATACGGCTTCGGGTCCAGTAAAACTCCGCATCCTCGTTAAAAATGATATAGATTGAGGAGAACCCAAACATGGAATAACTACGGATGGTTTTCACCTCCGGGATTCCTAAAAGAGCGGTGGTGAGTGGGTAGGTGATCTGGTCTTCAATATCCTGAGGTGACCGGCCCATCCATTCCGTGAATACGATCTGCTGGTTCTCTCCGATATCGGGAATGGCGTCTACGGGAACCGGGTCCCGGGGTAGATTGTCAAACTCCCAGTCAAAGGGTGCCACCATCAGGCCCCACACCACCAGCCCGACCGTGAAGAGAAAGACGACGAGTTTATTTTCCAGACAGAAGCGTATGAGTTTGTTGATCATGATATTTTTTTGGCCACAAAGAGGCACGAAAAGAATGCCACCCCTATAACCCCGTTTCGAAACAAATTTTTATGTAGGACATTCATGTGGTTTTTAGTCGAGTATGTAGCGTTTGATTGAAAAGTGAGGGGATCCAAAGTTGATGAGTAGACCATATTGAAGTCGTGTAGCTCGCAAGTAACCGAGAAGCTGGGCTACATGAGCCGCGTGAATGGTTTCAACGGCTTTAAGTTCAATAAGGAGTTCGTTTTCTACCAAGATGTCGGCTTTCAAGTCACCTAAAACGCTGCCATCCTCATCTGTGACTTGAACCGGGAATTGTTGAGAAACCATAAAACCTTTTTTTTGAAGACGGTTTGCTAATCCATTCTCATAGACTTTTTCGAGATGACCATGCTTGAGATATCGATGTAGGTCATATCCACTTACCCTCACTTCATTACACAGAAAATTTAATTGATCTTTATTCATATCATATTCCTTTGGTTTATTTTCATTTACCTGAAAGAAACCAAATGAATATTTTCCGCGATTATTTAAATAAATTTTCATCTTTCCAGAACGGGGTTATAGGGGCGGTATTCTTTTCGTGCCTTTTTGTGGCCAACCTTATTCCCCTCCAATTGTCGCTTTTACTTCCCCGCATTTCAGCATCATGTCCCCAAAGTAGGGGTTCCTCAGTTGGTCTGACGCCTGCAGCCAATCCGCTCCTTTATCCTCATTGGCCATGGGACAGTGCATGCGGTAAAGAGAGGCCGCCGGCTCCTTCAGGGAATCAATCATCGCCATGGAGAGCTGCTCAAAATATGGAAGACGTAACGCATCCAGGTTTGATGCATTCAGCATGCTGTGAACAAATTCCGCAAGCTCCCCTTCGTGCCCGGTGACTGCCATCATGGCTTTTACCTGGGCCTGCGCGGTTTCAAAATCATCATTGGCCAGCGCCTTCTGTAGTTCGAGGTAGACGGGTAAGATTTCTTTCGCAGCTTCTTGATCGATCATCAGCATGGGTTGAGCCGTATCCGGCAGGGTCATTCCTCCGTGATGTTGACCGGTAGCAGGTCCGCCGCCTTCAGGATTCATCATACTGGGTTTTGCCTGAATCTGGAGGGCGGAATCGATTTTGAAGGCCCCGTGGGTGACCACCCGTTCACCCGCCTGTAACCCGGAGGCTACAACATAAACATCGCCAGCCTTGGGTCCCAAAGCAATCTCACGGCCCTCGTAGGTGGGTTGGTCCGCATCACGTTTTTCGACATAGACGACTGCTCGTTTTCCTGTTCTCAGCACCGCAGAGGCAGGGATCAGCAGCGGTGCGGAATCCAACACCGGATTGACGTACCCCAACTCCTCCGCTGGCACCAAATCCATCCCACATACATCGCAGCTTCCGGGTCCATCTTTTACCACTTCGGGATGCATGGGACTGATCCATTTGCCGGAAAGAGCCGGTTCGAATACCTTTCCTTCTTCCGCCAATTGTACAGTCACTTTTCCTTTTGCAAACATACCCGGTTTGAGCTTCCCTTCAGGGTTGGGCACATTTACCCGTACCGCCACGGTTCTGGTTTTCTGATCGACCTCCGGATGAATAAAAGAAATCCGGCCATGAAAGCTTTCGCCCGGAAAAGCCTCCACGGAAAATGCCACATCCTGACCATAGCGTAACCAGGTTAAATCAGATTCATAGGCATCCATGTTCAACCACAGCTGACTTAAGTCCACGATTCGGAATAAAGGCTGTCCGGTCGTCACGTAACTGCCCTCTTCAACTTGTTTTTCGGTGACAATTCCTCCCACGGGTGCACGCAAGACAAACTGATCACGGGCTTCACCCCGCTCAAGGATTTCGTTAATCTGCTCAGGTAATAAATCCCAAAGACGTAATTTCTCCCTGGCCGCCAAGGTAATGGAACTCTTCGGGTCCGCTCGGTGTGCAGTCAACAATTCCTGCTGCGCACTGAGCAGCTCGGGACTGTAGACTTCTGCAAGGTGTTCCCCCTTTTTTACAGAGATACCGCTGTAATTCACGTAAAGGGTATCTATCCTCGCCGGAAAACGGGAGGTGAGTGATTTTTCTTTGGTTTGATCAGCTGCCAGTTTTCCCACTAGACGCAGGTCTGCTTCGGGGAAGGCCCGAACCACCTCTGTGGTTTGAATTTCCGCCAGCGCTTTTGCCTGCTCACTCATCTGCAAAGAACGGGGCCCCAGTTCCGCACCGTCGTCTTCCTCCAACGGGATCAGATCCATCCCGCAAATCGGACAATCCCCCGGTTCGGGTTGTTGTATCTGTGGATGCATGGAGCAGGTCCAGACGGTGGATGCTTCTGAAGGATCAGCATGAGGATCGGTCTCAGCTTGGGACGAAGCATCCGGAGCGAGACATCGACCCAACAGAAGTCCGACTAAAAATATGAGGACAGCAAACAGGGTGTTTTTACTTTTCAGTTTCATAAGTCACCGGGGGAAGATTCAGCAGGGTTTTAAGTTTAATCAGGTGTTGAGCGGCATCTCTGACCGCACGTTCATGCAGTAGTTGTAAATCGAGTTGGCTGCGCTCAGAGTCGATGAGTTCCAGAAGGGTTGCCCGCGAACCTTCATAGCCGGTACGGGTATTTTTCACCGCCTGGTCGGCAAGGGGAAGCAATTCCTCTCCATACAGTTTTATGCGCCTCCGGGCGTCTGCCAAATCGGCGGTTGCGGCCTGCACGTCAGCCCTCAGGATATTCAGCTTCTGTTCATATGCCTTTGTGGCCTCCTCCCTGGCAGAAAATGCTTCTTCGCGGGCCGCTTTATTTCGACCGAACTGCAAGGGAATACTCACCGCTGCGGTTACTCCCCAGGCATCCTCTCCTCCGTCCGGGGGTGCCGTCTCCGTCACCGGATCTCCGACCTGAATATAATTCGCTCCCACCACAAAATCAGGATAGCTTTTTAACTTGGCGACTTCCTGTAAAGCCTCAGCCCGGTGGATCCGCGACTGCAGTTTCAGCAGATCCGGATTCTGTTGTTCCAGCCATGCATCCAACGGCTCACCCGATGGAACTTCGACCGGCGCAGGCGTGCTTATTTCCGGCCAGGGAAGCAGGTCATCTGTTTGAAGCGCCAGCATTTCCGCCAGGCGGGCCGACTGACGGATTCGTTGCTGTTTCAACGATTGCAATGAATCATTCAGTTTCCCGATTTCGACCTTTAGCCTTAAAAGTTCATTCAAATTCCCCCCGGTTTTTACCCTGGTTTCCACTACCGGTTCCCACTCGCTCAAATAACCCAGGTGCCGACCCGTAAGCTCCAGTGCCTCACGGGTGTAGCCATATTCATAAAACGCTTCCGAAAGGTCACGAATAAGGTTCAGCTGTTGTTGCTGGACATCGTACCAGAGCGCTTCCGCCTCCGCAGTGGCAGCTTTTTCTTTATGGTCCAAAGTCCCAAACCAGGGGAAACGCTGGTTCAGCACCAGGATGTTCTCCTGAGGTCCCGTCCGTGTCTGAACGCTCTCGACAAAATGCGTGACCTGCAGCATGGGGTCCGGAAGGGCCGAAACCTGAGGAGCACGCAGTTTAGCCGCCTGATATCGCTTTTCAGCGGCCCCGACCCCGGGATGAACATCCAAGGCACGCGCTAGGTACTCAGGTAATGAATCACCCGTGAACGGTTCTGAGGCAAATAAATCAGATCCCCAAAAGGATGCGCAAAGCACAAATACACCTAGGATTCGTTGAAAAAATGTGGTCATGACATCTTCAACGGAAGAAAAATCACAAACCCTTGAAATTATTCCAAAAAAAATCCCACTCCGGAGAGTGGGAAAAGGTGGTGGCGGGGGAAGGATTCGAACCTTCGAAACCATGAGGTGTCAGATTTACAGTCTGATGCGTTTGACCGCTTCGCTACCCCGCCACCTAAAGTGGTTAACATGTTCCTGATTCTTCAAGCTTTCGTACCTAAATGGTACCGAAGGTGGGAGTCGAACCCACACTCCCTTGCGGGAACCGGATTTTGAATCCGGCGCGTCTGCCAATTCCGCCACTCCGGCTTGAATAAATCGGGAGGGACTCTTTAGGGGATGTACAAATTTTTGGCAATCCTAGAATGCAGTTTTTTATAAGGAATTTGTGCGGGGCAATTTTCGCCAGCGGAAGCAGAGGGTTTGCCAGCCACTTCGCAGGGCCGCCTTGAACAATTTTCCCTTGCGAATCGAGCAAACGCCGGTCTGTCGCACCTGATGGGGAACAGGGATTTCGCAAATCCGGAGTTTCCTGCGAATACTGTACCCGGAGATCAGCACATTGGGCGCAAAGGTGTCTTCGGGCAATGCGTCTAACAAGGGCCGGAAGGCATCTGAGCGCATCAAACGGTACGGACAATTGCCATCCTGAACCCCGTAGCCGTAGAAAAATTTTAACATCCATTTGAGCATAGAGGTAATGAAGCGCCGGCTGAAAACAGCCTCACGGTCGCTGCGGGTGCCTATTAAGAGGTCATATTGTTGGCGTTGCTGCCAAAATTCGGGAAAGGAGGCGGCGGGCAATTCTCCATCGGAATCGGTCTGAAAAATCCAGGCCGCCCGTCCCGCAGCCACCCGGTAGGCACGAATAAGCGTCGGACCGTGTCCGCGATTCCGGGAGTGACTCATTTCCAGCGATGGATGCGAAAGCGAATCCAACACCTCCTGGGTGCCGTCCGTACTGCCGTCATTCGCCAAATGCAATCGATAGGGTACATTCAGCTGATCCAACATTTCCAGCCATTCCTGGGCAACCGCGGCAATCACCGCTTCCTCGTTGTACACGGGCAGGATCACAATTAAATGCGGAAGGGTCACCCGGTGAAGCGGGGAAGAAGTTGAAGAAGAGCTCATAGATGGAAGGTGGGATTCGCGTGGAACTTGAGAGGGGCAAGTTGTTTAAGAGGATGGTCACAAATGTCAATGCAAAGGCTTTCGACCCGCGACCCGTTTCCCTTTTTCCTCCTTTTACTCTTGTGTCATTGGCCCGCTACTGACAATTTACCCCGCATGAATTCTTTCCTTTTCCCCCGCCCTCTTTTCTGCCTGCTCACGCTTCTTTCACTGAGCCTGTCCGCCCAGCCTCTTCAACTGGCCTCCGACGTCTGGCCGCCCTTCACCGGGAATCCGGATCAGCCCCGGGTGGTGATTGATTTGGTGACCGAAACCTTGCAACGCGCAGGCATTGAAGCAGAAACGATCATCGTCCCCCCCGGCACCCTGACGGATAAACTTCTTGCGGGCGAGGTTCAAGGCAGTCCGGCGCTCTGGAAAACCGCCAAGCGCGAAAAAGTACTGCTGTATTCAGACCCCATTCTGGAAAACCGTCTCTTGTTGGTGGGCCGGGCCGGAAGCGAAGTAGACTTCCGTAGCTTTAAAGACCTTCAGGGGAAAAAAATTGGGATTGTTGACGGGTACGGATATGGGCCCGAAGTCATGGGCGCCGGCATGGTCCTGGTTCCGGGCCTCAACCACCAGGAAAACTTAAACCGTCTGTTGGCGGGGGAAGTGGACTATATTTTGGTGAATGAGCTGATGATCCAGTACGCACTGCAACACCAAAGAGCGGATCTGGAAAAGAACATCCGCTACGGAGAGACACCCCTGCTCCGCCGCAGCCTGCATTTCGCCATCCGCAAAGACACCCCCAATGCGAAGAAAATCATCGGCGACTTTAACCGTGAATTGAAAGCGATGATGCGAAACGGCTCCTATCAGGAACTTTTACAGCTCCCGTGGGTACATATGGATATAGACGGAGATGGAAAAAGCGAACTGGTTTATCAGGGCAAAAAAGCAGGATCCCAACAACCGATCCGCCGGTACCAGCCTTTCCTCACCGACGAATCCGGGTCCGATGCGGAACGCCGCTATCGAATTAATGGTGAGCTTTACCCTTCCTGGGACGATGTCCCCAATTCGCTGAAAGACACCACCGATACAGACGCCAAAGGAATTCTCTACGAATTTAAATTCTAAGCATAAGCCTGTAGACTCCAATTCCGGTGGCAAACTGTGATTTTTCACCACCCGGACCTCGGAACCGCGTTCTCAGGTCGGTTTTCTGCTTGAACTCCCCGCCTGTCATGACAGGGAAACGCTACTTCTAAATACAAAGGAAAAAGATATGAGTTACGAAATGACCGGTAAGGTAAAAAAAGTGTTGGACCTGATGACCTTCGACAGCGGGTTCACCAAACGTGAATTTGTGATCACAACCGATGAACAGTATCCACAGGACGTGAAATTTGAAACCGTTCGGGATAAAACCAGCCTTTGCGACAAGCTTTCAGAAGGTCAGGAAGTGACCGTACATTTTGATGTGCGCGGCAACGAATACAAAGACCGTTACTACGTAAACCTCAATGCCTGGCGCGTTCAAGCCGGCGAAGGATCTGCCAGCGCCGCTCCGGCCGCCGAGTCCGCTCCTTTGGACACAGACCTCCCCGAATCCGCTGCGGATGACGAGGAAGACTACCCCTTCTAAAAACTCCTGCAATATTAGAATTTTGTAAGGAACCCGTTTTGGGTTGAATAAAAGCTTCTGCACCTTCAAAAGAGAGGTCTTATGAAAAAAGGCACGATCTGTATTGTTGAAGATGAAGAAGATATCCGCGATATTCTTGCGGTGCAACTGAAACGCGAGGGCTATACCCCCGTCTCCGCCGCCACCGGCGAAGAAGGGGTTTCCCTCATCCGTGAACATAAACCCCAGCTGATCCTACTCGATCTGATGTTGCCGGGGATGGACGGGCTGGATGTGTGCCGGACGATTCGACAGGACAAAGAACTCCGGGACATCCCGATCATCATGATTAGCGCCCGCGGAGAAGAAGCGGACATCATTACCGGTCTGGAAATGGGGGCAGACGATTATGTCGCCAAACCTTTCAGCCCCCGGGTCGTCATTTCGCGGATGAAATCCGTGTTACGCCGCGGGAACAAATCCCAAAACGAAAACGGTGATTTGGTGGAATACGGCCCTGTGGTACTCGATATCCCACGCCACTTGGCCCATGTATCCGGGGTCGCCCTCGACCTTACCGCCACCGAATACAAGCTGTTGGCTTTCCTCTGCGGTCGCCCGGGCTGGGTGTTCACCCGCCAGCAGATTGTAGACAGTGTAAAAGGCGAAGACTACGCTGTCACCGAACGTTCGGTGGATGTGCAAGTCGTCGGATTACGTAAAAAGCTCGGCGAAGCGGCGGAATACATCGAAACCGTCCGCGGCGTCGGTTACCGCGCCAGGGAATTGAACTGATCCATGAATCAGGCCCTCTCTGTGGGTTTCGTTCTGGCGCTGTTGTTTCTACTCAACAGATACCGTCGACACCTTCAAAAATCCGTCAAGGAAGCTCAGGAAGAGCTTTTATATGAGATTGAGAAACTGCGGACCGATGACGGGGAACGCAAACTAAGGTTATCGCTGAACAGCCCCTTTAAACCGGTTTCAGAACTGATTAATCATTTGGGCGCGGTACGCGAACGCCAAACCCGGCAGTTGACCGAGCAACATCACCATCAACAGGTGCTCCTCAACAACATGTCCGAAGGTATTTTGGCCCTCGACAATGATCAACGCATCACCGGCATCAACCCCACGGCCGCCCGTTGGTTGGAACTGGGAAACTCCGTACGGGTCCAGGGAGAAGTGTTTTACACCCTTTGCCGTCACCCCGCATTGTTGCAAATGATTGAAGAACTCACCTCCTCCCGGGTGAGTTTTAAAGAAACGTATTTGCGCCTGGAACGGCGGGAAATGGAAGACCGGGTGGTAAAAGTCAAAGGGTCACTCCTGATCGATCACGACCAGACCATGGGCGTATTGCTGCTTCTGCAGGATGTCACCACCTTGCAACGGCTGGAAACCCTCCGTCAGGATTTTGTAGCCAATGTTTCCCACGAACTTCGAACCCCCCTCACCGCAATCAAAGGCTATGCGGAACTCATCGCGGATGAACCGGACGACAGCGAAACCGTGGCCAGCTTTACCGGGAAAATTTTAAATCAGTCCACCCGCATGGTGAACATTATCGACGATCTGCTCTCCCTCACCCGGATCGAAAGCAGCGAAGCCAAAACTTCCCTGCAAATCACCGAACTGCGCCCCCTTTTGGAACAAGTCATCCAACTCTGCGAAGAACAGGCAGAAGCACGTAATTTAAAAATCGCGCTGTTCTGTGATGAAAATATCCGGGGAGAACTCCATCCCGCACTTTTTGAGCAGGCCCTGTATAACCTGGTACACAACGCCATCAAATACACCCACCCCGCCACGGAAATTCAACTCAAAGTCTTTTCCCGCCCCAATGAAATCCGCATCGAAGTCATCGATCATGGTCCCGGTATACCGCCCGCAGACCTTTCCCGGATTTTCGAACGCTTCTACCGGGTCGACAAAGCCCGCAGCCGCGCGGTTGGCGGCACGGGCCTGGGGCTCAGCATCGTCAAACATATCGCCATTCTCCATCAGGGAAAAGTGGGCGTGGACAGTACGCCCGGTAAAGGCACCACCTTTTGGCTTTCTCTGCCTGCCATCGCGGGTGCCACGGTCTAAACAGACGGGCATGAGCCCTTCATTCTATTGCTACTCCTAATGGTAATCCGAACCCCGCCCTTTGGGGGGACGGTGCTTGCAACGCCGGGGGATCGCTCAGCAAGCTTCGCTTTTAAAAGCGGAATTGAAATTCCGCACTCCATAACAGCGATCCAGCACGAATCATCTCTTTGAAGCGTTTCCAGATGTGGCTTCAACGCTTCTGGACTGCGGAATTTCAATTCCGCTTTGGGGGGGCGGTGCTTGCAACGCCGGGGGATCGCTCAGCAAGCTTCGCTTTTAAAAAGCGGAATTGAAATTCCGCACTCCAAAACAGCGATCCTGATCTTGTAAAATGAAAAATACCCTGAACCGACTTCCCGCTTGCAAATAACCAATAAGGGAATATGAATTCCCCTTCCCCAATTTATAGGAGTTTTTATGGAAAATGTGATTATTATCGGAACCGGCGCTGCAGGACTCACTGCCGCCATTTATACTGGACGTGCCAACTTGAATCCCCTGGTGATTGAAGGACGCGAACCGGGTGGACAGTTAACCACCACCACGGAAGTCGAGAACTTTCCCGGATTTGAAAATGGCATTATGGGTCCCGAACTCATGGATACCATGCGTAAACAGGCCGCCCGCTTCGGCACCCGTTATCAATATGGACTTGTCACCGAAGCCGAACTTTCCGGTGATATCAAAAAACTCACCCTTGACTCCGGTGAAGTGCTGGAAGCCAAAAGCGTGATCATTTGTACCGGCGCTTCCGCCAAATACATTGGCCTTGAATCCGAACAGAAACTCATTGGTTTCGGGGTCACCTCCTGCGCAACTTGCGACGGCGCCTTTTACCGGGATGTGCCCGTCGCCGTGGTCGGCGGTGGCGATTCCGCCATGGAAGAAGCCACCTTCCTCACCCGCTTCGCTAGCAAAGTGTACTTGATACACCGCCGCGATGAGTTCCGCGCGTCCAAAGTGATGATCGATCGCATGAACGCCAACGACAAAGTCGAACCCATTTATGACACCGTGGTGGAAGAAGTCCTGGGCGTAGAAGAAAAATCCGTGCGCGGCCTCAAACTGAAAAACGTCAAAACCAACGAAGAATCCGAACTGAAAGTCGACGGATTGTTCGTCGCCATCGGCCACAAACCCAACACCGACCCCTTTGTCGGCCAGTTGGAAATGGATGCAACCGGTTACCTGATTACCGACTCCACCAAAACCACCCTTCCCGGCGTGTTTGCTGCGGGTGACGTACAGGATTCCGTTTACCGCCAGGCGATTTCCGCCGCCGGCACCGGTTGCATGGCCGCGCTCGAAGCCGAGCGTTATCTTGAACATCAATCCTAATTCATGACCAAAAATCATCAGGAAAAGCGACCATTGCGTCGCTTGTACAGTTACAGCCTTCAATACAAAAAAAGGCTGTTTCTGGGCATTATTCTGGGTGCGGCAAACGGTGGGAGTATTTTCAGTATTCTGGGGGAGATGCAGAACTCCACCGATGCGGCCTTTAATTTTGGCAAGATCAGCTCCAGAACTCTGCTCTTAGCCTGTGGTGCTTTAGTCGCGATCTTCATTCTGCGCGGATTGGCTCTGTACCTCTCCCGCTACCTGATCAACTGGGTCGGATTCAAAGTCGTTGAAGAGCTCCGCCGGGAAAGTTTTGCCAAACTGCAAAAACTCCAATTAGGATTTTACAGCCGGCACTCTTCGGGTGAGCTGATCTCGCGGGTCTCAAGTGACACCATGATGGTGCAACATGCCGTCTCCGGGGTGGTCAGCGATATTGCCACCCAGCCTTTTGCGCTGATCGGCACCCTGGCCTACATTATTTACTCCGATATCAACCTGGCGATCCTCAGTCTGATCGTTTTTCCGATCTGTATTGCCCCGGTTTTGATTTTAGGGCGGAAGATCCGGAAATATGCCCGGCAGAGTCAAGAGCACATGGCGGGACTCTCCACCGTGTTGCAGGAGAACGTCAGCGGCGTGCGGGTGGTAAAAGCTTTCTGTACCGAACGCCATGAAGAAAAGAAATTTGACATCGAAAACAAAAATGTTTTCGGACGGTTGATTCGAATTGTATTGGCCCGCAACGTCAATGAGCCCCTGATGGAAACCGTAGCCGGGATCAGCTTTGCCTTTTTATTGATTTATGCCAGTCGCACCGAAATGACCCCGGGTCAATTCCTGTCATTTGCCGCCGCCCTCGCGCTGATGTACCAACCGGTCAAAATGCTGAGCAAAGTCCATATGGAAATCCAAAAGGCCATGGGATCCGCTGACCGGATTTTCGAACTGCTGGATGAACCGATTGACGTGGAAGAAAAGGTCGACGGGGCCGAACTTCAACTCCCCATTGAAACCATTGACTTTAAAGACGTCTGCTTCTCCTACAACGAGGAACAGGTCCTCCACCACATCAACTTGAGCATTCGCGAGGGTGAAAAAGTGGCTCTGGTCGGCAGCTCCGGCAGTGGCAAATCCACCTTGGTCAGCCTGGTTCCCCGCTTTTACGATCCCGGTGCCGGCTCGGTTTTTATCAATGGCGTTGATTTAAAAAACCTTAGCTTCAAAGGGCTGCGTCAACAAATTGCTTTGGTCACCCAGGACACCTTTTTGTTTAACGACACCATCGCCAGTAACATTGCCTACGGGGATGACGAAATAGATATGGATCGGGTCATCGATGCCGCGACCCGCGCCAATGCCCACGATTTCATTCAGGAGATGGCGCAGGATTATCAAACCCTGGTCGGCGAACGTGGCGGACGCCTTAGTGGCGGACAAAAACAACGTCTCGCCATCGCCCGGGCTATTTACCGCGATGCCCCGATTTTGATTTTAGATGAAGCCACCTCTGCGCTGGACACCGAAAGCGAACGCCTGGTGCAGTCCGCCATTAACGAAGTGATGACCGGCCGCACCAGCATTGCCATCGCCCACCGCCTCAGCACCATTCAACATGCCGACCGCATTCTGGTGATGCAGGAGGGCCGCATCGTGGAAGAAGGCAATCATCAGACCCTGCTGGACAAAAACGGCGTCTACCGCCGCCTCTACGACATGCAGTTTGCGGGTTGAGTTTAGCGACCCCGATTTAAGTGCTGAAAGCACGCCTCTCCAGAGCCCGGTCCGATAGGGCCGGGATGGTTTGTAAAAAATCATTTTGAGCCCTGTAAGGGCGACTCTCTCTCTGCATGGCCACCCAGAGAGCCGCCCTTACAGGGCTCACAAAAAGAAGGGCACTTTTGTTCCGGCCCTTACGGACCGGGCTCTGGAGAGGCGTGCTTTCAGCACTCAATCATCTGGCAAAGAACAGGACCCCGTCTCATTCATTAGGAGACAAGCCTTATTCGTTCAGTAGATCCCCCCCTTAATCCCCAGAGACCAACTCCACTATCAGTCGATAGAACGCCTTGGTATCGCCGGAAGTATCCGTGATTTCACGGTACTCACCTACCGTAGAGGCCGTAAAATCTTCATCAATCATGGCATTGGAATTAAAAAAAGTGTAAACCGGCGAAAAGGAATTTTCTTGTGTCAAATCCGTTGACCGCTCCAAAACCCATCGCGTGAGCGAATGCGCTTCCGGACTCACACCAAAACTGATGCCCTGACCTTCAAACATCAAACGACCCTCCGCATCCTCCGCATCCGCATCCTCCGGATCACTGCCTATGGCCTGCTCCATGCCATAGGCCATGCCGTCCTCATCCCCATCGGTGTTCCAGACCAAAGCCAGATCACTGGGGCCCTGATATGC
>CAKZLZ010000225.1 GCA_937127435.1 uncultured Verrucomicrobiota bacterium | reverse complement strand
CTTCGCCAAATTCAAAACTACTGGGCCCTTCTCCTGACCTGAAGCTATCCAAAGCTTCACGCATTGCAGCATCAGCGGCATCACGTGGATTAGGACCCGGTGTAGGGACTGGAGCTGGAGGTGGAGGGTTGTTAGGACCGTAGATGACCAATCCTAAATAATCCCACCTTCCCACCCCATCATTCCCCACGAAGCCATAGAGGTTGTATCCCCCCCGTTCCCCAATGGGATCGCGATTTGGCCATTTTCCTAATTCCGGGAGGTAATACCGTAAGCCGTATTCGGTTACCCGGGGATCAGTGCCTAATGACCTCTGTCTGGGTGCGGAGTATATGCTGTAGATGCCCATAACGGTAATCATGTGCCTTGGGCCCGGGAAATGCAATTCCATTCGACTAGTGCTACTAACTCACATGTCCACGAAACCGGGGCTACTTCAGCCTGATCCTCCCCCCAAACAGGAAGCGGTGGTTTACTGCATCAAGGTGTCTTCTCTTCGGTATATGGATTCATTCTAACACATTCCCTGCAATACCGCTTCCAGTTTTTCCAGTGCTATACCTCGTTTAGCTTCCTGCATGTTTCGAATATTCTGAAGCTTCCATTGCACCGCAGGCAAGCCTGGTACATCGGACAACCCTAAAAGGTCCCATTGTGGCTCCCCAAACTTAAAGGATCTGAGAAAGTCTTTATGGGATTGGCTCAAGCGTTTCCCCAATCCTTCAACCAGATTCCGCCGGATTTCAATCAACGCGTCCAACTCGCAGGGTTCTGTCGTCATCCCAGCGAACTCACGCATGTAGACGACCGACAATTCTTTAAAGTTGGGCTGAAGCAATTCAGCAATCGGACGCGGATGACTGATAACGTACACGAGGAAGACGTTTATAAGTTCCGGGGTTAATCCTTCATGCCGCAGCAAATCTCCTACATCAAACAAATCCCTGGGATGCTGACGGTCAAGCGCCGCACAAATTTTCCCGCCATATAAATCTGTGAACGATGCAATTCTGGCCTCCGCAAAACCAAACTGTTCTTCTACCCGCGCCTGCACCGGCAATAATTCGGGTGCATGCACTAAACCACGCAGAACCGGATTTACTTCAACCTTTACTCGCACCCCATATAGATCCAACATCAATTTGCTTACGACTCCCGTTCCGTGCATCCGAGAATGAGTTACCTGAATCCCCGCAATCATCGACTCTATTCGTGCGGACATCCGACCCAAAGCCGCATCCATCATCGAAAGAGACAACTCCCGCTCTTCAATGGGAACGTACACCAAATCAATATCCACTGACAGCCGGGGCAAATCCCGAACAAACAGATTAATCGCCGTGCCACCCTTCACCGCAAAGCAGGCTTCTTCCGTTACCAGCGGCAGCACCCGTATTAACAGCTGCACTTGCTTAAAATACTGTGACCCTGCATCAATCATGAAAGCCTTCCGGTACCGTCACCCCATATTTGGCATTTAACTTTCCTCCCTTCACCACGACCCTTTTTCCGCTACCCAGATCAAGTGCCTCCCGGTCCAAGTGACGTCCCCAGGCATGTCCAACCCAATCCAGCAGCATCATAAACAAACGCTTTGCTTTGATGTGTCTGCAGTCCACCAGCAAACTTTGCACTTGATTAGGGCTCAACGATGTCATTCCCTCAAACAATTCATAAGCCGCCCGGAAACGATCCTCATCCCTTACCCCAGCCAACATTTCCAATATTGCTCGCGCGGCTGTCGGAATCTGTAATGCTTGTTCATAGCCCGGTACTGGAAAAGTTGTCATGCCGAGTTCCTCGTTGGCAAATAGAGTTTTTTCAGCATAGCGGAACGAAACCTCCAGCTCCAATCGATCCAACCACAATGGCGGACGCTCCGGACCGCCCAACCCCTGCTCACTCCCTTTGCCCATGGGAATATACTGACCAAAGCCCAATAGCCTCAACGCACTTTCTCCCGTCGGATAACATTTTCGCCCTTCGATCCACTGCACCGCCAATAGCGCGGACAACCAAGTCAGCTTTGCCGGATTCCGGACATACACCCCCCTGGTTGGATTAGCCAGCCAGCCATTCTTCACATAGTCCTGTACCAGCTGACGCGACACCCCCACTTCCTGCTTTAACCAAGCCGCCGTCACCGGCAGGCCCTCAGGTACCATCGTCATCAATCGGTTTAACTTGCTCTTTTGTTGTAAAGTCATACTTTACTTTAGGCATGTTATTTAAACTATTTCAAGAATTAAGGTTTAATATTAACAATGAAAGTAAAGCCGAGCTTTACTTTTGGTAATATTTGTAAACTAAAACAAATACGCAAGTGGATCAGGTACGGAAGCAGGCGGCGTGACTAAGGGGTTGGGACTGCGAGGAAGGCTGCGGGGTTCAGGAAAGAAACCTGTGTCATTCAAAAGTCTATATTCTGATGCCCCCCCTTTTTTATCCGGCAGCACGGGATCCCTGGTCAAGAAAACTATTCGGAGTAAAGGCCCAACCCCTCCCTTTTCCGTAAATTCGTGCAACTATCTTTTTTTGAACATTTTGTGACATAAGAAATAACCAATCTTGTCAGAAATAATACCATGGATCTCTGACGAGAAGTATGGGGTTATTCAGCAGGTTTGTGAAGGTAAATATTTCTGTTATGGGATGCCTGTCTCCAACTCCGACATTCTGTAACCGACCACGTTATTCAGCTGGCCCAACGGAGGAAACATGGGTTGCTCTATCCCGGGGTATTGGCTGTATAGCGTGGATTCCCATATTTAGATCATGGAAATTTAGGCCAGGAAATCAACCATTAGCCACCGTACTCAATCAGCCAACACACTGCATCAATATATGATAAATACCTTTACGTTAAGTGAAATATGTTGAAGATACTATCATGTCAAAGGCGCAACATCCTGATACAGACATCCGGCAATTAATAAATTTAATGCCCGTGGGGGAATTCTCCGTAGCTCTGAGGCGATGAAGGAGGGCATACATGTTGCGACTCTTTGACGAAATCCTGAAGCGATTTGCTGTGGAGCGGTTTCTATTATATTTGACGGTGATTTGTCATTTAACGGACGGTTTTTAGTGCTGAAAGCACGCATCTCCAAAGCCTGGTCCG
>CAKZLZ010000224.1 GCA_937127435.1 uncultured Verrucomicrobiota bacterium | reverse complement strand
AAATTGAATCCCTGTCGGAGAATCCCCGGCCTCCTGATTGCAAAAAACTGACAAACGATACTGCGCACAGAATACGTGTCGGCAGCTATCGGGTACTCTATGATATACAAGAGGCCGTTCTAATTGTACTCGTATTAAAAGTTGGGAACAGAAAAGATGTATATAGAAAATAATTCAACGGGTCACTCATCCGAACCTCCTGTGTCGGTCCGGATAGCGTAGCGTTCGGTAACGAAGAAAATGAAGAAAACATGTCATCTCAAAACTTCTTTTGTCCTTCTTGCTCTTCTGTCATTTCAGAGTATCGCCGATGAGCCGGAGGATAGATCGAGCATATGGGAACATTATGCTATACACGCTTACAGCAACCTGAATTCCCGTCTGAACGGAGATCTCACGCCGGTCTTCCGGACACTCGGTGACTTTGGCGAACTGCAGCAGTATTTTGAAAAAGACCAGAATCCAGAGAAGTACGAAGCATACCGACAGCTCCTTGTTCAGGTACTGGGTGATGCCATGCGCGGGGATGTCGGTGAAGCTATGTTCGCGAACGCGCTTATTGAGATTACGCCTCCTAATATCCTTCTCGATATGATCGCTTCAGAGATTGGCCCCGGGGGCAATCTCGAGGGTGTGCTTGAGGGCAAATACAACGATGTAGCCAAACACATCCAAAGGCAACCGCAACAAGGTCATATGGGGTCAGCGAACTTCATTCAATACGTGCGCTACCTTCGGGGCGGGAAGTCGATGGAATTCACTCATCAGGTTAATCGCGAAGTAATCATCGATCATATGCTCAGAACAGATCCGCAAAATGCTTTTATTGCAATGCTTTGGGTTGATTACAATTTCAGGCCGTATTCAACGACACCATATGGAGGTCCCAAGCAGCAGATCCCAGAAGTGCAATCGCTTCAAATGGCATATGCGGATATTTCCGATTATCTCTACCGAACCCGCTATGACATGCCCAAGTATCCGTTTCTAATTCCCGATGGGCTGGAGGATAGAGTAAGATCGCATTTGCTGCGGTTAAGCCAGCACGATCATTCGTGGGTAAGACTCTACGTTGCGCAGCTCCTGAAATCAGAACGTATGCTGAGATGGACAGACGTTTTGGAGGCCGTTTCCCAGAATCCTGATCCTTCTATTCAAGAGGTTATGGCAAGCATCAAGGAAGAGAACCCAGGATTCACAAGAAGACCGAACAAAGGAATCACGCCCACAAAATGACCCTTTAAGGGGGACTCATGCTGGAACCCTTTGCAAATGCTGCGCCCGCACCCCTCCGGTGCGCCCAAAATCCTCACCCGTGTACCCGGGGCTGCAGTCGTCCTTTCTTAACCCCGGGCTTACTGCGTTGCCCGCCATCCGGGGGCATGTTTCTTATCATTTTGATACTAAATAAGGCTTAAGTTCGTGTCATTCGGGCCTGATCCCTGATCCTCATCTGACCCCTGATTTTGACTACGGCCTAACCCGTTCTTTGACCGCTTTTTCCATACGCTGGGAGGAAGGCCTGCGTTCCGGCGAAAAAATTTAGAAAACACCGCCGCATCGCCAAATCCACATTCCTGTGCCACATCCGATATGCTCATCGGCGTGGAGGAAATCAATTCTTTCGCCATGGCCATCCGCACCGCCACCAGTTCATCCAAAGGGGAGCAACCGGCATTTTTTCGCCAAATGCGGGACAAATGACTTCGGTCGATATGATGTGCATCTGCCATTTCCTGTACCCCGGCGCCTTCATGCGCATGAAGTCGTATCCATCTTCGGCAGCGGAGAATCAACTGTTCGGATGACGAAACTCCATTTCCGCCCATGGTCAGGTTCTGCCTGACCAACCACAATAAGGAATGAAGAAAAGATTTATATACCCTCATCTCATCTGGTCCATGCGTTTTCAACAGCCCTAAAATCAAATCCATCATTTGCGAAACGGCAAACGCGTCCCCCAGCGGCAAAACCTCCGCGTCATCCGAAATCAATTCCACACTGCGTTTCAGAATTTCATCTTCTTCAGTGGTGACCACATAAACTTCCATTTCTGATTTCACTTCGAACCGGTAAGCCGCATCTGGTGCGAGAAAAAGCAGATCTCCTTCTCTGCAGGGGCTGGTCATTCTTTGCGTCTCCAAAAACCCCTCACCTTTTAAAACCACCACCATGACCAAACGAAGAAACTCTTTGCGGCACAACACATGAGAACAACCCCATACTTCTTGGGCGGCACGGATATAAAAGCCGTCTTCACGGTAACGTTCTGCATCATTCCGGGTTAGAACTTCCGGAAAATGGTCGTTTAGATTTATCACATTATGACAAATATTCGCTACAGGCAGACATGTCAATCTATAAGAATTTGCAGTAGGATTTAAACATAACTTAAAATCCAAACTCCCTGTAAGGAGCCCCTTATGAACAAATCATCCATAATAACCAAAGCTACGTTTCTCCTCATGATCTCCGCAGACGTACAGAAAGCTTTTTGAACTTATGACTTTTCGCAAGTATGCAAGGGTGCCGAAGGTTTCGGGACCGCTTACTTATCAGCAATGAACAGGACAAAATTAATGAAAAACACGCGTTATAAAATTGGAGTGATCGGACTGGGGGGAATGGGCTCGGGATATCTGGAGGCACTCAAGGACAATGATCGGTGGGAAGTGGTTTCGGTCTGTGATTTAAATCAGGAACGTTTGGACTGGGCCAGGGAATTGTTTCCCGGGGTGGTGACCACCTGTGATGCCAAAGAACTGATTGCCAATCCGGCCTTGGATGTGGTCGGTATCTTCACCCTGGCAGACATTCGGCCGGGACTGATCATTGAAGCGCTCCAGCACGGAAAGCATATCATGGCGGAGAAACCCCTGGCGGCCTCGGTGGAGGCAGAGAAAGATCTTTTACGTGCGATTGAGGATTCCGACAGGATCGTGGCCGTGAATTTGTTTAACCGCAATGCCTGGTATCACGAGCAGATGCAGGATTTCATTCGGGAAGGTCAGATTGGTGAATTGGCCATCGTCAATGTTTCCCATCAAACCCCGGGTCTGATGCCGACCCAGGGCCATCAGGCTGAAGGACCTCCTTTCCACGACTGCGGCATGCATTACGTGGATGTTGCCCGCTGGTATGCGGGAAGTGAGTATGAAAAATGGCATGCCCAGGGCGTCAGAATGTGGAGTTGGAAGGATCCCTGGTGGGTCAACGCGCATGGCAATTTTCAAAATGGTGTGGTCTTCAGTATCACCCAGGGATTTGTGTACGGTCAGTTGGCCGAGACTCAGGTCGTGCGTTGCGGTATTGATGTGATCGGCACCAAAGGGGTGGTTCGCATGCAGCATGATTTTAAGACTGCCCGGGTGGAATACCACGGGGTCAGTCACACTGAAGTTAAAGAGGGCCCCTACGGAGGTAAGAAACTCGACGTGATGTGTGAGCGCTTTGCGCAGGCACTCGACAGTGGAGACACGAGTTTGCTGCCCACGGCACGTGACAGTGTCATCGCTTCCGAAGTCTCACAGGCCATGTTGGATCAGGCTTCCGAAAGCAACGCCCCCTGTGTGGGCCGTCCTGAAGAAATGGCCGAGATCCTTGCCAAGCGTGGCAAGTCGAAGAAGTCCGATGCCGTCGCGGTCTGACTTCGCTGCGAAGCAAATCGGCTTCAACCGCGAAATCCGCGGTTGAAGCCCTTGAATTCCCAATAAAAGGCCTGAAACCCGTAAATCCGGCCCCTTTGAATGGATGGTCCGCAGGCTTGCTCCCTTGCAGAGAACGCGATAAAGGAAATGCATGCGTTTTTCTCTATGGACATCCTTTCTTTGCTTCACCCTGGGCCTGTTGGCCGGGGATCCGCAGGACGCGCTGGCTCAAGCGGAGCTGGCCTTGCAAAACCGCCTCGATCATCTGGCCGAGGTGGAGTTTTCTGCGGTGATTGCGGAGACAAAGGATCCCCTGGTCCGATTCAACGCTTCTTTGGGGCTGGCGCGGGTGTATATGGCCCAGGGCAAGCTTTCCGCTGCCGGCGAGTTGCTGGATGCCCTTCCTGAAGCCCCCCATGCGGATTCTTTATCCCGTTTGATTTTGATGCGGGCCGATATTGAGCTCTTGAAAAACAACCCGGTTGGCGCGGAAGCGTATTTGGACCGCTTGCCGATTTTATCCGGTGATCTGGACTTTCAACGCAAGCGTCTGCAAGCCCGCAGTCTGGATTTACAGGGCAGGCAGAACGATGCCGTGAACTTGCTGAAAGGGGAGGCAGCCCCGGAAGCATTGGCGCCTCAGCTCCAACTCGATTTGGCGGATGTCTGGTACCCGGAGGTGAATCCCGAAGGGGCCCTGGAAATTTGGACCCGATTGGCGGAAGGAGCCTTTGCCGACGGGGTGACCCAGCAGGCACTGCTGCAGTTGGCGCGGCATGCTTTGGTCACGGAGGAGCCGGATCAGGCAAGGCTCCCGTTGGAAAAACTGACTTCCGGCAAAGGCTTACAGGCGGAGTTGGAAGTGGAAGTGTATCCGGTGTATATCCGCTTGCTGGAAAAAGAGGGCCGCTATTTGGAGGCGGCGGAATTCCTGAAAGCCTACGATATTATTGTGGAGCAGCAGGCGGCCAGTATTTCTTTGCAGGCCCTGCGGGCCCATGATTTGATTCGGGGAGGCGACTTGGAGACCGCCAGCCAGGAGTTGAAAAAGGCCATTGCTCTCTGGGGAGATCAGGCGGATGTGGCCGGGGTCCAACTGTTTTTGGCGCGGATGTATATGGAACAGGAAAAACTGGAGTCCGCCAAAGAGGCGTATCAGGCCTACCTCTCCGTTTTTACCGATCCGGCAGGATTACAGGAAGCTGAAACCGGATTGGCTGCCGCCTACGAGGGTTTGATGGAATATGCAAAAGCGGAAAGGCTCTATGACAAGATTTTTATGGAGGCGGCCGCGGATTCAGCTTTGAAACCCATGATGTTATTGAAGGCCGGGGATATGGCTTTTGCCCTGAAAAATTTCCCCTTGGCTTTGGAGCGTTATGAGCGGTTTCTGGAATTGTACCCGGAACATGAACGGGTGCCCCAGGTGATGATTCAAACCGCCACCGTGATTGCGGGGAGCGGATCGGTGACCCGGGCCCTCAATGTGCTCAGTCGCATTCTGTTAAAATATCCTGATTCCCCCTTTGCGGAAAAAGCCATGGTGCAGCAGGCGATTTTGTTACAGCAAAGCATGCGTCCGGAACAGGCGCTGGGTGCATACGACCGATATCTGGAGTTGTATCCGGAGGGGCAGTATGTGGCCGATGCCATGACGGACAAGGGTATTACCGCCTATCGCCTGGGTGTTTTTGATTTGGCGCTGCGGCAATTTACAGATGTAAGCCGTAAATTTCCTGAGCATCCCCGGGTGGAGCAGGCGCAATCCCTGATCGGGTGGACCTATTATTTAATGGGCAAAGATGAAGAAGCCCGGGAAGCCGGCCGCGCATTTTTGAAAAACTACCCGAAATCCCGCTATGCGAATGAGGTGAGGTTCTGGTTGGCGGAAATGGCGTATAACCGCGGCGAATATCCTCTGGCCTCCGAATCTTTTCAGGCGTTGACCGCCCCGGAACTTCCGCTGCCCCTGCGTGCCAAAGCGCATTATCTTGCGGGACGCTCACAACTGGCGAACAAACAACTTGAAGGGGCCTTGCTCTCTTTTGTCACTGCCCGGGAACTGGACGGGAAAGCTGCCTTCGCTGTGGATGCACTTTTTTATACCGGGGATGTGCTCACGGAACTCGGACGTTTTGATGAAGCGATTTTGATTTTTGACCAATTGATCCGCAATTATCCGGATTCATATTTGGTTTACGCAGCCCGCGGGCGGATGGGCGACTGTCAGTATACCCTGGGAGAAAAAGATGCCAGCCGTTATCTGGAGGCGTTGAATTCTTATAAGTTGGTGGAGGAAAGCAAAGATGCCGGTTTGGCACTGCGTTTGCAGGCCATGTATAAAGTGGGTCGCACCCTCAATGCCCTGGACCGCCGGGAGGAAGCGCGTCGCCAGCATGAAAAAATGATCCAGATGTACATGGAAAACCGGCGGAGTATCGGGAATGATGCGGCCACTTGGTTTTTGCGGGCGGTGATGTCCGTGGCCCAATCTTACGAGCAGGAAGAGGAATACCGGGGGGCGATCCGCATTTATGAAAAGCTGCGTGACTCCGGGTTGCCCCAGGCGGAAGAGGGTGCCCGCAGGATTGAAGACCTGCGCCGCGAACAACGAATCATTTTTTAATTCAGGAGATCAGATATGTATGAAAACTTAATGCAAGGTGGACCGGTCATGTGGGTCCTTTTTGGCGTGAGTCTGTTGGCGCTTTCTATCTTTCTCAATAAACTTTTTGAGCTGCACCGTGCCCAGATTAATACCAATGATTTCCTCACCGGACTCTACAACGTGTTGCGTCGCGGCAATACGGTGGAGGCGGTAAGCAATTGCGAAGATACCCCGGGGCCGGTGGCCCAGTTGGTGCGCGCGGCTTTGTTGAAAGTGGATGAACCGCCGGTGGAAATCGCCAAAGCCATTCAGCAGGCCGGAATCTCCGAGATTCCCCGGTTGGAACACCGCTTGAATCTTTTGGCCACCCTGGGAAAAATCGCCCCGATGTTGGGTTTGTTGGGTACCGTGCTTTCTATGATGGGTGCGCTTCAGGAAATGCATGTACAAGCGCCGCTGGCCCACTCCGGTGATTTGGCACAACATTTATGGCAGGCCCTGCTCACCACCGCCACCGGACTGGCGATTGCCATGCCGATTTACGCGGCCTACAATTTATTGGTCAGCCGGATTGAATCGTTGGTGATGGATATGGAATTCGCCGCCTCGGATGTATTGGCCTTTCTGCAAGCCAACCGTAAAATCCTCAGCAAGGATTAAGGGGCGGATATGAAACACTCTGACATTGCACACTACCGTCAACTGAACTGTCTGCGCCGCCGCTTTATGAGCCGCGGGCGACGTTTCCCGCCTTCGATTGAACCGGCGGCAATGGTGGATGTGGTGCTGTTGGTGCTGATGTTTTTTATGATCAGTTCCTCCTACGTCACCCGCCCGGGGGTTGAGATTTCCTTGCCGGTTTCCGATCAGAGCGTGGGCATTCAAATGAATGCTATGGTGGTGACGCTTACCCGGAATGGGTTGGTCTTCTTTAATGACCAGCGCACAAATTTAGAGGATCTGCCCACGGCTTTGGAACGTGCACGGATCGAAAATCCGGATTTGCCGCTGGTGATTGAAGCGGATGAGTCGGTGACCGTTTCCACGCAAATGAAAGTGGTGGGACAAGCCAACCGGGCCGGAATTTTGGAGATCGCGCTGGCAACCCGCGGAGGGGATCCCCGGGAGGGATTTTAGGCCGTGCCGGGTAGATTTCCAGTGGGGAAACCCAAATATCCTGCTTGGATATTACCGATCCTGGCGCTGTCTCTGTCGGTGACAGTGCATGCTTTGTGGTTGCTGCCTCCCCAGGAGCTGCCTCCGCAACAACCGCCTCCCAAGGAGAGCCGCCTCTATGCTTATCTGAACCTGGATGCGCGCACCTGGTCGCCGACTTTGTTTTCTTTGCCTTCTTCCCTGGGATTTTCCGGAGCGATTGAGCAGAATGCCAGCAATGTTGAGCCGCCCTTGAAAAGTCCGGTTCAGTTGACCCGGTTGGAACCCGTAAATCTGACTGAACTTTTCGATGATGCGGTTTTACATCCTCCCTTGGCCATGCGCTCGAATTTACCCATCACCGTTTTTACAAAATCCGAATCCGCCCTGCGACCGGAATTCCCCTCGGTTTGGCGGCTCAAGGTGTTGGAGGGGCCCCCGTCAAAATTGGAGCTGACCCGGCTTCCTCCTGAACCTTCGTCAGGCAGTGTGGTGGTCTCCGGTGCCATGACTTTTGATCAGGGAGGTCAATTGACTTCATTGATCCTGGACCCGGTGGATCTTCCCCCGAATCTGCGCAGTGATATCGTTCGGGTATTACGGCGGGTCCGCAGAGAGGGTTCCAAAACGGAAGCCCGGATTCGTTTTCGTTTTGCTTTTGCCCCCGCGGAGGTGTCCGAATGAGCATGAGCATCACCGACCTTTATCTCTGGCCTTTGTTTTTACAATTTTCGGTACTGGTGTACTTGGGATGGCGTTATCGGAAACGCGGGTACCACGATCTTCGATCACCGAAAGCTCACATCTTTCGTTGCACGAACTGCCATCACATCTATATAGATAACCGCCGGGTACCGCTTTCCAAATGTACCAAATGCAATACTTTGAATGAAATGATTCGCCGCTGACCCCCTTTTGTTATGAAAAATCTTAAAATGAAAACAGCCCAATGGTCCACCGCCAAAAAGTCCGCCGTGGTGACCCGCTTTCTCTCACGACCTGCAATTGATGCCTCCGCCGAAGCGGTGGCCCGCCCGATTTTGGAAGAAATCCGCAATGAAGGGGACGCGGCCGTGATCCGTTACGCCCAAAAATTTGACAGCCCGGAATTGACGGTCTCCGATTTAAAAGTTTCGAAAGCGGAAATTGCAGCCGCCCGTAAGTGTGTGGACCGTGATTTTCTGAAACAGGCCAAGGAAGCGGATAAACGGATTTTCGCATTTGCCAAAGCCGGTAAACGCAAAGACTGGGAAATGAAAACCACCCTGGGGGGACGCCTGGGCGAACAGTATGTGCCCTTGGACCGGGTAGGGGTCTATATTCCCGGCGGCACCGCGCCGCTGGCATCCACTTCTTTGATGACCGCGACCATTGCCCGGGCTGCCGGAGTGAAAGAAATTGTGGCCTGCACCCCCGCGAACAAAGCCGGCGAAGTGAATCCTTTTGTCTTAACTGCGCTGGATCTGGCCGGGGTGACCGAAATTTACCGGATTGGGGGCGTGCAAGCCATCGGGGCCATGGCCTATGGCACCCGGAAAATTGCCAAAGTTCAAAAAATTGTCGGACCCGGAAATGCCTATGTGGCCGCTGCCAAAAAGTTGGTGTACGGAGAGGTATCTCTGGATTCGGTGGCCGGCCCCAGTGAAGTCGCAATTTTTGCCGATGATTCTGCAAGCGCCTCCCACATTGCGGCCGACTTGCTGGCCCAGGCAGAGCACGGGACCGGACATGAAAAAGCCCTGTTGGTGACCCCGCATGCGGAATTGATCGAAGCGGTGGGGCCTGAACTGATGCGGCAGGCCGGGAAGCTCAGCCGCTACGAACGTTTGTTGCCCATCCTGAAAACCGGCGTACTGGCAGTGCAGGTGCCGGACCTGGAGCAGGGCATGGAACTGATCAATCAATTTGCGGCCGAACATTTGGAATTGCTGGTGCGCAATCCCCGGGGATGGGCCAAAAAAGTCCGCGCCGCCGGCGCCATCTTTTTGGGACATTGGACGCCTGAATCCGCAGGAGATTTTGCGGCCGGGCCCAGTCACGTGCTGCCCACGGGCGGGGCGGCGGCCATGTTCTCCGGATTGACGGTGGATGACTTTATGCGCCGCTCCAGTTTGATTCAGTTGACCCGCAAAGATCTCCGGGATGTGATGCCGGTGATTGAAGCCTTTGGCCGGGTGGAAGGCTTGGACGGCCATGTACAATCCGCACGGGTACGTTTCGGAGAAGAGTAATGCCTATTCGCAAATCGATCGATCCACTGCACGCCTATGTCCCCGGAGAACAGCCGTCAGGACAGAATCTGCTAAAGCTCAATACCAATGAGAATGCTTATCCGCCGTCCCCGAAAGTGTTTGAGGCACTGGGGAATCTGACTGCGGATGATTTACGCAAATACCCGCAACCTACCGGAAAAGATCTCTGTGATGCCATTGCGGAATTACACGGGCTTGCGCCGGAACAGGTGTTGGTCACCAACGGCAGTGATGAAGCCTTGGCCTTGTGTACCCGCGCCTTTTGCGAGCACGGCGGACGAATAGGATATATGAAGCCGTCCTATTCCCTGTATCCGGTTTTAAGTGATATTGCTGAACTGGAAAGTGTAGAATTTCCCTTGGAATCGGATTTTAGTTGGCAGGTTCCCGAAGCGGTGGATGTGGATTTTTTCTTTCTCACCCAACCCAATGCGCCGACCAGTTTGGCCATGTCGGCGGATCAAATTGAAACGCTGATTCAACGCTGTCCGGGCGGGGTATTGATCGATGAAGCTTACGTGGATTTTGCGGAAGAGAGCATGCTGCCGTTGTTAAAGAAATATGACAATGTACTGATCTCCCGCACTTTCTCCAAAAGCTACAGTTTGGCGGGGATTCGTTTGGGCTATTTGATGGGATCTGCCAAATGGATGGAAGCGCTGTACAAAATTAAAGACAGTTACAACACCGATGTTTTTGCGCAACGCGTAGGGTTGGCGGCCGTGAAAGATCAGGCCTGGATGCAGCAGAATGCCACCGCCATTCGCGGCACCCGGAACCGGGTCACCAAGGCTTTGACCGGGCTGGGTTTTTCCGTGTTGCCGTCGCAGACCAATTTTCTGTTTGCCAAAGTGCCGTCCGGCGAAGATGCCCAGGGGATTTTTGAAAGCCTGCGGAAACGGGAAATCTTTGTCCGCTATTTCCCGGGGGAACTCACCGGAGAGTACTTGCGAATCACCATTGGCACAGATGAACAAATGGACCGCTTTTTATCGGAGCTGGCGACGGTCCGCAAATATGTTTAAGTAAGCTGGGTCCGCGCGTGACCGGCCTCGGTTATGGAGATCCCCGTGGGGGCGGGTTCACGAGCGTCTAGGCGCGGCGCCGGCGGGCAATCAGCAACAACAATCCGAACTGAATCATCAAAGCAATCGATGCCGGTTCGGGAATTACGGCACCGGCGCCGTTCAACACGATATTATCCAGGCGGAAATCATTGCCGTTGTTGGTCGCGCCGCCGTCATCGAGATAGAGGCGGAATTCGGTGGCTGTGGTCACCGTAGGCAGGCTGCTGAGTGCCACTGAGCGGGAAAAGAATGCGGCACTCTCTGATGCTCCTACGAGGGTACCTGATCCAATGGCGTCGCCGGTCTCCGCAAACCCGTCTACACTGGAAAAAACAGTGACACTAATGGTCGCACCCGCTCCTGAAGACTTGTACATATCAAAACTGAGATTGGTAAAATCAAGTTGGGTACTTGCATCCGGGGTAACTGTAAAGGAGTAGTAAGCATCATTGGCAAGCGAGATGCCAAGATTCGCATAGTTGAAATCATTGAAGGTGATTTCGATCCCGGGTGCGGGATTTCCTTCTGTTCCTGAGACCGTCATGGGAACGCCGGCCCCGGCAGAAATATCGCTTGTTTCCCAAGTAGTGGAGGCATCATTGGATGTGAGGCTCGTTCCGGGAAATTTGTACTCTGCCAGAATATCCGCTTGAACCCATGAGTTGAATGACAGAGACAGGGCGGCAATGGCAATGGTATGAAACAGATTTTTCATAGGAGATGGTGAGAGCGAGGGTTCTTTTGAAAACAGAAGTTCAGGATGGGGGGACACCCATGACGGTAAATCATTATAAAATCATGCAGGGCTCATATGTCAAGTGCTTAGCTTTTTAAGGACTTCCCCCGTTTTTTCCCAAGCGTTGGGCTTGCCCCGGCAGGATACTGCGGACCCATGGGATGGCCGGTAGACTTGAAGGCTGAGAGAGGGGGGCTCATATGTGAACTAAAATAAATATTTGATTGGACATCCTTGTTTGCTCCGGTCAGGGAAGCATTTTCAACCCCAACGGATAAGGAAATCAAATGAAGTTAAAGAACGGCCAGACAGTTTTATTTACCGGAGATTCAATTACAGACTGTGGTCGAGGGCGTCCGGTCGGAGCAAAAGCTGAGTTGGGAGAAGGCTATGTGGCTATGGTCAACAGTATGCTGTATGCGGCCTATCCCGAGCGGAATATCCGGGTATTGAACACCGGTATCAGTGGTAACCGGGTGACCAATCTTGAAGAACGCTGGCAGTCGGATGTATTGGATTTGGCACCGGACTGGTTGTCGGTGATGATCGGCATCAACGATGTGTGGCGCCAATTTGATTCTAAAATTTATATGGAACAGGTGGACCTGAAAAAATATGAAGAGAGCTACCGTAAAATTCTTGCGGATGTACGTCCATCTTTGAAAGGACTGGTGTTGATGACGCCTTATTATTTGGAGGCTTCCAAGCAGGATCCGATGCGCAAAATGATGGACGACTACTCTGCTGTGGTGGCGAAATTGGCTGAGGAATTTGATGCGGTTTTTGTGGATGTCCAAGCTGCCTTTGATGCCTTTATGGAACATCAACCCACGCAGTCCCTTTGCTGGGACCGGGTACACCCGAACAAAACCGGTCATATGATTATCGCCAGAAGTTTTCTGAAGGGGATCGGCTTCGACCGGTAAAAAAAATGGCCGACTCTCAACCAGGGGGTTGAGGGTCAGCCGGAAAGGAGGCGTTGGAGCCTCAATCTTTTATTTTTTGATAGACTTGTTGCGGCGAAGGCAAAAACCAAACGTTCCCAAAAATGCAACAAGCGCAAGGGAGAGACTGGAGAGCTCGGGAATCACGGAGAAACCATAATCTCCGCCAGCTTCCGATACGGGTGCGGCATTCATGGAGTTAAAGAAATCAACTTCAATCGACTTGTCTCCTGTACCGCCCCGGATTCGGGTGCCGGCTTGAAAATAGGCTTCCATCCGATACTCTACTCCTACCAATGCACTAAAGGGGACGTTTCCTGAAACGGTGAAATATTTTTCAGTCGCCGAATTGTCCGTGATGTTAATGGTGGCGGCTCCGAGAATATTTGATTCGCCATCATAGATATTCACGTCACCCGTATGCGCACCCGTATCATCCCAGTAGATCTCAGAGGAAAAAGAAATTGCGGGGGCGGTGGCGGAATATTCATCGCTCTCCGGGCGGATCGCCAAGGTGAAACTGCTGCGACCCTGATCCCCATATCGGAAAGGGGACAGGTCAGAGGGGGAAGGGGTTCCCACATCAAAGGTAATGGTACCGTCGATATTGAAATCAAAACCCGCATTAAATGAGGTCTCAAAAGGCTGCGTGCCCGAGGTCGCGGTGAAAATCGTGGTCGTCTGCGCAATGGCCGTGGATGTTTTGGTGTTTTCAGAATCGTTGTAGGCCCCGGTGGTACTGCCCGCGGTTTTCACCCGAAGTGTGGGGGCGGTGGTGGAAATGGCCTGATCTACAAAAGCCTGAGAACTAAAAGTACCGTCACTCACCGAAATATTCGCACCGGTGCTGGAGGTTTGGCTGGATGTACTGGTTGCAGATCCTGAAACCAATTCGTTTTCATAAACCGCTGTGTCATGTTGCGTTTGGGCCTGGATGCAGATGGGAAACGCGATTCCCACAATTAGAATTCGCAAGTTTTTCTGGAAATATTTCATTGTTGAGCCCTCAATATGTATGGGTTTTGGCTATGATGTTATTCAATAGGAATAGATTTAGGCATGTCAAGGGAATATGGAAGGACCGAAGTTGATGGTTTTTGTTCTCTTTAGTCTCCCGGAGAGTTGAACCAAGACTCGCCAAAGTCTGTCTTCTCACGTATGTGATGCCGTATGGAAATTCCTAAGCCCGGACAACGTTGGACCTCGACCACTGAACCTGAATTGGGTTTGGGATTGGTGCTTGAAGCGGATATTTCACGGGTCCGTTTATTGTTTCCTGCCACCGGGGAAATGCGCACCTACGCATGGGGAAGCGCCCCGCTTTCACGTTATGAGGTTCCTGTGGGGGATAAGGTTACGGACCACGACGGGGAAAGTTGGGTGGTGGAGCAGATTGAAGAGGACGCGGGATGTCTGGTTTATGTGGGGGGAGGTAAACGTTTACAGGAGTCCGGTTTGGAGGATGTGGTGGCAGCGAACGGCCCCTTGGACCGTCTCTTGTTGGGGCCGGAGGGCGGGTATTCTGATTTTGATTTTCGGGAACAGGTGCTGCAAAAAGCGCGCGAACGCTCGGTGCATCCCGGGGTTGGATTTCTCGGAGGGCGCATTGAGTGGTTGCCGCATCAAATATCGATTGCCCGGGAAGTCAGTCAACGGATTCACCCGAGGGTGTTGTTGGCCGACGAAGTGGGCTTGGGGAAAACAATTGAAGCCGGTTTGGTATTGCATCATGCGGTGGTCACCGGGCGTGCCCAACGGATTTTGGTGGTGGTACCCGATGCGTTGATTCATCAATGGTTCGTGGAAATGCTTCGCCGTTTTCATCTGACCTTTAGTATTATGGATGCCGAACGCCTTGCGCACGCGGGGGAGGAGAATCCCTTTTTTGATGACCAGTGTGTGTTGTGTCCGCTCTCTTTGCTTACGGAATCTTCGAAAGCTCAAGCTTTGGCGGAGACCGGGGAATGGGAACTGTTGATTGTGGATGAAGCCCATCATCTGGCCTGGGGTGTAGGTTCGGTGAGTCCTGAGTATCGTGCGGTGGCGGATCTGGCGGCTTTGGTGCCGGGGGTATTATTGCTCACCGCGACTCCCGGGCAAATGGGAGATGAAACCCATTTTGCCCAGTTAAAAATGTTGGATCCGGATCGTTATCCTTCGCTGGAAGCTTTTCGGGAAGAGCAATTGACCTATGTTCAGGTTGCGGCAGAAGCGGAGAAACTGAAGGAGGCGGGAGAGGACGAGGCCTTGCGTCAATTGCTGACCTGTCATGGGCCCGGGCGCATTTTGTTTCGAAACACCCGTGAGCACATTCCCGGCTTTCCGAAGCGGATTGCCCATCCTCTCTATTTAGCGACCGATAAAATTTCCTGGCTTAAAGAATTTCTGGAGGCCCATCCGCAAGAGAAAGTCCTGTTGATGACGCGGACCCCCGCACAAGTGAAAGCCATCAGTAAAAGTTTATTAGGGTTTATGGATCCGCCTCCGGTGCTCTTTCATGAGGAACAGCATTTGTTGGAACGTGACCGGCAGGCGGCCTGGTTTGCCGATCCGGAGGGAGCCCGATTGATGATTGCATCCGATATTGGCGGCGAGGGACGTAATTTTCAGTTTGTCCGCCATTTGGTGTTGTTCGATTTGCCGCATGAGCCTGAGCGGATTGAACAACGCATCGGCCGTCTGGACCGTATTGGCCAACAAGCCGAATTTCATATTCATCTGCCGGTGCTTGCCGACACGGATGAAGCAAAGTGGTTGCGCTGGTTGCACGAGGGCTTGGGCGCCTTTGAGCGTCCATTGACTTGTGGGCAACGCTGTTTAAATATTTTCCGGGACCGTTTAGACAGGGTGGATGAAGCCTTGCTCGAAGAAACGCAAAAAATGGTGGAGGTGCTGGAGACGGAAAACCGATCCGGTACCCAAAAACTTTTGGCGTGGAAGCATGCTTTGGAACAACCGGATGCCTCTTTGATGCAGGCCTTGCAGGAAAGCGACGGAGATGAGGCGCTGCTCCCGTTTGTTGAAAAACTGTGGGGGCAACTCGGGCTGGAAGTTGAGAGCTTGCGGGAAGGGGAGAACTACCTTAAATCGGGTCCTTTCGATAAAGGGGATTTACCCCTGCGGGCTGAAGGGCTTCGCTTTACCACAGACCGAAGTTTGGCATTGTCCCGGGAAGATTTGGATCTGATCACGTGGGACCACCCTCTGGTTCGGGAAGCGATCGATGCGGTGTTGCAATCTCTTCAGGGCACGGCTGTCTGTGCGGCTTCGCCTGAAATTGACCGTCCGATGTTACAAGCGCTGTTTGTGTTGGAGGCCATTGCTCCCCCGGCATGGCAGGTCTCCCGATATTTACCCGCGATCCCGCTTCGGGTGACGGTAAATGCGATGGGCCGAGAACAGAAAGTGCCGGAGGCTTTAGAGGATGCGAAAGATGTGGGGACCATTCTTTCCCATACCGCTTTTCGAAAAGAATGGTTGCCGGACCGTGTTCACGACGCCAAGAAACGGGCAGAGGCCAAGAGTCAGAAAATCATTTCCAGGGCTCTTGAAACGCTTACCGAGAAAATGGATGCTGAAATCCAGCGCCTGGAAGATTTGAAGAAAATCAACGATCATGTGCGGGACGAGGAAGTGCAGCAGTTGCGTCAGCAAAAACAGGATCTCAGGGAAGCCCTGGAAAAAGCAACACCGCGTCTGGATGCCTTACGGTTGATTTTACCGGGGTAATTAGTTGCTGAAGGACCCCAATCACAAAAAGGCCAGCGCGGATGCGCTGGCCTTTGATATGAATGTCAGGCTAGAATGCCTGAAGTCGGTTTTACTTAAAATCTGAAACGAACGGCTCCACCCAAGTAGATGGTGTCCGTATCAATATTGTCGATGGCATTATCAATATCAACTTTGCTGGATATTTGATATTTTCCGAAAACATCCAAAATGATACTTTCTGTAAGCGAAAGGTTTAATCCGAGTTTCAGGCCGTAATAGGGATCGTTTGCCCAATGTCCATCATACTGCATTATGCCCATTCCGACGGCGGCGTAGAGTGTTTTGCCGACAATCAGGTAGGCGGAGGGGGTGATGGCATCTACGTTGTAAATGTCGGGTAAAACTTCGAAATTGGCCTCAAAGCCGATGAGTCCCGGGCGGTACTGATAGCTGATGAAATAACTGAAACCATCTTTGTCGATATCGGAACTGAGGTCATCAATAGCGGTGAAATAATTGACACCGAGACCAAAGTTTGAGGCGCCTTCCGCGAACAGGGCGGTGGAGGAAGAAAAGGTCAGTACAGCGGTGAAGATAATATAGAATAATCGTTGGGTCATGGGGGGTCTTGGAGTGGGGTATTGGATCTACCATTAAGATGGAAGATAGAGTAAGGTGTTTATCAATAATATGATGAAATCTTCAAGTAAAAAGGGTGAACGCCTTCAGGGGAATAAAAAAGGCCAGAGCGGGTGCTCTGGCCTTTTGTGGGGTCCAGGCTGAAAGCCTGAATTCCCGCAGACAGCCTGCCCGAGCTGTCGCTCGGAGACGGCCAGGGGAATGTCTGCGTTACACGCGTCCTTCGATCAGTCCGAGCGGGAGGGCTGCGGGCTGTTCGGGTTTGGACTCGATCACGGTGTGGGTGCCGCTCACAGAGGATTTCTCAAAGGCGTGCATCACTTCCAAAGCATGGTACGCGAGGGCACCACTGGATTTGTGAGGATGTTTGCCGTCACTGAGAATGGTCATGGCCATATCCGCGGCTCCGATACTGCGGGAGTTGTCGGAGTAGGGATGACTGAAACCTTGTTCTTTCCATTCCTTGGTGGCCGCGGTCCAAAGTGTCACCGGTCCGCCGAAGGTGTTGGGGTCAGGGACACCAATCGAGCCTTCCGTTCCATAGAGTTCGATGGGCTTGTGGTTGTGGGCATACACATCAAAAGAGATGGTTACGCTTACAGAAGCGCCGGAATGGAATTCCAGGGTGCCGGAGTAATGGGTGGGGATTTCCACGGGCAAGGGCAGACCGAACTGCTCTTCGCAGGTGGCGGTACGCACTTCAAATGCTTTTGAGGTCACAGCGGCCACGCGTTTTACGGGTCCCAGTAAATGTACCAATGCAGTGATGTAGTAGGGGCCCATATCAAACATGGGACCTGCGCCGACTTCGTAGAAGAATTTGGGGTTGGGATGCCAGGATTCAGGTCCGCGGGACATCAAAAATGCGCTTCCGCCAACTACTTTTCCGATCCAGCCGTCGTCTACCAGTTTGCGGCAGGTCTGCAGTCCGGCACCGAGGAAGGTGTCCGGAGCGCAACCGACCAGCAGACCTTTTTCGGCCGCCAGATCCATGACTTTTTTCGCGTCTTCGAGAGACACAGCCAGTGGTTTTTCGCAATGAACGTGTTTACCGGCGTTCAGGGCCTGTAAACTTACTTCGGCATGAACGGCAGGAATGGTGAGGTTGATGACCAAATCCACTTTCGGGTTGGCCAGCAATTCTTCGACCGTCTGGGCCTCACAGCCGTGTTCTTCGGCTTTGGCAACTGCCAATTCGTGTTTGATGTCGGCACAGGCGATGGTGTTGAGCACCTCGAATTTCTTTGCGCCTTTAAAGTAGGCGTCGCAAATATTTCCGCAGCCGATGATTCCAATGCCAATTTGTTTTGTTTTGCTCATATTTGGGTCTCCGATTATTTGTTGCCTTTGGCGATTCCGCTTTGGGTCAGGTAGTCATAGCTTTGTTTGACGGCCTGCATCATGTCACCTTCGTAGCTGTCGAGTTCGACTGCAATGTATTTGGTGAATTCGGCGTCTTTGGTGGCGGCCACGAGGTCCACCTGACCGGTACCGGCAGGGAGGAAGGGGATGCTGTCACTGACCATGATTTTTCCGTCTTCGGTTTCTTTTTCCACAAAAGTCGCATCGGTTTTTACCCGTCCGTCTTTTCCGTGGAGATATTTTCCGCGGGGACCGATTTCTTTTACAAATGCGGCGGGATCCAATCCGGCGCGGGCCACCCAGAACAAGTCGGCTTCCCAAAGGACGGACTCGGGGGTGTTTTCCATAAAGACTTTATAGGCACGAACGCCGTCGATTTCACAGAGGTCCCAGTCGTGGTTGTGGTATCCGACCTGAATACCCACTTCCGCGGCATTGGCTGCCGCTTCGGTGTAGAGCTCAGCCATTTTTTTCACTTCGTCCATGGAAACGTAATGTTCTTTAAAGCGGGGAGGGCAACCGGTGATCAGCGCTTCATGCCCCATCAGTTGTGCCTGGTCCAGGATTTCATTTTTCGCATCGCCGATGGGCAATCCAATGTGAGCGGAAGGCGCGCGCAGTCCGAGTTCTTTAAAAAGTTTGGCGGCGGCTTCAGCAGAGCTTCCGGGGTATCCGGCAGGTTCCACACAGCCAAATCCCATATCGGCAATGGCGCGGATGGTGCCTTCGTAGTCTTTGGCCGCGTTGTCACGCACACTGTATAATTGAACGGTAATTTCGGGTGTCATAGTCGATCTCCTGTTGATGTTATTTGATAAAAACAATGATTTATGTTTCATATCATGTCAGCAAGTCAAAGGTAAAGGAAAGCTAATTGATAAAAACTATGAATGATGGTGAAAAAATCAAACCGCAACTCGAACGGCTGGGGTACTTTATAAGTCCCATAGGAGGGGCCGTAACACCCTCTACCATTTTACCCGGAGAATATTTGTTTGAAATGGTGACCCGGGGAAGGGTGAAGCACCCGGAAAAGGATGAATGGGCCGGGCCGGGTTGGATCTTTTTTCATCAACCGGGGCAGGAAACCATTTATCAATCCGGGGTGGATGAACATTATGAATGTATGACCGCGTTGTTTCGTGTCCCCGCGCCGGTCCCGGATTGGCCCCGTTCTTTTCGCTGGGAAGAGGCCGGGGATGCGGAAAGTTTTTCCAGGGAAATGTTGTACGCCTTTCACCACGAAGGAATTTCTTTGGACTTATTGGGTGATCTCATTTGGTCTCAATTTCAATTGCGTCATGCGCAGGACCGGGTCCGCCACAGTCAAACCCGGATCCCTCCCCGGATTGCATCGGTGATTGCGGAAATTGCCCGTCATCCGGAGCGCCCCCACACTGTGGAAACGCTGGCAGAGAAAGTCGGGTTGAGCCCTTCCCATTTGCATGCTGAATTTAAGGCGGCCACCGGAAAGTCGCCCCATCAATTGGTGATTCAGTACCGCATGTCCGCTGCCCGTCACCGTTTGGTCACCAGTATGGACCCGGTCAAAGCGATTTCGTTTGATGTCGGGTTCAGCAATACCGAAAATTTTTGCCGTGCCTTCAAGAAACACACCGGACTCACCGCCGCCGCCTTTCGTAAAAAGTATATGCTCTATGGATAAACGGATTTTACACGTCGGGTTGCGATGGGTTCTTGGATTCTCTGCGCTGTTGCTTGTGGGGTGTGGAACCGCGCCCAAAGTGGTTCATGGTGCGGTTTTAAATCCCCATGCCCCCAGGGACCGGGTGATCTATGTGCATAATCACGGAAAGCATACGGGAATCAGTTTACAGGCGGAGGCGGTAAATCAACAGTTGCCGGAATTAGGCATCCGGTTTCCGGATGTGCGGTACTATGAAATCGGCTGGGGGGATGCGGGATTTTATCAGGCGGAGAAGATCACGAGCCGGCTTACGCTGCGGGCGGTCTTTTGGCCCACCGATACCGTCCTGCATGTGGTGGGGTATCAGGAAAACCCCTTGGACTATTTTCGGAACAGTGAAAATCAGGCAGTCTATTTAAGTTCTGAAGCCTTGGGATTTATGATCCAATTTATGGCGTCCAGTTTTGCGCGGGATTCAGAAAATAGAATACTTCCCACCCAGAAAGGAATCTACGGGGACAGTCAGTTTTTCCGGGCGGTGGGAAAATATTATTTATTTAACACCTGCAACAAGTGGACAGCCAAGGCTTTGGCCAGCGGGGGAGTGGATATGGGCGTCGCATGGAAAATCACTTCCGGTTCGGTGATGCGTGATTTGTAACCGGGGAATTCCGGTGCGGGGCAGGGGCAGGAATGCCTCGGTTCCTACTGGTGAAAATACAAAAACTGTGTACATTTATCGCCATGGATTCTCAAAACAAACCATCTGAATCGAATTGGAAAGAGCCGGAAGTAAACCACGATGTGGTGAACCTGCCTTTTAAATATTATATCTTTGATTGGGATAATAATATTCTGCATATGCCGACCCGGATTCATTTGGAAAAGAAAACGCAGTCAGGAAGTTGGGAGCCGATTGCCGTCAGTACTTCTTTTTATGCCCTGGTGCGGAATGATTTTGAAAATTATCGTCCCCCGGATGGAGATTGGGAGAATGCCTTCCGCGAATTCCGTGATTTTGCCCATGAAGAAGAAAGTTGTTTTTTAAGGGATACCCGGGCGGCCTTGGAGCCGGTCATTGCCGGTGAACAAAAACCCGGCCCAAGTTTCCGTCAGTTTCGCCGCGCGCTGATTGAAGGGCGGTTGTTTGCGATTGTGACCGCCAGGGGACACCGTTCTGAAACCATTCGTGAGGGGGTGAAGTATTTCATCAGCCATGTATTGACGCAGGAAGAGCAGAACACGATGATGGCGAATCTCCGCGGCTATCGTGCGGCCTATGAGAAGGGGGAGGGATACCTCACAAATGAAGAAGTCCTGGAACTCTTCCTGGACTTAAATCAGTACCATGCGGTGACCAGTCCCGACTTCCGCGCGCGCATGGGCGCAGACAAACCCGGGGTGGATATTCAGGAGGAAGCCAAGCAGTTTGCCATCAAAAATTTTATGGACCACGTCTTCCGCATCATGCGCCGCAGCGGGGTGGATAAACCGATTAGCGTGGGCTTCTCGGATGATGATCCGCGAAACGTCCGGGCGGTAGTGGATTTTATCGAACAGGAGCTGCACCGGGAATTCCCCCAGGTGAAATTTGTGGTCTACGATACCTCGGAAGCGGATGTGCCGGACGGCCGTAAGATCGTGGTCAGTGGGCAGATGGAGTTGCCCTTTGAGTAAGCTTAGGCTTGAATGCCTGCGTTCCTAATAAGCGTTTTCTTTTGCGGACAGGGTTTTGATGATGATCTTCAGGTCTAAACCCGGCGACCAGTTCTCCAGGTAAAACAAGTCGTAACGAATCCGTTCATCGATGCTGGTGTCGCCGCGGAGCCCGTGGACTTGCGCCCAGCCGGTAATGCCGGGTTTTTGTGCGTGCCGGCGCATATACCGGTTGATTTCATCTTTGAATTGTTCGACGTAATGCGGGCGTTCCGGCCGGGGGCCTACCACGCTCATCTGACCGCAAAGTACGTTCCAGAACTGCGGCAGTTCGTCGATGTTCCACTTGCGTAAAAATTCACCGACTTTCGTGCGCCGCGGATCATTTTCGGTGGTCCAGCCCGGTCCGGTTTCTTCGGCATCCGCCCGCATGGTTCTGAGTTTAATAATTTTAAATTCTTCTCCATGTTCTCCGCAGCGGATTTGACGGTAGAATACCGGGCCTTTCGAACTCAGTTTAACTGCGATGGCGGCGATAAGCAAAACCGGGCTGATGCCGATGAGTGCCAACAGGCTGAAACAGATGTCAAAGCAGCGTTTCAACAAGCGGGGTCCAATCCGGTCCAATGGCCATTGTCCAAGTCCCATAATGGGAATCCCTGCGAGGTGGCGGACCTGTAAATCTGAAGTGAGGATGCGGAAGAGGTCGGGCACCAGGTGAAAGGAAATATAGTTCTGTTCACAGAACACGACCAAGGCCAACAAATCATCCCGGTCGATGCCCACGTCGGAAAGAACGACATGGTTGGCTTTCAGTTCGAGTGTTTTGGCTTGGACATCGGTTGAGGCCCCCAAGCGTTTCGCTTCCTGAATCTCTTCCGGCCAGGGGTCTTTTTCTTTTGTCCGCAGGAAACCCAGGACTTTGGCACGAAGGAATTTGTCCGCTTCGATGGCCTCCGCTAAACGGAGAATATTGGGGTCTGTGCCCACCATGATCACGCGGTTTTCCGTAGGGGCATGGCGGGCTTTATGGAGTTCGATTCGGTAAAGTAAATACCGTTCGAGAAGCACAAAGAAGCTGACGCTCCCCAGGCTAATGGCGAGTGCCTTCCGGCTGAAGGCCGGGTCGAGGCGGAGGGCGGCTTCGAGTGCGAAGTAGAGTACGAAACTGATGAGGATTGCCCGGATGATGCGGGGGATGGTGTCTTCAAACCGTCCTTGGTGGGGACGTTTGAATAAGTCCAAATTGTGAAATACGACCAGGAAAACCAAAACCGCCAACAGAATTAATTGGAGAAGATTTTCAAATGAAGGCACGCCTTTGTTCGGGTCCACCGCCATCCAGCCGCTGGCAAAACGGATCCATACCGCCAGACCAAATCCCCCGAAAATGGCCATTCCGTCGGAGAAAATGGCCAGCAAGCTGGATAAAAGATGTTCTGTGGTTTGGCGGCTTTGCATAGGGCACTTTCTAGCGTGATAGTGAATCGTTTACAAGTTCACGCTTCTACGATATACTTAGAACATGAAACCGCATCAAGATGACGTTCCGCCTCCCACCAAAACCTCAGGCAGACAGGGGATTCCCGGTTTGCATGCCCGAAACCGGGGGTTTTCCTCGGCTTTGTCCCCCCTCATCGCCATGGCTTTCGGCGCCGGTATGGTGTTTGCCGCTGTGCTCAAACCGACATTTATTCAGGGCTGGCATGCCGGCGTTCTATTATTGCTGATTGCTTTTGGTCTGTATGTGACGTGGAAGCGGGCGGTCATGATCTATTTGCGTCACGAGGAAGGGGCGAGAGGCGAGGAACAGGTTGCCAGGGTATTGGATGCCTTGCCGGAAAGTTGGCAGGTCTATCACGGGCTGCCTCTGGGAGATAAGGAACTGGATCATGTCCTGGTGGCACCGGATCAGATATTCAGTATTGAAACCGTCAATTGGCGGGGGCAGGTGCGGGTGATCAACCATAAGCTGATGCACGGCGAGAAGTTTTATCCGGGTTATGAATTGGAAGCCTTGTCCGCAAGGGCGGCCGCTCTGGCTGAAGAATTGGGAATGCCCCAGGCTGCTGTTACCCCCATGGTCTGTATTGTGGGCGGACGCTATGGAGATTACCCGGGCATGAAAGACGGGGTCTGGCTGGGTGAAATTCAGGATCTGGGCACCTTCCTGTTGGGAGAGCGTGCCACCAAAGGGAAATTGGATGCCCGCGCCGAAGTGTTGAAAAAGTTGGAAGCAAAAATGAGTGGAGAAAACGTTTAATGAAAAAAGCCTGTGTATTGTTGGCCCCCGGTTGTGAAGAAATGGAAGCAGTGATTGTCATCGATGTCTTACGCCGCGGCGGGGTGGAGGTGGTTGCCACCGGATTGCAGGAAGGGGTGTTTGAAGCTTCCCGCCAAGTGAAACTTTGTGGCGATGTGGCCTTGGATGATTTGGAGAATGCAAAGGATTTTGATTTGCTGGTGTTGCCCGGCGGGATTCCGGGAACACATGCTTTGCGGGATGATCCGCGGGTGCGGGATTTGCTGCTGCATTATTTTCAAAGCCCCCACAAAACAATAGGCGTGATTTGCGCGGCGGCATTGGTGTTGGATGCCCATGGCTTGTTGGAAGGAAAACGCTTTACCTGTTACCCCTCCACCGCTCCGGATATTCAAGGCGGCACCTGGGTGGATGAACGGGTGGTGGTCGACGGCAATTTGATTACCAGTCAGGGACCGGGCACCGCCATGGCTTTTGCACTGAAACTGGTCGAACGATTGGTTGGCGTGGAAACCAGCATGGAAGTGGCTGAGGGAATGTTGTTTGAGGGATGAAGAGTCCGGCATGTTGAGAAGTTGCGACCCCGGGACGGGGTCGGTCCGGATTGACGGAGGGCCCGCGTCCTCGCGGTCCGGCATGTTGAGAAGTTGCGACCCCGGGACGGGGTCGGTCCGGAATTGACGGAGGGCCCGCGTCCCCGCGGTCCATCATGCTGGAGAAGTTGAGACCCCGGGACGGGGTCGGTCCGGGTTTACGGAGGGCCCGCGTCCCCGCGCACCAACATGCTGGAGAAGTTGCGCCTCCGGGACGGATTTGAACGGGGAATTAGATTTTTATTTTCGGCCAGTTCTTTCCGAGGACCATCGATGAATTTGCATCTAAGTGCGTGTCGATGAGGGTCGCATACAACTGACGGAAATCGGTGTGGTGTTTGATATCGCCACGATTGAGGTCTTTAGGATCCAGGCTGGGCATTTCGCCGATGACGCCGCCTTTCTGTTTTCCTCCCAGCACAAACGCGGGAGCAGCGGCGCCGTGATCGGTTCCGTTGCTGCCATTTTCGGCGACCCGCCGACCGAATTCACTGAACACCAACATTTGCACCCGCTGGGTGTTTCCCTGCCGCTTCATCTCATCCCAAAATGCCTTTTGGGCATCGCCCAATTGTTTGAGTAATCGGGTGTGTGAGCCTATTTGATTCGCATGGGTATCGAATCCTCCCTGGGATACGTAATAGATCCGGGTGGACATTCCTCCTCCAATCATGCGGGCGATCAGGGCCAAATCATTGCCGATTTGATTTCGGGGAAATCCTTGTACGCTGGGCATCTTTTTAAGGCTGCTGTGAAGGTGGTCACTGGAAACACGGGCGTCTAAATCTGTGCGTTCAAGAAAATGCAAGGGTGAATCTTCCCGGTGACGGCTCCGGCCTGTCGCCATGCCCACTGAAGCGCCGGACATCATCTCGTCATCGTCATCGAAACTGAATTGTCTGGGGTTTCTGAAGGTGACGCCCAAGGGGCTGGGTCCCTGAAAAGCCTGGGGCGGGGTGCTGGTTAAACTGATCCCGGTTTCGGCGGGCATGCCTTGGCACTGATTGTCGAAGTAGCGACCCACCCAGCCATCCCCGCCTTTCCGACCTTCGGGAGCGGCGGTATGCCAGATCTCCGTACTTCGGAAATGACTGCGGTTGGGATTGGGATAGCCGATCCCGTTAAACACCGAAAGCAGGCCGTCATCATAAAGGGATTTCAGGCCGGTGAGGCTTTCGTGCAGACCCAGATCCTTGTCCAGCTTCAGTGCTTTGGATTCGACGCTTCCCAGTTGGGGGCGGGCGCGGCGGTAGTGATCGTTTTCCATGGGAATCACGGTATTCAGTCCGTCGTTGCCTCCGGCAAGTTGAAGGAGAATCAGAATGGGGGCGTCTCTGCCATGCCGACGTTGCAGGGAGCTGTTCACTTCTGCGGCTTCGAGTCGACAGAGGGTTTGATCTAAAAAGGAGGGAAGGGTGGTGGCCAGGGCGCCACCGATGACGCCTGTACGCAAAAACTGCCGGCGGGTCATGAAATCTGGTTGTTTAGACATGAGGGACTCCGGATCAGGTCAGTTGATATTGCGGTTGTTGGACCAGGTGTTGAAGCACTTGGATTTGAGTTGGTTGGCATCGAGTTTGTACGAGCGGGGAAACATTCAATTCTTCGCGTTTTTATTGATCATGAAAACGGTATCTCCGTAGATAATTGTGCAGATGTAAGTCATCAAGTGAGTGCGATATTGGATGTTGAAGATCCAATTAGCACAGAGTACAACTTAGAAGTTTCTTCACCTGGATTAGACAGACCTTTATTCGAGAAAAGTCATTTTGAAGCAGTTGTTGGTGAAACAGTTGAAGTGAAGTTATCGATACCATTAAATGGTCGTCGAAAATTTAAAGGTAAATTAGAAGCTGTCGAAAATGACAGTTTAGTTGTTGTTGTTGACGGCCAAGATTATGAATTAATGATCAGTAATGTCGACAAAGCAAATTTGGTCCCGACATTTTAGAATTTAGACGAGAGGCTAGGTAGCATGAGTAAGGAAGTATTACTGGTCGTAGATGCAGTCTCAAATGAGAAAGCTGTTTCGCGTGAAAAAATATTTGAAGCAATGGAAATTGCTTTAGAAACCGCCACCAAGAAAAAATACGAAGGCGATATTGAAGTTAGAGTTAGCATTGACCGTAAAACTGGTGAGTTCGATACATTCCGTCGTTGGATGGTCGTTGAAGATTCTGATACTGGTTTGGAAAATCCGTATCGAGAAATCGGTTTAGCTGCGGCTCAAGTTGACGATCCTGACATTCAATTGGGTGAATATTCAGAAGAGCAAATCGAATCGGTAAAATTCGATCGCATTACAACGCAAACAGCAAAGCAAGTTATTGTACAAAAAGTACGTGAAGCTGAGCGCGCAAAAGTAGTTGCTCGCTACTCAGAAAAAGTGGGCAAACTGGTACATGGTCAAGTGAAGAAAGTCACTCGTGACAGCTTGATTGTTGATCTTGGTGAAAATGCAGAAGCAGCGTTGCCAAAAGATCAGCTGATTTCTCGTGAAACATTCCGCATGAATGATCGTATTCGTGCCTTGTTGTTAGAAATTCGCGAAGACAATCGTGGTCCACAACTTATTTTGTCACGTAACTCTCCTGCCTTTATGATCGAGTTATTCCGTTTAGAAGTGCCAGAAATCTCTGAAGAAGTGATTGAAATTCGTGGCGCGGCTCGTGATCCAGGCTTACGTGCAAAAATTGCAGTAAAAACCAATGACCGTCGTATTGACCCAATTGGTGCTTGTGTGGGCATGCGCGGCGCTCGTGTACAGGCTGTTTCAAATGAAATGAATGGTGAGCGAGTTGATATCGTCCTTTGGGATGATAATCCAGCTCAATTAGTCATCAACGCAATGGCTCCTGCTGAAGTTGATTC
>CAKZLZ010000223.1 GCA_937127435.1 uncultured Verrucomicrobiota bacterium | reverse complement strand
GTGAGCCCTGTATGGGCGACTCTCTCACTGGTAGGCCATGCAGATAGAGGGCCGCCCATACAGGGCTCAAATGTATTTTACTATTTACACCCGGCCCTGACGGACCGGGCTTTGGAGAGTGCGACTTACAGCCGCAATAAGTCAAATTAAACCGAAAATGTTCTAGAATTCCTTTAGGTTGTCGGACGTGATATCCTCACGCCGTTTTGTATGTAATGGGGAAGGTGCTTTCTATCGTCCGCCGTTCATTCGGTAGAACAGTTGTTGCGTAGGGGCGTGGTTGGGGTCGGCCTGCAGGGCGCGGGTGATGGCCTGCTTGGCTTCTTCGATTTTTCCGTCCTGCAGATAGACGGTGGCGGCGGCATAGGCGGCGTCGGCTGAATCCGGATCTGCGGTTTCGGCCCGGGAGAGGGCCAGTAATCCGGCTTCGCGATTCCCGCTTTGAATTTGGGCGAGACCGAGATTGTACCATCCGCGGGCATGGTTCGAGTTTAACACCACCAGTTTTCGGAAGGCGTCGGTGGCACCTTCGAGATCCCCGACTTCGTTACGAATCATGGCCAGCATATACCATCCGTCTTCATTTTCCGGATCCACTTCTACCGCTTTTTCAAACAGCGCGGCGGCTTTTTCTGTGCGGTCTACAGCGTGGAGCAATTGACCTCCGATACGATGGGGTTCGCCGGAGCCATCATAGACCAGCAACCGGGACACCCATTTCTCTACCGCATCCGCATCGCCCCGGGTCAGGGCCATTTGGGCCATGTCCAAAGCACCGGCGGGTTGGTCGGCGTTGAAGAGCAACCATTCGTCCAATTCTTTGGCGAGTTCGGGGGGCAGGGGATCTCCCCCGCGGGTAATCCAGGCGGCATCCAAGCGGACCAGTCGACTGGGATCTTCGCGTAAACGGCTGATTTGCGGATGGAAAACGTCATAATCACTTAGCGCATAAATGGCGGCGGCCCGGACCAGTTCGTGTTCATGCCGCAGGGAAGATTGGACAAACTCGCGCACGTCATTGTCGGTGATGTAAGCCCGCATCAGACGGATCAGGCTGGCGCGCCAGTTGATGTTGGTTTCGGATACAGCCAAACTTAACAGTGCCGGACCATGGTTGGCTTTGCCGTCCCAGGCACCCTGAATGGCATGGGCCCGCGGACGGGTACGGCGGGCCGCCAGTTTTTCACCATACCACTCTTCGGCCCATTTTTCGGCCCACTCCACAGATTCATCGCTGTGGCAACGGGTACAGGCATTGGGAATTCCCAAGGTACGGGTCAGCATGGGATCGGGAACGGTGAAACCGTGATCGCGACGTAGATCGGATTCCATATACATGGTTTCCGGCATGTGACATTCCACGCAGCGGTTGCCCATGCTTTCGATGCCGTGGTGGCTGTGTTCGGTGGGAATGATGGGGGTGCCGCCATTTTGTCCGGGGGGGGCATGACAGCTCATACATAACAAATTGTTGCTTACGGGAAGGGTGAGATCTCCGCTGTGCGGATTGTGACAATCCAGGCAGGTGACCCCCGCATCGTGCATTTTACTGGAGGTGAAAGAGCCCATTTCAAAGTCTTCATCCCGAACCTGGCCATCCGGGTAATAGACCCCGGGGCGGTCCATCAGATTCAGGCGGAAGTGATCATTAAATGTCTCACCTGGGACAAATTTTTCTGCGGTGAGAAATCCACGCCGGGCATGACAGGTATAACAATTTTCCTGTGCGATCACGGGATCAAATTTCTTTCCGGGAACGGTTTCCGGATTTTGGGCGTGTGCGGAAAGGTCGCCGTGACATTGGGTGCAGGAAATGCCCATGGCTTTCCAGGTGCTGTCGTAACGGTCGGTTTCCGGATCGTAATTCTTTTTGAATTCTGTGTTGTGGCACCAGGCGCACTGCACATTCCAGTTCATTCCCCGGCCCTTCCAGTGACCCCACTCTTTATAGTTCCGCACTTCGGGAAAGGCATTAAACCATCCGTTGGTTTCGACCTGATAGGCAGGATTAAATACCTGCCAGCGACCATTGGTGGTGGGCACCAGGGCCTGAACCAGTGGTTCTACAGCAATGACCGCCAGCGGGGTCGCGGAAAATTCAAATCCATCCTCTGTGGTTTGTGATACGTTTAGATCTTCATCTATCAGGGTTTTTACGCCTTCGTAGTGGCTGTATCCGGGTTTCAGGGGGCTGTCTTTCAGCAAGCGGTTGGCATTTGCGTGTTGGGAATGTTCCCACTGCGACACGATTTCCGCATGGCAATCCGCGCAGGTCGCGCCTTCCGCCGGGGGCATTTGTGAATGGGCCTCCCAGTCAAACTTGTTGCCGGGATCCTGCTGTTTTGCTTCGGGGGTAAAGGTGGTTTCTTCCTGGGGTTTTTCCCTGAGCAGCAAGGTCCCCACACCCCCACCCACCACCAGCAATAACAAAATACGGGCAAAAATTTTCATTACAGCTTACGTTGATGACTTCTGATTTATAGGCAAACAGAATCGTATAAAAGGTCCGGTGAGAAACCCCTTCAGAGTTTTGATATTTTAGCGTTATGTTCCGTGGGTTTCGCCCGTTCGACAAGCTCAGGGCTCAACCCACGGCTTCGTTGGCCAAGCCTTTCAGGCTTCGAAGAAGTTTTGCGGACATCATCTTACGAAATATTCAAATTCCTCCATTCATTATTCGAGGTTTATATCCCGTCTCCGAATATATCAACAGACCTATAAGGCTTGTGTTACAATTCTTCCACTGTTTTCCAACTGCCGTCGGCGAGCAGTTCCCGCTTTCGATTGAAAAGGGGCTGCTCATTCTGCTTTTGTATTAAGGTGCGGCTGGTGGTGCCGGGGCCCCACACACCGTTGATAAGGTTTCCATGGGTGATTTCGGTGCGGAGTTCTTTTCCTTCCTGATTCACTTCGAAGTTCTTCCGTTCCGGATTCCAAGTGCCGAGATCATAATAATAGACCTCCAGGGAACCATCCGCATGGGAAACCGAACTTTTCTTCCCGGGGGCGGTCGCATGGGTTTCGCCAAAAAATTCGGTGAGGGTTTGACGGTTATTTTCATTTCCAAAGGCGGCTTTCGGATCATCGCTTTCTTCTTCCAGAAAGTACGCATTTCCATTTTCCCGGGTGCCGTATATCCGCCATTTCCGGTGGATGAGTTTTCCTTGCTCCAACTTAAAGAGAAAGCGGGGGCGGGTATCCTCATAGTTCACTTTGTCATCGGGAGAGAGGGAATCGTAGCCAAAATATTCCACCGCCCCGGATGTTTCAGCCAAGGTCAGGTCTTCGGGAACCTTTTCCGGGATAAGGCGAAGTTTCTGATGTTTTTTGGCGCTCTCCTCTGAGGCATCGGGAAAAAGGGCGATCAATTCTTGAATGGCGGGGTCGGCAAATTCTTCTTTTACCTCTTCCTGGACCGGGGTCCACTCCATGGTGGCCCGCCCCTCTTCATCGTATGTTTTTCTGTACCAAGGACCTTGAGCCGGTTGATGGATAGTTTGATATGAAGTGAACTTTCCGGTGGAAAGGTCTTCAACGTATTTAAAAGCTTTGATGGTTTCTACGCCGTTTTCGATTCGTTTTTCGTAGCGGGCTCTAAAACCGATATTTTTGTCATAAAAGGACCTTCGGATGAGTTGTTCTTTGCCGTTATACCAATACCTATTCCGATGTAATGTTCTGAAGCCGTTTTCATCATCAAAATAATGATCGTCTGTCTCGAGAGTGTCCTGTCCCTCAATTTTAGTTTGAAGTCGGAAAACATAGGGATTCTCTCCCCGGGTCCAGGTGGTGGTGCTATCTAATTTTCCCTCCAAATAGGATTCATGAACCATGTACCGTAAATGGTCAGGTTCCGGATGGTAGAGATGTGTCCTTCTCATGGGTTTTTGCCCTGCTTTTACCTGGTAAAATCCATTTAGTTTTTCGGGCTGCATTTGACGCAGGGAATATTTTTCCATGACCCGGGTTTTTCCATCGGGATAGGAGATGAAAATGATGTAGGAAAGGTCCCTAAACTGTTTGAAATGGCCATTTTCATCAAAAAGTACTTCAAATCCACTGTCTTTAAAGAAATGTTTTTCCCCCTCAGGGGTGATTTTATAGATGGGGAAACCCAAGGTATGTGTGGCGTCCGCTTTGGCGTGGAGACGGTATTCGGTTCCGTCAAGGTGGGTCACATGATAATAGGTGGGTTCCCCCGCGATGGGCTGCTCGTTTTCATCCAACAGCACCACTTTGATGGCTTTTCCCTTCTGTTTCTGGCTGTACCCTTCTGAAGCTCCTTCGGGAATAGCAATGCGGGTGATTTTCATGTGGCTGTGAATGACCCTTACCCAGTTCGGTGCGCCGGTGGAGGTGGCTTCACCTGTTTTATGTATCCCGACGTCACTGTAAAACTTCAGTTGAGAGGGTTGATTTTCGTTCTCATGAAAATTTGTTCCGTAACGATAAATGTAAAATCGAATGTTACGGTATTCCGATGTTTCCTTTTCATGCGACAAGGTCTCAACTGAATAGGAACCAAAGAGCAGGCTGGACCAAAGAATCGCGAAAAGGAAGGGCAAGATAAACTTTCTCATGACCCTTAGGTTTTGCCTTTAAATGCGCCGGTAGCAATCCGAATCCGGTAGAAATAGATTTCGCCGAGATGTCCCGTCTAGGAGTTCGTTTTCTCGCTTGTCAGAAATGTTTCCCCGGTTTAGAGATGGCGTATGTCTACTTTTCGAACGGTTTCCCATCTTCCTGATCACCTCAATGAAACAGTCACCCTCCGCGGATGGATTCGCGCGATCCGCTCCAGTGGCAAAATCCGCTTTGTGGAATTCCGCGATGGAACCGGGACTTGTCAATGTACAGTGGAAGCCATCCATCCGGAAGCTTTCGCTGCATTGGAGCACTGCGGACAGGAAACCAGCCTGGCGCTGACCGGCAGCGTGCGGGAAGAACCGCGGAGTCCGGGCGGGGTGGAGGTTTCGGTGGAGAAAGTTTCCATTTATCAGGTGGCGGAAGAGTATCCGATCTCCCGCAAAGAGCACGGCATCGATTTTTTGATGCAGCACCGTCACTTGTGGTTGCGCAGTCCGCGTCAGGAAGCCATTCTGAGAGTTCGACACCGCATCATTACCGCCGCCCGCGAATTTTTTGATCTGGATGGCTTCACTTTGATCGACACCCCGATTTTTCAACCGGGGGCGGCGGAAGGGGCGGGGACCCTGTTTGATGTGGATTATTTTGGTTCCCCTGCTTATCTCGCCCAGACCGGGCAGCTCTACTTGGAAACCGCCGCCATGGCCCTGGGAAAAGTCTATTGTTTCGGCCCCACCTTCCGCGCGGAGAAAAGTAAAACCCGTCGCCACCTCACCGAGTTCTGGATGATTGAACCGGAAGTGGCTTTTTATGAACTGGAAGATCTGGAAGTGCTATCAGAAAATTTCCTGAGTCACATTGTGCAAGCTGTACTCAAGCACAACCGGGCGGATTTGGAGTCTTTGGGACGGGATATTTCGGTGCTCGAAAAAATTCAAGCCCCCTTTCCGCGGGTAAGCTATTCCGAAGCGGTGGAGCTTTTACACGATCCGGACTTACATGCCAAACTGGAATCCGAACTGGCGGATGAAAAGGACAGGTGTCAGGGGTTACAGAAAGAGATTTCTGAAAAAGAAGCGCAGTTGGCACAAGTGAGCAAAGCCTGGAAAGTGGAAAAACTGAAAAAGGAAATTCAGGAACTTCAGGACCAGGTCAAAGAGCTGGAACGCTGGATTGCCAATCAGCCGGCACATATTGAAGATGCAAAAAGCTTTGAATGGGGAAGTGACTTCGGAGGGGATGAAGAAACCATATTGAGCAAGCAGTTTGAGTCTCCCTTGATTGTGACCGAGTATCCGAAAGAGATTAAAGCCTTTTATATGAAAGAGAATCCGGCTGATCCGCGGACAGTGCGGAATCTGGATGTGCTCGCGCCGGAAGGCTACGGAGAAATTATCGGGGGAAGTCAGCGGGAAGATGACTTGGAAAAACTGTTGGTCCGCATGGAAGCCGAAGGCATGGATATCGAACCGTACCAGTGGTACCTCGATTTGCGCCGCTACGGTTCCGTTCCCCACGGGGGATTCGGTTTGGGGATCGAACGGACAGTGTCCTGGATTTGCGGGTTGAAGCACATTCGGGAAACCATACCCTTCCCCAGACTTATGGGGCGTATGCAACCCTGATATCTTAGATGGAGAGCTTTATGCACCGAAACGATTTTAATGCCTTTCACTCGCCCATTGGAGCACATTCAAGTTTCACTCTCGGCTGTCATGGAAACAATGGGGGGTTGGGATTGGAGGAAAGAAAACCGGCCGATCAACCCGTGTACATTGGTGTCTCAAATGAGAAAAAGGATGGTTACACTTTGATGCCTTTCGCCACCATGGAACCGAGTGTGGAATCTCTTCGTTATGTGAATGAAGGTGTGGAGCCTCAACCTGTCAGCTTTGACACTTTTAAAGCCGAGGATATAGAACGCGAATTTCATTTGGGAGTGGATCGTTGGAAAGCAGGCGGACTTGATTTCGCGATTTTCTCTCCGGTGGAGCGGGTACCCGAACCCACCAAAGCAAACCGCAAAGAATGTAAGAAAGTACTCCGCCCATCAGTATTGGCAGAACTTTCTTTTGACAACCGGAAGGGTAAAAAAAGCCGCCGGCTTTTCTTCGGCTATAATAAAGTCCGCGGTAGTGATCAAATGCGGCGCATTCAAAATATTAAAGGTGTGGAGGGCATCGGCCAGGGCAGGGCGACAGCGGTTTTTACCGAAACCAAAGGGGCAAAGGCGGTCACCAATTTTAATTTGGCCGATGCGTTGGAAAACCCTTATGAATATAATGAGGGCTTTGCGTTGGGTACAACCGGTTTACTAATTGTGGATGTTCCCGCAGGAAAAAAGGTCACCATGCGATTGGCCATTTGTTTCTTTCGTGAAGGGATTGTGACGACCGGTTTGGATGCATCCTATCTCTACACGCGCTGGTTTAAAAATATTGAAGCCGTCGGAAAATACACGCTGATAAATTTCCCGGAAATCCGAAAGGCTGCAGTGGCCTGTAGCCGTTTGACTCAAAGTAAAAAGCTTAATGAAGCGCAACGCTTCCAGTTAATTCATGCGATTCGGGCCTACTACGGATCCACCCAGTTGTTGGATGTGGATGGTGAGGCATTGTGGGTGGTGAACGAGGGTGAATACCGGATGATGAACACTTTCGATTTGACCGTCGATCAACTGTTTTATGAAATGAAAATGAATCCGTGGACCGTGCGTAATGTGTTGGATATGTTTGTGGACCGCTACAGTTATACGGACATGCTGCATCCCCCGGGCGGTGAAAATATCCATCCAGGCGGAATTAGTTTTACCCACGACATGGGAAAGAATAATCACTTTAGTGCCCCGGGTCGATCCACTTATGAGATGATGGGATTAAAGGGGTGTTTTTCCCACATGACCCATGAACAACTGGTGAACTGGATTTTGTGTGCGGCGGTTTATGCAAATCAGGAGGAAGATGCAGCTTGGTTGAAAAAACGCATGCCGGTGTTTAAAAAATGTTTGCGGTCCCTGCTCAACCGGGATGCGGCTTTGCCTGAGGAGCGGAATGGGGTGATGGGTCTTGACAGTTCCCGTACCGCAACCGGCGCTGAAATCACCACATATGACAGTCTGGATGCGTCACTGGGTCAGGCGAGAAACAATGGGTATATGGCGGTAAAAACCTGGGCCGCATATTTGGCCCTGGAGCAAATTTTCAGGGAAGCGGGACTGAGTAAAAAAGCGAAGACTGCTTTGCATCAGGCGAAGCGTGCCGCAGCGACCATCGTATCCCATGTGTTTGAAGGAGAGATCCCCGCCTTGTTGGGCGAACCGACAGAAAGCAGGATTCTGCCCTTGGTGGAAGGTTTGGTTTTTCCCCATGTGTTGGGAATGAAAAAATCTCTTTCCGATAAAGGAGCGTTCGGAGACCTCATACAGGCGCTTCGTACCCACACGCATAATGTTTTGAAGCCGGGTGTTTGCCTCTATGAGAACGGTGCCTGGAAGCTTTCCAGCACCGCGGACAATTCCTGGCTGTCAAAAATTTATCTCAACCAGTTTGTGGTGCGGGAAATTCTGGGTGTCAAAACCTCGGCCACCGGAGAGGTGGCGGACAAAGCGCACATGGGATGGTTGCTCAATGATGAAAATTTACGTTGGGCATGGAGTGACCAAATGCACAGTGGCATTGCCAAAGGCAGTTTGTATTATCCGCGTGGCGTCACCTCCATTCTCTGGTTGACCGAAAAAAGAAAATAGTTTTCAAATGAAAACCAAAGCGATGCTGGGACGTTTCAGCCTTTACGGCTTTCTTAAGAATCAGCAGTACTACGATCCTTTTCTGATTCTGGCATTCCGTCAGATGGGACTTTCCTTTTTCGTGATCGGATTGCTCGTGGGCTTCCGGCAAGTGATTATTAATGTGATGGAAATTCCCTCCGGGGCGGTTGCCGATTTGTTTGGCCGGCGAAGGGCGATGATGTTTAGTTTTGCCGCATATATCGTCAGCTTTCTTTTGTACGGATTTACCGGCACGGGGGCCGTAAACGGAACCATCGTTTCCCCGGCAATTTTACCGCTGTTGTTTGCAGCCACATTTTGTTTTGGGGTGGGAGATGCTTTCCGTACCGGGACCCACAAGGCCATGATTTTCACCTGGCTGCGACTGGAGGGAAGGGAAGAGGAGCGCACGCAAGTGTACGGGTACACCCGCTCCTGGTCCAAATTGGGATCGGCCCTGTCGGTGGTGCTGTCTGCAATCTTTGTGTTTAGCACCAGCAACTATATCGCGATTTTTTACTTTTCCATCTTTCCTTACCTGCTGGGGATCCTCAATTTTATGGGCTACCCTGCGGAAGTGGATGGAGACCTGAAAAAAGACCAGTCGGTTAAAGATGTGATCCTTCATCTCAAACAGGCTTTTCATCTTTCGATGAAGCAGGCGTCCTTGCGTCGCCTGCTGTTGGAGTCCATGGGCTTCGAAGGATTTTTTACTGTGTGCAAAGATTATCTGCAACCCATCTTAAAGTCCGCGGCGCTTCCATTGACCACAGCTTTGCTTTTGCATGATCACCTGGATGAACCCCAGCAAGTGGCCCTGTTGGTGGGACCGGTTTATTTCGTGCTTTATTTGTTATCCGCACTGGCCAGCCGTAAAGCTTATGTGTTGGTGAAAATGAAAGGAGACGAAGATGCGGCCGCCCGATTTTTGTGGATGCTCTCTTTGTTGATTTTGGCCGTGCTGATACCCGCCCTGTATTTCGGATGGTATGGCATCATCATCCCGGGATTTATTGCCCTCTATGTGATGCAAAACTTTTGGCGCCCGGTTTTGATTAGCCGCATCGATGCCCACAGTGACGAAGTCATGGGGGCTACCGTCATGTCGATCGAATCCCAGGCGAAAAGTTTTTCAACCATGATCCTCGCACCGCTGTTGGGACTGTTGGTGGACCAGATGGATCTCCGGTCTGTGGGTCAATTGCCTTTCTGGCCGGTAGCGCTTTTCGGAACAATCATCGCAATGGTATTTGTGAAGCTTCCGAAACTTTCGAAGCCTTAAGGAGATTGAATGAAATTTTCTTCGACCCGGTAAAAGCGCATGGGGATTCCGGATGCCGTGTCGTTCTGCATCATTTCAAATTGCAAACCACCCACGGGCGTTTTGCCTCCGAGGGGTTGCCAGTTGATGGGGCTGAGACTGTCCGTGTAGTAAAGTTGATACTCATAACCACCGGGCAAACTCGGCCATTCCAACATCACGGGGGAACCGGAAGCGGCCGACATTTCAATTTCACTGATGGGAACCGGACTGTAGATCCGGAAGGGGCTGTCCGACGCATCCATGGGGTCTCCGTCAACGACATCTGATACGCGGATTTTACAATCCTCGTGAACTGTGGAGGGAAGGGTCCAGGATTCAATCCCGTCATTGGCGGTTGAGGCCGCAATGTCACTCCAGTTGCTGCCGTCGAAAAATTCTAATCTCACGTCGCCGCTGAAATTCGCAGAGGTCCATTTCAGATTTATAGTCTGATTCGGAACAAAGGTTTCCCCTCCGTCAGGACTGCTGAGAAAAAGAATTTCGGGAGCGGATCCTGCACTTACTGTAACCGTGATGTTATTGCTGAATCCCGCTTCCGATTCATCGGTTGCAATATGTTTGAAGATATAATCACCCGGAAGAATCAGTCCTTTCACTACCGTTTCTTCACTGGCAGGGGAAACGATCAGGGGACGTGCGCCAGCAGGGGCGCTCACCAGACGCCACCAATGACTGAGAGGGTCTCCATCCGGATCTGAGCAAGTTGCATTCAGGGTTGTTTGGGCTGTGGGCAGGGTGAGCGTATTCGGGCTTGCGGATCCACTGACCGTAGGCGTATTGTTCAGGGGGTAAACCGGAACGGTGTGTTCAGCACTGACGGCGGTGGTGCCGTCATCCACGGTGATCCGGAATATATAATCACCGGCGACCGTAAGACCATTCACAATGGTGCGCTCGTCAGTAGGGGTTTCAAAAGTGGCGGCGGCGCCGATGGGTTGGGAGACGATGCTCCACTGATAGCTAAGGGTATCTCCGTCTACATTCCAGGCCCCGCTTCTCAAATTGGTTGAGCTGTCAGGGAGTGTAACCCGAACGGGAATGCGGTTATGCAAATCAGAAATCACCGGGGCGGGGTTGCCGGCAAAAACTTCCATACGGACTTCCCGGCTGACAACATTTACGCCGTCTGTCACCTCTACGTCAAAGGCATAATTCCCTGCGATGGAAAGACCGGAGACCGAGCAGGTTGCAGACTGTGCGGCGGCCAGCACCACACTGGCGCCTGCGGGTTGCTTGGTGAGTGTCCACTGAAAAGACAGACTGTCCAAATCGGGGTCCTGAGCGGCGGCGATCAAGTCAAAGCTGCTGTCGGGCAAAACAAGGTATCCAACTGAGGGTCTAAAGTTTGTGAAATAGGGCGGAGCGTTTCCTCCGGGGTGGGGATAGAGGGTATAAACCGTACTTCCCGGAAGCGTTAGCGTTAGCTTGCCATCCGCCCCCACGGTTTGGAGTCCTCTTTCAATGGTGGCTGCCGTGAGCCTGGATCCGCTGAGTCCATAAGTGCCCGTGGATAAGCCGGAAATATTTATCGTGCGGGTGGTGCTGTCTTTATCGTTGAGCAGGATCAAAACCGTTTGCCCGTCTTTTACAAAACCGAGGGTTCGAAGTTGGCTGTCATCAGAACTGACATCTACGCGCACCGCGCCCGGACGGACGAACTGCATAATTTGACGGAAGCGCCACCACCAGTTTTGCCGTTCCAGAAAATTGTAATTTTCCGGATTGTCGTACAGGACGATTTCACTGCCGATTCCATACACTTCCCAGTAGGAAACATTTGCGACGGTTAAGTCCTCATACATGCGGTCTATGGTCAGGTGCGAATGTTCCGTCATAGCGGTTGGCAGATTTTTGTTGGCCGCGAAAGTTGCCATATCCGCCATTTGGGTTTGTCCGCCGTAGCGGTGATAAGAAACATTTCCGATCCAGGACCAAAGATCATCATCACTGGCCGTGGGGGTGATGAAGTTGTTCATCCCGTTATCAATATTTAATGATTCGGGATATTGAATTTTGGTTTTCAAACCGGCGGCGGCCATGGTGGGGCCCAATACCTCAATTTTATCCCGGATCGTGGCGAGGGTAAAAACGTTGTTGTACTGAGGCTCATTCAGGATGCAAATGTAGTCCGATTCCAGCCCGTGCAGATATTTGAGGCGGAGCAGAAGTGACATTGCGAATTCAGTATATTCTCCTGGATTGTGGAGGATCCAGGCGGGTGGGCTTCCGGAGGAGCCGCCGGTATAATAAGAATAACTGATGTACATGTCGAAGGGGTCCCCCCGATCCTTTACATGTTGGGCAAAAGGACCGGTAATTTCTTCAACATTTTTATCCAGGGTCGTGAGATCAAAGTTTTGCCAGGCGGTATTTTCCGGGTCTGCATCATCGTTCGACCATTCCCACCTTCTTTTATTAAAACGGTTTCCTGCGGGAATTTCAAAGCGGATACGGTTTAAGCCGTATTGGTCCACAATTTCATAAATTAATTCGGCCTGGAACTCCGGCGTAATGTAAGAGGGAAGGGAATTCACCCAGCCCCAACCCCTGATGGTTTGGTAGGTGGTGCCGGTATTGATAACCACTTCGACGGCCCGGGCCTGGGCGCAGAGCAAGAGTAACCCCGTGCATATAAATCTAATGAGAATTTTCATACCCGTCAGATTATAGGTATCTATTTAAGTTGTCTATATAAATATTTCGGCCCGAATCGTCAGGTATTAAGGATTCGTTTTGTGGGTTTATTTAGGAATTCATCGGGCATCCCTGCCGATAACTTCTCCGGCAAACTTAAAGTATCAGGAAGCCTGACTAGTTTTTCAGTGCATCCACCAGTGCTTTGGAAAACGGTGCCAGATCTTTGGGGGTGCGGGCGGCAATTTGATTGCCGTCTATTACCACGGCCTCATCGATCCAGGTGCCCCCGGCATTGTTCATGTCGTCTTTGATGCCCACGGTACTGGTGGTGTTCCGTCCGCGCAGGACATCTGCAGAAATAAGGATCCAGCCGGCATGGCAAATATGGCCAATGGGCTTTTGGGCGTCATTAAATTCTTTAACCAGAGAGAGGACTTTGGGATCCCTGCGTAATTTGTCCGGCGCGAAACCGCCCGGGACCAGCAGGGCATCAAAATCTTCACTGTTCATATCCGCAATGGCCGCATCACTTACACAGGGGTACCCGTGTTTACCGCTATAGGTTTCTCCGGCCACAGGCGCAGCCACCACCACTTCGTGCCCTTCCTCTTCTAAACGAATTTTCGGGTACCAAAGTTCAAGATCTTCATATACATGGTCGACAATTGCTAAGATTTTTTTCATGGCCCTACCTTACGGGGGAAGCTAAAGGGTTTCAAATGATTAAACGATTCGATTTCGATTACGATTACGATATCGATATAGATTTCGATTCGTGTTAAAAAGACCTCCGACCTCCTTATTCTTATGGCATTCTTTCAATCTCACTTTTTTTCTGAAACGCTCGGTATGCAATCCGAGGTGAACGTGCTGGTTCCTCAATCGGCATCCGATTTACAAATTGGCGTAAAAACCGCCGCGGCCAGAAAAAAATGGCCCTGCCTGTGGTTGTTGCACGGTTTGTCGGACAACCATAGCATTTGGTTGCGCCGCACTTCGATTGAACGCTATGCGGAAGCCGCCGGGGTGGCGGTGGTAATGCCCAATGTCCATCGGAGTTTTTACTGTGACATGGCTCATGGGGAAAAGTATTGGACATACATCACAGAAGAATTGCCGGCTTTGATGCGCAGCTTTTTTCCGCTTTCGGATTTGCGGGAAAACAATGCGGTCGCCGGATTGTCGATGGGCGGTTACGGGGCGGCCCGCTGGTTGTTGGCAAAGCCGGAATCGTACATTGCGGGTGCATCACTTTCCGGGGCGCTGGATGTTTGTAGCCGGTTGGATTTGTTGATGGATGAGGAGCCTGACTCGCCGATCGCCCGGACCATGAAGCTTGCCTTTGGAGAGGGTGTGCCCGCAGGGGGAGATGCGGATCTGCTGGCACAAATTCCCCTGGCGGTTCAAAAGGAAATGGTTTCTCCTCTGATGCAAATTTGCGGCACCGAAGATTTTCTTTATGAAGATAATCTCACCTTTAAAAAAGTTGCGGAGGAAAACAACTATCCCTTGACCTACCGGGAACGTCCCGGTGTCCATGAGTGGGGTTTTTGGGATGACGCGATTCAGGAAGTGTTGGCCTGGCTGCCGGAACAGGGTTTTGGTTCCGGGGGATAAATAAACAGGACGGAGCGCGGACACTCTTGTCCAAGCGAAACCTTTACGCATTTTCCGAGGACTTCCACAATTTTCCCCAAGAGGGTTCTTCACTTAAAAAGTTCAAAATCATCAACCATAATGGTGGCTTTATATAATGAGCATTGAAAAAATGGGAAATGTCCCTGCATTTTCCGCTTGGACAGGAGTGTCCGCGCTCCGTTTTAAGCAAGCGATTTTACACTATAATCCGCATCACACAAACTCCCGGAACAGACTGTCACTGATCAGATAGGCCTCGGGCAAAAGTTTAAGGATACCGTTTTGTCGTTCCACCCATTCCGCATCCTGCCAAACCTGTAGAGAAGGTCCGAGCAGCTCTTCGATTTTATGACCACTTTGTTGGTGAAAAGATTTTTCATCCACCCCGTTAAGTAGACGCAATTGGGTCATCAGAAGTTCCCGGGCTTTGGCGGATGGTGAAAGTTCTTCGGCTTCACTGATGCAGCTTCCTTGACCGTCGCAATGCCTTTTTATGTAGGCGGATAAGTCGGGGAGATTCGACCAGCGTTTGCCCTGAATATGGGAATGGGCCGAAGGTCCCGCCCCGAAATATTCGCCGCCCTGCCAGTAGTTGATATTGTGTTTACATTCGAATCCGGGTTTGCTGAAACTGAAAAGTTCATACTGACCAAAACCAAGTTTCGAGAGCCCGCGGCAAATTTCCGAATATTCAGCGGCGGTGCTTTCTTCATCCGGTTCGTTTAAAAAGCCCTGATCCCTCATTTCGGTAAAGGCGGTCCCTTTTTCGAATTCGAGACTGTACCAGCTGACGTGTTCCGGATTGAGATCCCGGATCGCTTCCAGGTTTAATTTCAGGTCATGCGCACCGGGCTCCGGCAAAGCAAAGAGCAAATCCAAGCTCAGATTTTTAATGCCGGCTTCCCGCAAAAACCCGACGGCATCGAAGGCGTCCTGTCGGTTGTGAATGCGGCCGAGGGCTTGGAGCATCGGGTCTGAAAAACTTTGCACCCCCAGGGAAGCCCGGGTGACGCCTTGCGAAACCAGCAGGGCGGCCATCTCCGGGTCCAGGGTTCCGGGATTGGCTTCGCAGCAAAATTCTTTTACTTGTGATAAGTCCAGGTGACGTTTGAGTGAATCAAAAAGTTTTTGAAGTTCGCCCACGCCCATTTCGGTGGGGGTGCCGCCGCCAATGTAAATTGTGGCCGGCTGAAAATTTTCGGGCAGGGCGGCCAGCTCGGCATCCAGGGCCTGTAAAAAACGATGGTGTTTGAGTGATCTGAATTCACGCAGCCGTTTTGCCGGGGGACCGTCTCCAAGTGGTAAAACGTAGAAGTCACAGTAGAGGCAGCGTCTTACACAGAAGGGGACGTGGAGGTAGAGGGAGGGGGCGATGGCAAGGTTATGTGTCATTACAAAAGGGGCTTTGCCATTTGAAAACGAAAGTTCAATGTTCGATGTCGGGCGTTCGATGTTCTAAGTTCGGGTCCCGTCCTGAAATAGGTTGTCACTTAAACTACAAATAAGGACAACCTAAAATGAAGAAAGAAACGATAA
>CAKZLZ010000222.1 GCA_937127435.1 uncultured Verrucomicrobiota bacterium | reverse complement strand
GCATATGCACATATGAACACACATTTTTCACGACCGTACGTGACTTCGCAACTACTTAACTTATATCAACGTCTTTTAGAAAATTCCCATGAGTGAAACCGAAGAAATGAATCAGCCTTTATACCGGTTTCTGCATCTCTGTTGGGAATACCCTCCGAATGGTTCGGGTATCGGTCAGTATATTGAATCCATATCTTCCGGTTTGCGGGCTTTGGGACACTATACGGTTATTGTGACCAGCCGCGCGGAAGGCTTCCCGGAGCTGGAGATTCTTCCGAACGGGAAAATTCTCCGCATATATGAACGGAAGGATATCGGTTCAAAATGGGTGGCGGAAAAGGTACTGGAAATTGCCAGCGAAGAAAAAATTGATCTTATAGAAGCCCCGGAACATTTCGGAGAAGCCGGGGTATTGTTACGTGAGAAACAACGCCCCCCGGTAATGATTAATTGTCGATACAATGATGTGCTTTTACAGGCCCGGTATGCCCAGGCACATTATCCCTGGCAAAAGTTGATGATTCAGTTGGCACGGGTCCGTCAATGGAAATTACACTTGCGTGAACGGTATTCAATTGAACATGCGGATCTTTTGGCGGCTCCCAGCCGGATCATGATGGAAGGCTTAAGAAATCAGGGCGTTAAAATCCCGGAACGGACCGCGGTGCTGCCGAAACCCTTAATTCCTTTAAAGGAATGGGATAATGAAGAATCTGACCGGCCGACCGTTTTATTATTGGGACGTATTGATATCGGCAAGGGGATTGGATTTTTGCCGGAGATGATCCGGCAGGTGAAAGCGGAAGTTCCGAATGTACTATTTGAAATTGCGGGCGGTGACAGTTACGCGCGGGGATTGGGTGACTGCCGGGACTGGTTGGAAAAACAATTGGTGGCGGAAAAAGATCACATTCACTTTACCGGTCATTTAAACCGGCCAGAGGTGGATGCCGCCTACCGCCGGGCCTGGGTGGTGATTGTTCCATCCAAATGGGATACCAGTCCGACCACGGTGCTGGAAGCCATGCAACGTAAAAAAGCCATCGTGGCCAGCCCCTTTGGCGGAATGGCAGAATATGTTGAAGGCACCGGGAATGCGATTGAAGATCCCCACACCGCCAAGTTTGCCTCCGCGATCGTTTCGTTTTTGAAAGATGAAGAAAAGCGGAAGCAGGTAGGGGCAGCCGGTCGCCAAAAAGCTTTCGATGTTTTTCTCCCGGAAACCTGTGCGAATCAATATATCGAATTTGTTAACCAGATTTTGAATCCTACTGTATGAATAACCTGTCCGATCAGATCACCGCTTGTTTGGTGGTCCACAACGAAGAGGCGGTCATCGAACGTTGTCTTCAAAGCCTCGAAGGCATCACGGAGAGAATTGTGGTGGTGCATGATGGGGCGTGCAAAGATGAAACGCTGGCCATCTGTGAAAAGTATGGATGCGAGATTTATGTCCGCCCTTGGGTGGGGATGTGTGAAGGCCACCGTGTTTTTTCATTTGAACAGGCGAAGACTCCTTGGATTCTGTTGATCGATGCGGATGAATATTTATCCGAAGGATTAAAGAAAGCGCTCCCGGATCTGGTTAAAAAAAATGATATCTCTGCATATGATTTTTATTGGCCGTACTGGGATGGATCCCGGCAACGCACCACGACCTGGCCTCTGAAACGCGCCCTGTTTCGCCGGGATAAATTTTCCTATCTGGCTTTCCCGCATGGCGCGATACATGCCCGGGGAGCATCGCAACAGCTTCCTTTGGTTTTGGAGCACCGTCCATTATATGACAACTTTTCAGCAGAGGCTTACAAAGCGAAACATAAAAAGTGGATTGGCATCCATGCGGATTATTTTCTGAAAGACTGGGACTCCCTGCCCCGATACCCCGAACATGCAAAAGAGCTGAAACCTAATTATGCGATTCTGAGAAAGTGGCCCCGGCTCGCGGCACCCTACGTTTTTCTTTATCACTTTGCCGGCCTCTGGTGTCTGGGTGGCTGGAAGGCCGGGCGCATCGGGCTCAGGAATGCTTTTTTTCAAGCCAGCTACTATTTCAAACTGGGCTTTGAAATTTCCCGTCAGAAAAAAGCCCGCCTTCGATCTGAATGAAAAAGGGTTCCTGGTTGCTAAAAGGATTGCTCATCCTATGGGTGGTGAGCGCGTTGCTTGCATCCGTGGCGATGTACCGTCTGTGGTGGAGTCGTGAGCGGGTGCTCTATACGGGTAAACCGCCAATGGAGCAACGGGAAGAAATTTTCAAAAGGGCAGGGCTGCCGCTGGATGCATTAAAGAATGCGACAGATTTTGATGGGGCCTTGCCACCGGAAGGCCGCTATAAGGTGTCGGGCTCAGGCGTGAAATCCTCTTATGTGGAATATCTGTTGATTCCCCGGTTACCCACCAGTGAAAAGCTTCACGTACTTTCGTTGGATGAAAATCATATTCCGATTGGTCCGAGTCCTCAATTTAGCAATGATCCAGCTTTTTTTACCATTCACCCGACCCCGATAGGATTCATCCTGTCGGCTGTTGTGTTAACTGGAATGGCACTGTTTTTGGTCCGTTTTGGATTAAGCCTCCCCGAAGGATTTGCGGTCGCAGCTTTTGTGACCCTGTGCGCCGTGCTTTTATCCAAAGGGTTGTTGGGCAACATGCAGGCGGCCGGCTTTATATTATTTGGTTTGGGGCTGACGTCTTACATTGTCCTTATTGCAGGAAGTTTGCATGCTTCCAAAATGAAGAAGCCCATTCTGCCCCGCAGCCTTTGGACCTATGGTTGTTTGGCCATCATCGCCCTGTTTGTAAGCTGGGGATTTTTGATGGCGGTGGTGGTGGGTCCGGATGACTGGGACACCTGGGCACAATGGGGACCCAAAGCCAAAATATTGACACTGCCGTATGGCAATCTCAGTGACATCCGACTCTTTGTTCCCGGTTCCGGAGATTATCCGTTGCTATGGCCCTCCGTTTGGGCTTTCTCCTCATGGAGTGCCGGCGGATGGGAAGAACAGTGGGGCAAAGGTTGGAGTCTCATTTTTCTGCTGTTGACCACGGGTCAACTGGCGCATCTGACAGGCAGGTTCCTTCCTGGCCATTCCGGATGGAAGTTTTTCCCTGCAGCTTTCTTTGTGAGTATGCCCGCGGTTCCACTGATTGCCTCCTGGGGATATGCGGAAGCGCCATTATGGTTGATGCTGGTTTGTGCAACCGGACGTTTGTTCCGTTGGCAATCTGAGCCCACATCCCGGAATCTATTGCTGGCCGGACTGTTTACCGCTTTTGCGGCCTGCACAAAAAACGAGGGGATCGCTTTTGCTTTGCTGGCTTTCCTTTGGCTGGTGAGTCAGACGCGCTCTTTCCGTTCCTGGGTTTTGTTTCTGTGGCCCACGGTGCTGTTTGTGGGAATGTGGAAGATTTACGTGAAAATTGCGATTCAGACCGAAAACCATGTTGTATCAGGCTTCAAGGAGTTTTCTTATACCTTAAGTCACTTGCCGGAAATTCTATCAGGAGCAGTTGCCCACATTCTTAAAATATGGTCGGATCCAAGGCAATGGTTAATGGTTTTGCCCGTTTTATTGATTTTAGCTGTGGTTCAACTGGTTCGGGGTTCAGGAAAGGACCGTTGCAACGTATTGCTTCCATTGGGGTATTTAATGGTATCGTTTGCGGTAATTGTTTTTAACGGGGAAAATTGGGCTTGGCAGCTGGGGGTTGTCTGGAACCGCCTCACGCTACAAACTGTTGTGATTTTATTGCCCTCTCTTTTGGTTTGGATACATCGTTCGGGTAAATTAGGCTCGGATAATATTTAGGACACATATGACACATACATCATCAAAAATTGCGATTATTGGCCTCGGATACGTGGGGCTACCCCTGGCGGTCGAATTCGGAAAGAAATTCCCGACCATTGGCTTTGATATTCATCAGAATCGCTTAAAAGAGCTGGGGGAGGGTTATGACCGTACCCAAGAAGTGTCATCCGAAGAGTTGGCGGCTTCCACGCAACTTCGCTTTGGACATCAAGTTGAGGGTTTGCAGGGAACAGATTTTTTTATCGTTACTGTTCCCACACCCATTGATACTTTCCGGCAGCCTGATTTAACGCCGCTTCGCAAAGCCAGTGAAACCGTCGGGAAAGCACTCAAGCCCGGTGCAATTGTGGTGTATGAAAGTACGGTTTATCCCGGATGTACCGAAGAGGTATGTGTGCCCATTTTAGAGGAAATGAGTGGATTGAAATTTAACCGGGATTTTTTCTGCGGTTATAGTCCCGAGCGTATTAATCCGGGTGATAAAGTACATACCGTCACCAAAATTCTGAAAATTACAGCCGGTTCCACTCCGGAAGTGGCGGAGAAAGTGGATGAACTCTACCGCAGCATCATTACCGCCGGAACTTATAAAGCTTCCTCTATTAAGGTGGCTGAAGCTGCCAAAGTGATTGAGAATTCCCAGCGGGACATCAATATCGCTTTTGTAAATGAGTTGGCTCTGATTTTTGACAAGCTGGGAATTGATACCCAGGAGGTTTTGGAAGCGGCCGGGACCAAGTGGAACTTTTTGCCGTTTCGCCCCGGCTTGGTCGGCGGACATTGTATTGGGGTGGACCCGTACTATCTGACCTACAAAGCAGAAGCTGTGGGATATCATCCCCAGATTATTTTAGCCGGCCGGCGGCTCAATGACAGCATGGGGCAGCAAGTTGCCAATCGTTTGGTAAAGATGCTGATAAAAAAAGGACATCGTATTCAGGACGCGAATATCTCTGTACTGGGAATTACGTTTAAAGAAAATTGTCCAGATATTCGAAACTCACGTGCGATCGATGTGATTCGGGAACTGCAGGAGTATGGATGTAATGTGCGGGTGCTTGATCCCTGGGCCGACACGGAAGAAGTAAAGGAGGAGTATGGACTGGATCTTGTCAGTCCAGAAGATGCGGACCTTCCATCCGCGGATGCCATCGTACTGGCCGTGGCGCACGACTCTTTCCGGGAAATAGATTTCACGGTCTGTAAAGCTAACGGGGCTGTTATTTTTGATATTAAATCCATTCTTCCCCGCGACCAGGTTGACGGTCGATTGTAACACTGAGGAAAAAAACTTATGAAAGCGAAAACGTATTTAGTGACCGGTGTAGCCGGTTTTATTGCCTCGCGAACAGCTGAACTCCTTTTGGAGCAGGGGCACAATGTAGTGGGGGTGGATAATTTAAACGATTATTACGATCTTCGCTTAAAAACCTATCGTCTGCAAAATTTGGCGAGGGTGAGTGCTGCGGAAGAAAGCGTGATTACGCAATTGGATCCCGCCGCGGCTACCGCCACTTCTTATGCCGGGCCTGATTCATTTTCCGCAAATCAATTTCGATTTGTCCGCTTGGATATTGAAGACAAAGAAAATTACGAATTTATCCCAGCAGATATTCAAGATTTAGAGTTGATCCAAAAAAAGAAAGCCACTAAAAATAGTGGCTTGTCTAATATGGCTCCCTCACCTGGACTCGAACCAGGGACACACGGATTAACAGTCCGTTGCTCTAACCAACTGAGCTATGGAGGAATTTGTCTCTCTAACCATCCCGATAACTATCGGGAGAGCAATGGAGGAATTTATCTTGTCTTAAAAACGGACTG
>CAKZLZ010000221.1 GCA_937127435.1 uncultured Verrucomicrobiota bacterium | reverse complement strand
TAACTTGTTGCGCAGGCTGCTTCGCATCCCGCGCAATGGCGGCGCTCACTTCGTTCCGTGTCTGATTGCCCGGCGCGAAGCGCCGCGCAACCATACACTCCACCGACACCGGCTGGACTTACACACACTTCGTGTGCTACAGTCCAGCCGGCGTCGGTGAGCGCCGCCGTTGAATCATAATGAATAAAAGAACCTTAGCCGTAATCACACCAATTTTGCTCCCTGTGGTTTATTACATTGCTATGATTGTTGACTTCAATGGGCCTGGTCTTCCTGTGCCTTCTCATCAACTTGGGAAAAATGTCTTTCTACCATCACTTTTCATTATTGTTGTTTGGACAATATGGGAAAATAGAAGATCATTACTGTGGATCATGATGTATTTACCCATTCCTATATTTTCGGCCTTCGTTATAAACGCACTTTCAGGAATCGCTTGGAGAGTTTCATCTGGAGTAGGATAAATTTTGCTAGTCGTACAAAATTCTATATCATTAGATACCTAAATAAACTTGATCACAAAATTTAACAATAAGGCCAACCGAACCCGTTCCTCGGTCTGGATATTTTAACGTTGAAAAAAATATGAATAAAACAAAATTACTTAGAGCTGTGCAGGGTATATGCTTTCTTGATCTTGAGAACCCAAAGAAGTTTTTTGTAGATCTCCTCGGATTCAACGCTGCGCATGAAGAAGAAGGATTATTGGTTGTTGAAAGGGATTCAGTCTTATTTCAGCTTGGAATAGACCCGGATGTTGCCATCGATGTGAAAGGAAATCGAATGATGGCTCCTCTGATTCGAATTGAAACCAATGATATCGAATCAATTTCAAGAGAAATAAAAGAACGGTACTCAAGCGGGGTTTGTCCAACTGCAATAGTCAAAGATGAGGAGCCAAAGCTTAGACCTTGGGGGGCAAAAGAATGGGGTGTAAGAGATTCAAATAATATGGTTATCTTATTTCAAGAGTGGCCCGCAAGCAGTGAAGAAGTATAGATGGAAATTCCACCAAACCGCGAAAAACGGGTCCTTGCATTTCGTCATATTTGGTCCTTGAGCCTTGAAAATCTATTCGTCTTGAATATCCATAAAAAAATCAAACCAAGAACCATAAACAAATCAAAGAAGACATGAAATACACACTCAAATCAATGAGCGTTGTGGCCTTCACTCTAATCACATTCGGATGGATTTCTGGGGGCGCGAATGCGGCAGTTCTATTTTCGGTCAATGCTATCGATGCCAACGACTTGGATGTTACGATTACAACACCGCTGGAGATAGCCTTTAACGTGACAGCAGGCCAATCTAAGTTTGGTTTCGTCTTTAATGATGTCTTCTCAGCTCCTCAGGCAACAAATTTGTCTGCGGCAGCCAACAATACGGTTTCACTTATTTACAGTGGCGACATGTCCTCAACGACAAATACGACCGACACCGCTTCGGGAACCGTTGCCAGCGAATCAATAGCCAACACAGATCTTGTAATTACATGGAACTACCTATCGGTTATTGAATTCTCTCCTGGTGAGACCCTTACAGCAGAAATTGGAACCTACACTCTGGATAATTTTCTGGTGTCAGGGAGCGTTCCTAACGTTGGTGTGTCAACCGCGCAAATCGTTAGTGGTGGAAATGGGGCCGCATTATCTGCCCCTATCGTCGTCGTGCCAGAACCATCAACTTTGATTTTACTTGGGATTGCATCACTAGTGGGGATTGTATTCTTTCGCCGTAGAACCCAGTGAGTCGAACAAGCAAGTGGACTCAACGCGCTACTGCGCGTGAGTCATTATTTACATTCCATTTTCAGATGGTTTTTCCGAAGCGTTCACGCGAGGGTTTTGCTGAACCGGGGTTCTGAAACCGGATGCCTGAAGGCATGCCGTTGAACCGCCTGAAGTCGGAACTCTGAACTCGAACGCCGGACGTAGGCACGGTTTCAGGGAGGACGTTCGGGGCATCTTCAGTTGGTTTTTCCGAAGCGTTCACGCGAACAGCCACCTGCAAGGTGAATAGACTGCTGGTATGCATCCGCAAGGATAGCGGAAAAGGGGTCTGGCTTTGAATTTCGTTATTACGGGTGATCAGAACTAATGGACTTCCAAGGTCCCAGGAGCGATTATGACTAAATGCAAAGCCTGACCCCTAAAACTATAATTCAGGACGATTCTGGCGCAAGTTTCCGACCAGTTCATCCATGGGAGTTGTATGCTGATCGTTAAATTTTCAGCGGGCAATCGTTGGTGAAGCTGGAACATATCCAAAGACTTAGTCTGCGAGATAATTATTATCTGGAGTGTGAATTTTTAGTGCCGAAATATGCCTCTGGTATCTTCATAATAGGGCCTAATAATAAAGTCTTTCTTGTGCAACAAAATGGGGAAATTAAAAAAAATAATTGAATTAGAATCTCTATTCGTTCAGGAGAATATGTGATAGTTCAACCATTGGCTGGTGAGAATGCTTTTCGTCCCACAGCCTAAACGTTGTCTTAACTGAACGTACCTTAACCAATCCACTTGAACCTAATATTCTGCTGAAAAATGTCCGATATAAGTATATTAAAACCACTAGAAATAAAATTTATTGAACTATCCACCCGTCTTGAGTTAAACCCATCAGACGAAATAAATATTTTGATGAAAAACTGGATAAATGAAAAAACTGTTTTGCTGAAATCACAAAACTCTTCATCAAATGAATATCGTTTTCCCGTTAGAGTTCCAGCCACTCCTTATGTCATTGAATATTCCATAGGCCGAAGCCGAATCTTGAATTCAAACGTAACACCTGAGGATGTCCTTAATGAAATTGGAAAAGGTAATTTATCACAAAAAATGGCCGCAGAGAAATTTGGAATCCCAATAAAAGCTGTCAAAAACGCCATGTCATATATGCATAATTTGCCTCACAGGCTTGCAGAAGATGATGAGGTATTTAAGCGAACTCTCGAAAATCCTAATCGATATATCAGTAATCATGGACGTCTATTTAATAGCAATACACGCCAATTATGCACTGTGACTATAAAGCAAGGGCGTGGATACCTCTACGCTAATCTCAGCAAAGGAAAAGATAACTGCTGTAAGGAAATCCATTCCTTGGTAGCTTCTTCATTTTTACCCGCCCGCCCAGCGTACCACATAAAAATAGACCATATTGATTCCAATAAATATAATAATCGTGTTGATAACCTCCGGTATGTTACTGACAGTGAGAATCAAAAGAATAGTTGGCTATCGAATACAAGACGTAGTCAACTTTAAGGACGTAAATCAGAGACAACAATGCATCAAAGCGAACTGCGAGTACGCGGTCCGCTTGACTTAAGAGTTACAACCAACCAAAGAGTAAGACCATGACAAACTCATCTGAAACATTAAGCTGGGAACCCGCAAGACTCATACCTGTATCTGGTATTCGCAGCACAGAAGAACAAGAAACTAGAGCAACATCAGCCCTTCTTGCAGTTCTGTCTGCTGTTGAAGAATTCGGGGTGGCTTTTACAAAGCCATATGGTGCACCCAAGGTCAAACTACAGACATATACCGAAGTGCCATTTAAAATTTCTGATGACAAGACCGTCCGACCTGATGGACTGATCCAAGCTCAAAGGGGTAAAAAATCTTGGACGGCTCTCGTTGAGGTTAAAACGGGAAAAAATGACCTGCAACGTGAGCAGATTGAGAATTATTTAGATGTGGCGAAGAATGAGGGATTTGATTGCGTCATTACAATTTCAAATCAAATCTCGATGATTCCTGGGCAACATCCTGTTGAAGTAGATAAAAGAAAAATTAAAAAGGTGAACCTATATCATCTTTCATGGTCAAGGATACTTACTGAGGCGGTTCTCCAGCAATCACATCGTGGTGTTTCTGATCCTGACCAAGCATGGATCTTGGGAGAACTGATCAGGTACTTAGAACATCCTAAAGCAGGGTCTGTAGACTTTTCAGATATGGGTCAGCATTGGGTAGGTGTAAGAGATGCAGTGAAGAACGGCACCCTGAGACACACTGATAAGAATGCTCCCGAGATTGCAGGTAAATGGGAAGAGCTTGTTTCTTTTGCAGCTCTTCGCCTTGGCCGGAAATTGGGTGCGGACGTTCAAGAAGTCTTATCCACCAAAGAGAAAGGCGACATTGCATTCAGAATTTCAACCATTGTTGATGAGATGGTAAATCAAGGTCTTATGACTGGTAAAATTCGTATCCCTGATGCAATCGGAGACATTGAACTAAAGACCGACTTACGCGCACAGCAAATCATTGTATCTATAAACATTGCGGCCCCCAAATCAGGACGTACTTTGACAAGAATCAACTGGCTTATTAGGCAACTTAAAGAAAGTTCTGCCGATGTCAGAATTGATAGCTGGGGACAACGGGCAAGGACGTCTATGTCCGAGTTGCTTGGGAAGGTGAAGCAGGACCCAAATTCTATATTCCCAGCGGATAACCGGGACTTAGTGTCTTTCACAGTTTCAGCTATAAAACCAATGGGAATGGCTAGGTCTGTCGGGAAACACTCTTTTATTGATTCAGTGCTGGATACCTTTGATTGGTTTTATGGTGACGTCGTGCAGCACTTGCAGGAATGGCAACCTCCAGCCCCCAAGTTGAAAAAGCCCAAAGAGCTACCTGAAAAAAAGGCAGATGAACTAATTGACGCTAAAAATGCTCTGCGGGAAGTTGAGCCGGGGGAAGCCAATCAAAATCCACCAACTTCAAATAACATGTAAATGAGTTCAATTTTTAAGGAAGAATTATGAATGAATCCCAGAACTTTCATTCGTAGGCAAAAGATGCCGGCAACCGTTTAAGATCCTACATCCTATCTGTATCTTCCGGTGGGACTGGTGTATTTCTCATAGCATTTTCGAACAGTGAAAAGCGGAAAAGGGGTCTGGCTTTGAATTTCGTTATTACGGGTGATCAGAACTAATGGACTTCCAAGGTCCCAGGAGCGATTATGACTAAATGCAAAGCCTGACCCCTAAGACTGACCCCTAAGATGCGCAGGTCGGAAAGCGGTGGAGTAAAATCTGTTTGCGGGAGGTTTTATCTGCGAAACTTGATGCCGAACCCGACCAGGAGGAATCCCAGGGCGCTGAGTAACAGGCTTGTAGGTTCGGGGACCACTGTGACAACTCCGTCTGTTGCAAAGCTGGAGGTGTTTAGACTGTATCCGCTGAGGGTGATGTTGCTGCCGTCACCCAGCGTCAGGATGGAGTCTCCATTGGGATCATCCCAAAGATCGAAGGAATCTCCAATGGTGGGTGAATATCCACCCTGCAACACCAGATCAATCGATCCGTTTGCAATGTCCAACTCGGATTTCAGGCCTGGATTGTTATCCGGGAACAATCTGAATCCTTCGTTTACTCCGTTTCCGAAAAGGTCCAGTTCGATGGTGCCGCCCGGGTTGAGAACCACCGTTCCGCGGGTGGTGAGGGAGCCAATGTCAAATTGGTTGTTCCCATCAATTGTATCCATGGGGCGAAAGATCCCATCCACTGTCAAAAGATCCTGGTCGAGAATAGAGTCGGTTCCTCGCAATTCGCCACCACTGTTGATGGTGATGAAGCCGGAACGGATATTATTCGTGTCAGCGGAAATAAGTTTACCACCACTGTTGATCGTTACCCCCGCAATTCGCCGAAATGCATTGCCGCTTGCGTTGGCTGTTAACTCCCCCCCGTTTTCGATGATGAGGGTCCCATCATCACCTGTAGCATCGAAGCCTGTGTAAGATTCTATGGTATCGACTGTAACCGTGGCTCCCTGTAATTGAACGAGGTCACTGCCAGTAGGTGCGCTTCCTCCGATCCAGTTGGCATCGTCTCCCCAGGTTGTACCATCCCCAGCACCATTCCAAACCACTTGGGCATTTGCTGCGGGTAAGAATGCTAAGACAGAAATATATCCAAGTTGCTTAAGCAAGGAGGTGAGAGAAGCGGAGATTTGAAGACTTGTAATTTTCATGATGACTTTTTATTCAACATCAATCATTTGATAATGAAGTCAAGAGATTCCCTTTACTGATAAAAGGTTAACAAACGTATTCTTTTGTGGCTGAAAGGGGAGATCCCAAGGGTATCAATTGCCCAAACGCCGCTGATTTATAACCAGGGGGAGCTTAAGGCTTCGGCCGGTTCGCGGGGAGGGAGCAGGAAAGTGTTTCCTGAATGTCACCGTCAAAACACTTCAGGCCGCGCGGGACCCTCACGGATGGTAAGATATGACCAGGAGCAACATCAGCCGCCTCTGGACTGAACGGGCAGGGGAAGTCATCCGTGAGTTGAATGAAGCGGATCTTAATGACTCCCGATATAATGTTTGATTACAAGGTTTCTGTGTGACATGTTGTATGCAAATTATTACTAATTCCTATTCAACTTCGTGTATTTATTGATAAATATCGTCTGAAATTTTTAGCATTAAAAGTCCCACACATTTTTTAAATAGTCAGCTTTATGAGACCTTCCCCCATACAACTTCTACAATACGTTTTTTTTGCTCTCACCTTTGGTTTTACTGAAATATATGGGCAAGTGCCAGGCTCGTTAGATACGAGCTTTACTCCTGAGGCTGCAAGTAGTGTTTATGCGATTGCGCAAGAGTCTACTGGAAATATATTGGTAGGAGGTGATTTCACTAGTATTGGTGGGCAAAATCGAAAGTATATGGCCCGATTGAATCCCCATGGGCAGGACATGGGATTTTATATTGAAACCGATGCAAGCGTAAATGTTATTACGGTGCAATCAGATGGGAAAATCTTAGTCGGCGGGTACTTTACAAGCATTGACGGGCAGGAGCGCAATCGAATCGCACGCCTCAACCCGGACGGAACCCTTGATCATACTTTTAATCCCAATGCGGATTCCTCTGTTAACGCCATCGCCTTAGAGCCCGACGGCAAAATTTTGGTAGGCGGGCATTTTACAAATATCTGTGGGCAATCCCGCAACCGAATTGCGCGACTACATGCAGATGGGACCTTAGATGAAAGTTTTTATTCCGACGTGAGCAGTACGGTATATTCTCTTACCTTGCAACCTGATGGCAAAATTCTCGTGGGTGGAAGATTTACCATGGTAAATGGGCAAACGCGCAATCGGATTGCACGACTTCATGCTGATGGATCCACGGACCTGAGTTTTAATCCCAATGCCAGTAGTGATGTCTACACCACGGTTTTACAACCTGATGGCAAATTATTAGTTGGCGGGACGTTTACGAGTATAGGCGGGCAGACGCGTAGTCGGATTGCAAGGTTAAATGCAAGTGGGTCTTTAGATGGGTCATTTTATCCATCTGCAAATTCTACCGTGAATTCTATTGTTTTACAGGCTGATGGTAAAATGATTGTGGGTGGAAGTTTCACAAACATTGCATGGAGGACCCGGAATAGGATCGCGCGTCTAAATTCAGATGGGGTAATTGACGAAGATTTTAATCCGAATGCAGGCAGTAGCGTCTATGCACTTTCTTTGCAGGGGGATGGAAGAGTTCTTGTGGGGGGCAGTTTCAGGAGTATGGGCAGTCAGGTGTCTAATCGCTTGGCTCGGTTGAATAATGATGACGCCCTTTCGTTGCTGACAGTAAAAAATGGCACGCAAATACATTGGAAACGAATGGGGAGTGTTCCTGAAGTCGGGCAAGTGGATTTTTCCTATTTGGATAATGAAGGGCAATGGGTACAGGTTGATTCTGCCTACCGTGTTTCTGATGGTTGGCAGGCTGAAAATTTTGATTTGCCTTTGAGTTCTTTGATTCGTGCACGGGCGCATGCAAATGGCGGTATGTACAACTCTTCGTCAGGAATCATTCAGGAAATTATCACCTACGGTGCAGGTGCTTTCCCTTCAATATCGTTAAGTGTAGGGGGAGAGGCGCTTGAAATGGCTGCCGCAGAATTGAATTTCGGATCCGTGCAATGGAAAGAATCATCCTCTCCGATTTAGGTCACGATTACGAATCAGGGCAATGCTGTACTCGATATTGCAGACATTCGAATAACGGGGACGTATGCAAATGAGTATTTGCTCCCTGAATCAATCGCACGTTTGTTACCTCCAGGTGAAAGTACAACCTTTCCCATCTTATTTACGCCATCAAGCACAGGAAACCGAAATGCAGTTTTGACTATTTCCAGTAATGATGTGGTTTTAGCAGAAAGCGGTATACTCCTTCGGGGTACGGGTTTGCATGCGGAATCATATTTCAATCCCCTTATCGGGGGTAATGTTTCTGCTCTTGCTTTGCAACCGGATGGGAAATATTTAGTCGGGGGTGATTTTACGCAAGTTGATGGTGAGGAACAAAGCTATCTTGCGCTTCTAAACACAAACGGAACTTTGGACAGGACTTTTCACCCGGAAGTCAATGGCCGCGTCTATGCAATCGCAGTGCAATTAGACGGTAAAATTATCCTGGGCGGAGATTTCACAGCTGTTGAAGGACAAACACGCAGTCGAATTGCCCGCTTGAATGCAGACGGTTCACTGGATGAAGATTTCAATCCTGTTGCCAGTAGTTACGTGAATTCATTCGTTCTGCAACCTGATGGAAAAATATTAGTTGGTGGTAATTTTACCTATATGGGAGGGCAGCTTAGAGAATATGTCGCCCGCCTGAATTCCGATGGAACCTTAGATGACAGTTTTACTCCCAATCCAAATCGTGAGGTCTCAGCACTTGCTTTGCAAGCAGATGGCAAAATTTTAGTCGGAGGAAATTTTACGAACATTGGCGGGCAAAATATCAACCGGATTGTGCGTCTGAATGCTGATGGATCAGTAGACGAAAGTTTTCATTCGGATGCCAACAATACGGTTCATGCTTTTTCGGTACAAGCGGATGGAAAGATTTTGGTTGGGGGATACTTTACCCTTCTGGGGGGACAGGTGCGCAACCGGATTGCGCGTCTGTATGCCGATGGAACTCTTGACGATAATTTTACTCTGGAAGCGAATGATAGAGTCTACGCTTTCGCCGCACAGACGGACGGCAATATAATTGTCGGGGGCAATTTCACGAGTTTCGGAGGACAAATCCGTAATCGGCTTGCGAGGTTGTACGCAGACGGTACCCTGGATGAGAATTTTAACCCTGATGCAAATAGTTACGTCAGTTCGGTCATCTTGCAGGAAAACGGGAAGGTGCTGGTAGGGGGTGGGTTTGGAAGTATGGGTGGAGAGCTGCATTCAGGAATGGCTCTTTTACAAAATGATCCTGCTAATGCCACGAGTTTAAAACTTCGTCTTGATACAAATGAATTACAAACTTCTGATGGAGGAGGAGCTG
>CAKZLZ010000220.1 GCA_937127435.1 uncultured Verrucomicrobiota bacterium | reverse complement strand
GGCACCTCATGGGTCAGCGACGCCTCGCCCTTCAGCCAAACCTGTGGGCAAGTTCTGGTTTTCGGACCCGGCGACATCGCCCAGGCCCACACCGAAAATGAATTTATCGAGATAGAACAACTGGAACGCGGTTCCAAAATCTTTGCCGATTTTTTGGATCACTTTAGTGTGACATAGGCATTCCCCTGGCCGTCTCCGAGCGACAGCTCGGGCAGGCTGCCTGTGATCGGCCCCTGGGCCGCCTTGATTAAGCCCTGCGGGCTATACACAGACAGGAATGTCTATGTTACGCTCATAGGTTGACATCGCTGGGGCGATGTTATGTAACAACTAAGCATGCGCACAAAACTCTCCATCCTGATTTCTGTACTGGCCAGCCTTGCGCTGTTGGCCATCGCCTTTTGGTGGGCGCCTCTCAATCAGGACGAAGGATGGTATCTCATGGCGGCCCGACGGGTGAGCCAGGGTTACATGCCTTATCGGGATTTTGCCTTCACCCAGGCCCCCCTCTTCCCCTACGTTTTCCAATTCGCGCAACCCCTCATCAAAACCTTTGGTTTGGCGGGCGGACGTCTTGTTAACGTCGGCTTTTCTCTACTGACTTTCTTTCTCCTTCTCCGTAGTTTACGCTACTTCACTCCCGAGCGCAGCCGTCGGTTTGCAACTCTCCTTTTGATCTGTCTTTTGGGACTCAACGTCTTTCAGGCCCAGTACACCGTCACCGTCAAAACCTATCCCCTGGCCGCATTTTTCCTCAGCCTGGGAGTTCTCGGATGGTTAAGCTACCATCAGACCCGCAGACTCAGAACCCTGATGCTCTGCGCGCTGGCACTGGCAGCCGCCACCGCCACCCGCCTTTCCCTCGGCCTGTTCTTTATCCCCCTTGGTTTCGCCCTGCTGGGCCAACGTAAATCAGAAGGAGAAAAAGCCTGGATCAGTTTCGGAGTCACCGGACTGTTGGGGCTCAGCCTGTTTTTCCTCCCCTTTCTGCTGCTTGCCCCCGAAGGCTTCAAATTCGGACTGCTGGATTTCCACGCCGCCCGGCAAGTGGATTCGACGCTCCTGTTAAAAGCCGGGTTCCTGTCCCGGGTCACCCAATCTTATTTCCCCGCCCTGCTCATTTTTGCCCTGTTACTATTCCGCTGGAAATCCTGGCAGCCGGGATTACGCACTCTCGCCATCGGGATGGGTGCTGTCACCTTGTTACATCTCCTCGCCCCCTTCCCCTACGATGATTATCAGGTGGCCCTCTACCCGGTGTGGGTGTTGCTCATCGCAATCGAAAGCGCCCACCAGCTTCCTGCGTCCAAACAAATTCAAATCGCGCCTTTGCTTCTCGCATCCTGTCTGCTTTTCGCCTTTTCCTCCGCGCAACTCCCGCGTTGGTTTTCAAACGGACAGGACCGCATCTGGATAAAAACCAAATCCCAATCCGATCTTTCCCTCCTCCGGGAAAAATCGAAATGGCTTCACCAAACTTTCACCCAGCCGCTCAAAGAAATCCTGACCATGGATACCTATCTGGCCATCGAAAGTGACTTGGAGATTCCGGTCGGGTTGGAGATGGGCCCTTTCAGTTATTTCCCGGATATGGAAACAGAAAAAGCGGAACACCTGCGGGTATTAAATCTCAAACGGGGAATGGAGCTGATCCGTCATTCGAATGCCGACATCGCCACCTTCAGCGGATACACCTTCGCGATTGAAACCCCATGGATCACCCAAACACCGCTTAAAGTTCGGCAGATGATCTTTGATTTGATGATGGAAAAATTCACGCCGATTACCAACATTGAAAATTTTGGTCAGGGTCCCACCACCCTGCTGATCCTCGCCCATCCGAAGCTCAATCAGCGCACCCATCCATATTAGGCTTCCTGTTTCAGAACCCCGGTTCCGCCCCGTAAACGAGCCTACCCGAACTTCCGTTCGCGACGGCCAGGGAAACCAGGAAGCTATGCCCTTTCTTGCACACCGGGTTTGCTTTGAAACACCCGGTACAAATACACCAGCAGCGGCACCACCAGTGACAACACGATCACCAATCCAATATTCAGCCACAGGATGGTGATATAAGGCGCGGAAGCATTATGTACGGTCAACGAAGTCCCGTCATCAAACCGGGAAAACACCGGATATTCCATATGCACCCATCCGGTCAAAAAGGCCAGGGTTTGCAATCCGGCGGCAAAGCGCGCCTGCCAGACCTTGCCCCGCTTCAAGGCATACAACATTCAGAAAATTCCTCCGCGGAACAGGCTTTAACGCACAACTGAAGAGCTGTTCACCTCTTCACAGAGGAGGAAAAACCCCATTGGGTCCACAGGCTTCCGGAATATGATGACTGATCCGGGCCAGCTCATATCGATGCATCATCTCTTTCAGAATATCCTGATACGCGGGATCATCGTGAACACTTTTCAACTCCATCGGATCCAGTTCCAAATCAATTAAATTGAATTCTTTTTCAGTATAAAAATGAATCAACTTATAGCGATGGGTTCGAATCCCGTCATGTGCAGGAACACCATGATCCCCGTGCATGTAATAATGATAATACAGCTCGTCATGAATCTCCGAGCCGTCTTCAATCACCCGCAACAAAGAGGTCCCCTGCATATCCCCGGGGATATCCACTCCACAGGCTTCCAGCAAGGTCGGCGCATAATCGATATTTTGCACCAGGGATTCATACACGGAACCGCTTTCAATTTTTCCGGGCCAACGCACAATCAACGGCATGCGCATGGATTCTTCAAAGATCCATCGCTTGTCAAACCAGCGGTGCTCCCCCAAATAGAAACCTTGATCCGCACAGTAAACCACAATGGTATCTTCCGCCAAACCCTGATCATCCAAATACTGCAAGGCCCTCCCCACATTGTCATCCACCGCCGCAACACAACTTAAATAATCCTTCACATACGATTGATACGCAAAAGCCTCAAATTCCTCGTCCGTGAGCACGTTGTTTTTCACATACGCTTCCCTTTCAGCATAAGCTTCATTCCAGGCTGCCAGTTGTTCCGGAGTCATTCGATCATATTCATACTCCCCATGTGCCTTGGCCACATTCCCGAGCCGATGGCTGTTGGGGCCGGCATCCCGAACTTTCAAGTCGGAATTCCAATTCATATGCTTGGTGATTTCCATTCTATTTTGCTTCAGAATTTCACAGCGGTTGCTGTAATCATCATGCAAGGTCTCAGGTTCAGGAAACGTATGCCCTTCATAAAGCGAATAGAACCGGGGAGCAGGCATCCAGGGCCGGTGCGGCGCCTTAAATTGCAAACAAGCCAAAAAAGGCTTCTCTTTGTCCCGGCCGTTCTCCATCCATTCCAATATACGGTCCGTGGTAATATCGGACACATACCCCTCCCTTCTCACCATCCCCTGAGGGGTGATATAATCCGGATTGTAATACGATCCCTGACCCGGCAAGACTTCCCAAAAATCAAAATCCTCATCTTTGGGATTACAGTTTAAATGCCATTTCCCCACTAAGGCTGTCGCATATCCGGATTCCTTTAAAAGACCGGCAAAAGTCTTTTGATCTTTGGCCAAAGCATCCTGAAGGGTCAACACACCATTTTGCAAACTGTGTTTCCCGGTGAGAATGGATGCGCGGCTGGGAGTGCAAATCGAATTATTACAAAAGCTGTTCCGAAAAGTGCCGCCCTCGTCGGCCAACCGGTCAAGATTCGGCGTTTGATTTAACTGCACGCCCTCCCGGTTGAGGGCTGAAATAGCTTGAACCGCGTGATCATCAGAAAGAATAAATAGAATATTGGGACGTTTAGACATCAATGATTTCCTTTTTAATACAGGGTGGATAATGGTTCTTGTTGATTAAAAACTTCTAAAAAAACTTCGTGTAATCTCATATTCTCCCCCCGATCAACTCGACTCGTGGTTCGGGGAGACAACACAGGGGCTCTCGCATTATAAACCAAATGATCTCGGTCAATAAAGGTGTGAACAGACGCATCCGCATTCACATAGTTGTAATACCCCCCTTTATGATTGGGTCTAAAATCACTATCCCAAGTCGAATTCAGTAAGGCATCACTCAAAACCCCGAAATTACTGGGAAGTTGCCCCATTCGAAATCCAGTGTAAAAACCGAACTGTCCGTCACGTTTGGTATAGTAGGTCTCGGCCGCCAGAGGAACAATGGAATAAGAATATTTCGCAGACCGATTTGATTCGAAAAGATCACGGGGACTTTTGCCATTGGCATTTCCCGGTTGGGGTTTGTTCCATCCGGTAACCACTTCAGCCGACGGACAATACAAAATTGAAGGATCCTGAATATATCCTTCTTCAATCAAAATCCCCAACTGCCTGCGCTTGGGTTCTCCCGCCCCGGATAATACATTCCGTTCATTCCCATAATAATTGAAAGCATACCCATCATGTTCAATCGCACGTTGCATCATTGAATGCGTAATTTGCCTAAGATTATTCTTACAGCTGAGGAGTCTGGCCTTCTCTATCGAGTGAGCGATCCCGGGCATAAGTAAAGTAATCAAAATCGCGATAATGGCAATCACCACCAGCATTTCAACCAGCGTGAACGCATCCTGTTTTGCACGTACTTTATAAACACGTATAACGGAATTTTGATTATGTTTATGCTGACTTCTCATATTATTTCCCCTCAGTGAAGGTGATCAAAACATCATTTTCAAATACACGCCCCACCATCCGGACGGCGAACAACCCCGATAAACGCAAGTTTAAAATTCGTTCCCTTCCACTGTGAACGGTCTCCGTCTCCATGTAGTACTTTCAACTCCAGATGATGACGGCCTTCCGCCAGTCCGTCGGCAACATGATAGGGGCGGAACCACCCCTCCTCTCCGCACCACACCGGACGTTCCCTGCAGCTGGTCTTCCACTCTCCACCATCCAATGAATACGAAAACTCTGCCGAAAGTTTTCCAAAATCAAACCCCAGACAAAGTCCACACCCGGTAAAGTCAAATTGCAGGGATGCGCCCACCGCCGAAGTGGTCAGAATCCGGTCCATCCATACAGATTGACATGATCGATCCACATGCCAGGGTCCCTGCGTCTTCACCTCATCAAAACTAAGAAATGCCGTGTTCTCCCAATGATCCTGACGTAAAGGCTGTGGTAAAGATTTGACCAATGGCCCCATTCAAACGCACCACGGTAAACGCCATTGAACTAGCGCCGTTCTCAGCAACCGCTTTTGCCAAACTCAGAATCTCGTGACTATTGATGCCCGGAATAATGGGAGCCAGCATCGCATTTACGGGAATATCGTTTTCCGATAAAATTCGAATGGTCTCCAAACGCTTTTTAATAGAGACCGTTCGAGGCTCTAGAATACGTCTCGTTTTCTCAGATAAGGAAGTCACCGAAATGTTCACCCCTATAAGTCCGTCTTTTGCAAGTTCCTTTAGCAGATCCAAATCTCGCAGAACCAAGGCGTTTTTAGTGATAATGCCAACAGGGTGCCTATATTTTAAAAACACTTTTAGGCATTGCCTAGTAATCTCGAATTTTTTCTCCGCCGGTTGGTAGCAATCGGTATTTCCTGACATCACTATGGTGGCAGCTTTCCAATTCTTGTTTTTGATCTTCGCTTCCAATAGCTTTGGCGCATCTTTTTTGATGAGGATTTTCCTTTCAAAATCCAATCCGGCGCTATAGCCCCAAAACTCGTGGGTATTTCGGGCGTAGCAATAAACACAGCCATGTTCGCAGCCTTGATACGGATTCATGGAAAATTGCATCCCAACATCCGGACTAGTAACTTTATTTACGATGGTCTTGGGGAAAATAGGAATGTATTTGGTGCGGTTCTTATCGGCTTCCTCCCCTTCTAAACGACAAAACTCCAGAAAATCATCCCTGGTTTCATACACATGTTGCATAAAACGGTTGGGTACGTTTTGTTGGGCACCTCTGCCTTTAATATGGTCTTTGGATGGCAAATTATTGGATTTATTCCAAATTTATGGATATTATCCTGTTTTTGAACTGTCTGTTTGTTAATTATAAATACTATTTTGGTTGGCTCGCATTACCAAAACATTTACCTTGAAAAATGAGAATTTCGGGATTATCCCTTTGCAAAAAGTACTGTTTCTTTCTAGTTTACTCAAACTTATATCGTAGTGCTAATAACCTTCATTTTGCCGAAGACCTTGAATTAGGTCAAGTTCTCTTTGCGGAATTGGCCAAACATGTTTATGAGACGCAAAATTCTTAGCATATTGTGGATGTGCTACATTAAATTCAGTAATTACACCTTCTAATTTTTGGGTTCTGATAAGATCGTCTTTCCGGTGCCCTTCGTAGCAGAGTTCGCGTCTTCTTTCATCAAGAATCGCTTGTAAAAAACCCTCTTGATCTAGACCTACTGTAAGATCATGGTTCATATCGCCATAGGCCCTTCGCCGTACTTCGTTAAAAGCAGAATAAGCAGCTGCATTAGGCCCAGAAATAGCGTTCTCTGCTTCTGCGATCATTAATAGCACACCTGCATATCTTAAGTAGGGTAAGTCGAATGACTCTGATTTGAAATTGGTCTCTTCACCTAGAGGCTTTCTAAACTTATAGGGTCGCCAGTCCTCAATGTTTTCTTCATTTACTTGCATATCGTTCTCATAGCTAAAACTAGCTACATTTTGTTGAAACCTGTTATCTTCTATTTCTAGCGGAAATGATACGGGGCTAACAGCTTCCTCAGGGTTATTAAAGAAACTTTCAGAAAAACCTTTTACTAAATAATAGTTGTCTGGTACTGAAATTCCCACTGGACCCCAAAAGAAGCCATAATTGCCATCTTGATCGAAGGGAATTCTAAAAATCACCTCTTTTAAATTATCCTCGTTATCAACTAAAAAAATATCAGAATAATCGGATTCTAAAGCAAAAGTGCCTTCAAACTTTGTTAATTCTGCCAACGCAAGTGCATACTTTTCTTGTTGCAGGAGTGGATAACCGGCCATTTGCAAGTAAACCTTTCCTAAAAGTGCTTGACTAGCTGCTTTAGTTGCTCTAGTCGTTGAGGTATTCATTTTAAGATGCGTTTGCGCATAATTCAAATCGCTTATTATTAGATCATATGCCTCTTCTCTCCCTTGAATTATTAGGGGTGGATTATTAAGATCAGAATTTATGGTTGTAAAAATAACCGGATTGCCAAATAGCTTTACGAGATTGAAATACATCATAGCTCTTAAAAAACGAAATTCAGCCCGAATCTCATTTTCATCAATAGGTTGTTCAGAAGTATATTCACCACTTTCAAGCATATCTAATCCTTGGTTTACTCGCCCAATTAAATTGTAATGGGCTGACCATGCCGCGCTGATAATTTGGTTGGAAGGATTAAAATTATAAGAATCAATTTCAAGATTAGATGAACTGCCACTCCTGTTATCATAAAGAATATCTGCTCCAACATCTCCCCAATAGCGGCTGCAACCAGTTGCATCGAAAATAGCTTCATCTTTAAGTTTGGCATAGCTGCTTTCAAGCAATAAATTAATATTTACAGGGTTACTAACTAGGGGCTCAGGGCCTACTTCTATCGAAAGAGAAGTGGTTTGGTTTACTGTAACAGTAGTTGTTGCAGAGTAAGGAATTATATCAGAAGGTACTTCTACGTTTATTATGTAATTACCGGGCATTATGTTGTTAAA
>CAKZLZ010000219.1 GCA_937127435.1 uncultured Verrucomicrobiota bacterium | reverse complement strand
TGCAGATTTTTCAACTGCCGAAATTTCCATCCGCAACCACAACCCCCTTCTACAATCTCTCCCAAATCATTTTGCACATAGCGGATCATGGGCATGGCCACATTATGTAAATTGGTTCCCACCAAAACCCCCAATCCCGTCCCCTCCTCCGGTGCGAAGGTCTCCATATAATTGATATCTTCAAACAAATGATAGTTCCCGCAGGTACATTGGGCCGCAATGCGGGTGAGCTCTTCCGAAGAGTATTCATCCAGCACCGGACACCCCAACATTTCCGAAATCGCATCCCGCTCTGCCTGGGTGGACATTTCAGAATTTACCGAAACACATTTCAAGCGGGAAACCGCCCGTTTGCTTAACAGCGGAGCGATCTGCTTGAGATGTGAAGGATAACAAACCAACAACTCCGGCCTCACGGCCTCTACTTTGTCCGCTATTTTTTCCACCTCTTCCAAGGTCGAAACAAAATGCATGGGGAACAATCCAAACACGGAAGGAAAAGGATACGGTGAGGTATAAATATACAACTGACGATCAAAGGGCCCATAGGAAAAACCCATCCTGTACAAGCGAAGCCCCGCCAGCGTATAAGTGATCATCGCCTGGCTGTCATAACAGATATCCAAAACCTTCCCGCTGGATCCACTGCTTCGGGACACAATCAGGTCATCAAGATCCGTTCCGGATTTCAGCATCCGATCCGGAAAATTTCCAATCACATCATCCTTCGTCACCACAGGCAACCCATGAAAATCCTCCCAGGTTTTCAGATCCCCGGCTTCAAATCCGGCGGCTTGATAATGCGCTTTGTAAAAAGGAATTTCCTCCATGGCCGTCGCCACCAGTTTCTGAATGCGCTGAAACTGCCAGTCCCGCATCCGCTCCGGATGCCAATGCGGCGTTTGTTTTAAGAACCGCCCCCCACTCACAAAGGTTTTGAGTAAATTCGCACGTTCCTTTAACGATAAAGCTCTCATCAACTTTCTCCCCACAGATTTCCCCAATACCAAATATAGATCCCCACCCAATACAATCCCCAAAGGGCAAGCGTGAGGCCGGGACGGGCTTCAATTTTGCGTTTAAACAAAGTTCCCAGTCCGCCAAATAGTAAAACCGACCCCGCCAAGCGACTGAGCCGCGCAGGAAATGAAAAAAGAACAAATAAGGCCAAAGGGATTTTCTCCACCGATTCAACCGCATACACTTTGTAGGGAATTCCGGAAAACGGTCCCATCACCAAACCGGATGCCCCATGTTGACTCAAAGACAACTGCACCGTCAACCACATTTCTTCCGTCACAAAAGGAACCGCATCCACCAGCTGCCGGGCCATCCGGGGCGCCCCCAAAGTCCATAGGTAAATACCCACGCCACCCAAAATGGAACCCAGAATCATCCATCCCAATTGTTTCCATGCTTTGCGGAAAGCGAACAGGGCAGTGAGACTTAACAACAGATCCGGAATGATAAAAAATACGGTGGCTTCCAGAAAGCCCCAGGCAAAGGCTATCCAACACCCGATTGGACCTAACAACATCACCAGCCAGCGGGGAGATTCTTTCATTGTATGCCCCGATGTTTGATCCCTTCGCCACTCAGGGCCGGCCAGGGTTTTAATCGCAGGGAAAGAATCCGCTGATCAGGATCCTGATCCCAGAAACCATAAATCTTTTCCCAATCGCCTTTGAACTCAGGTTGCACTTCGCCCAGGGCCTCAATCAACAACGGGTAAAGCCGCTCCACACATGCGGCCGAAATTTCAAGTCCTTCCCTGACTTCCAACTCCAATTCCAGTCGTTGCCGGCCCGCTTCAAATACCGTCCGCGCCCGGTAAGCACCGGTCAAGGTTTCCGAAATATCAGGCTGGTGCATCACGTTATCCAACATCGCTTCGCTGATATTGGTTCCGCACAAAATCAAACAGGCATCCGCCCGGCCGGTAATCGCGAAGATGTCGGGGAGATCCGCCAAAGCTTCCACCGCTCCTGCAGGCAGATACGGTTTTGCAATTTCCAAAACAGCCTTCCAACGCAGCAACTTTACGCCGTCATGCAGGTTGTAGCGGATCAGCGGAATCCCCTGCCATTTGGTGACACACAATTCCCCGGCCCCATCCTCTAAAAATGCGGATGCGTCACCCACATGAAACAAATGGGGAACCACCCGGTCAAACCCCAAAGCTTCACGCAGTTCAGGATGACTTTCACACAAGCCGCGGATCATGGCCGAAGCCGGGGTTTCATTTCCTAAAACGCCGGTGTCCGCACTGCCGAAAACCGACAGCATCTGGGTTTCGTCCGGAGACAGTCCGGAGGCCTGCGCCAACTCGCTGCGCATGGATTCAGGAAAGGCTTCCCCGATCACTAGAAAACGCATACGTTCCAAAGGCAAAGGCATGCCCATCGCCTCCGCCCGGCTTCTCAAATGTCCGATCGCGGAAGGACAGACCAACAACAGGATTTGATCGGTAAAAGATTTCGACGCGTGAATCATGCGGATGATTTCTTCGTGCTGATTGCCCGGTGAAAAAACCGAAAAGGGATAAGGGGAACGCTGCGACAGATTTTTCATCGCCCAGGAGAAATGATCCCCGCCAATCCAGCTCCCCAGCGCCAAACCGATAATTGCCAGCGTCCGGCGTTCATGAATTTGAAAGGACACTTCCAAAAATGCACGCAGCCTTTCGCCCCCATCACTTTCTTCACTTCGCAACTGGGGCCAATAAAAGGGCTGACCGGAGGATCCGGAAGAACTGAAAATGGAAAAAGAGTTTTCGACATCCGGCGACAACAGATCCGCATAATCAAAAGCGGAAAGGTAGGTCTTTTTATCCGTGCAAGGCCGATCCGGCCAGCAAACGGATCCACCGCCCTCCCCGCAAAAAGCTTTGTAAGCGGGAACGGTTTCATGGGCACGTTTTGCAATCTGATCCGCGAGAGCGGCGTCGCCAAGAGAAGTGAGGGAAAGTGAAGTTTTCATTAGCTGAAGTAGAAGCGTACGAGGTGAAAAAACAAGGGTGCGGAAAAAATGATAGAATCAATACGATCCAACATCCCTCCGTGCCCTTCGATAAACGATCCGAAATCTTTCACTCCACGGTCCCGCTTAATTGCCGACATCACCAGGCCGCCGAAAAAGCCCATGATGCAAATCAGCAGTGAAAACAATCCCGCCTGCCACCAGGAAAAGGGGGTGATGCGGAACATGGCCATACCCACCAGACTGGCAGACAACACACCGCCCACAAATCCCTCAATGGTTTTCCCGGGACTCAGGCTTGGCGCAATCGGATGCTTGCCCAAAGTCTTGCCCCACACGTATTGCAACACATCGCTCATTTGTACCACGATCACCAAAAAGAACAGCAGCTTGGCATTCGGCCCCGCATATCCGGGAATATCCAGAAAGAGCAAAGCCGGGGCGTGGCTGACAAAGTAGACGCAGATCATCAGTGCCCACTGCACCAACGCGGTGCGGGCCATGTAGTCTTCGGTTTCACCCGTCAGCGCATTGCGAATGGGCATCCATAGACATCCGAAAACCGGAATAAAAATCATAGAGAGTCCATACCATCCGATCCCAATCAAATAATATTGAAGCGGCGTAATTACAAAAAATGCCCAGAACAATGCGCGGTGATCCCCCCGACCGGGTGCGATGAGGGTGACAAATTCCCGCAGGGCCAAAAAAGACATCAGCGTAAACAGCACCAGGGTCATCTTCGGACCGATCAATACCGCCAAACTAAAAAAGATGCACATCACCCACCAAGCTTTGATCCGGGCATTCAGATTGCGAATAACGGCGTTGGCTTTTTCGCTCCGCTTTTCGAGCACCCGGCCAATGCCACTGGCAATGCCCAGTAATAGAAAAATCACCCCTAATAGAATTTTAAGTTGAGGATCCATATTACAGCTCTCTTTTCAGGTTTAAAACCGCCTCGCGGGCGCGGTGTAAAAAATCATTCCGACTCTCATCCGCAATCAAAGGCAACGCATTCCCAAAGGTGACCGTACAAATCAAAGGCACCGGCAACACTTCCCCTTTGGGTAAAACCCGGTTTAAATTTTCCAGGTAAACCGGGATATATTCCGCGTCCGGAAAGCGGCTGACCAAATGATGCAACCCACTTTTAAACGTACCCGTTTCTTCTCCGCCTCCACGTGAACCCTCCGGGAAAAAGATCAAAGAGTCCCCGCCATCCAAAACCTCTGTTAACTGCAGCACCGGATGATTTTCTTTGGTACAATGCGTCCGTTCAATCAGCACCGCCCGGAAAACTTTTTGGGAAAGGTGACGGCGGAACCGGTACTTGTTCCAGTAATCCCGCGCGGCCACCGGACGGGTTTTAGATCGCAATTCCGGCGGAAGCACAGACCAGATCAATACCGCATCCAAATGACTGCTGTGATTGGCAAAATACACCTGCACCTTCTCCGGATAAGGGTAAGCCTCCCCTTTCCAAAAGGTCTGCGCCCCCGTCAAAAGACGAAGTCCACCCCGGAAGAGCAAATCGATCATGACCCTTGTTCCATTTGACGGGTGAGTCGAAGCAAGCGACGGAGGAAAGTGAAAACCGCGCCCACGACAATAAGGCCCAATCCGACCCGCAGGGCCTCGGGAACAAATGCCCCGACAATCAGCGAGACAGTCAACACAAACATCCGGTGCTGCTTGGCCATGGGGCCGCAGAAGTCCTGTTCAAATCCTAAAGATCCGCCCAGCAATCGAATGTAGGCCGTACTCACCGAAAGCAGCGCCGCCAACCAACCGACCCAGGGCATGCCCGCAGCGTATCCGGCCGCAACCAGAAAGAGACTGTCTTCAATCCGGTCAGGCACTTCATTAAACAAATCCCCCAGCGCACTCTTTTTATCATGTTCGATCGCAATCAGACCGTCCATCATATTGCAGAGCAAACGGAACTGCACCATCAGAGCCCCCAACAAAAGCCAGCACCCATTCTGCAAAAGAATCCAGGCCCCCAGGATCGAAATCAAAATACCCAAGCCGGAAATTTGATTGGGACGAATCCCGGTTTTGGCCACCGCCGATGCCAGTCGGGTGGCCCACTGTTTGCTTCTCGTTTTTAAAGGTCTTCTGTTCATGGTTTTCTCCTTTGCTTCCTCCAAACAACACTATGACAATTATATTGTCAATATATAAATCCATCGAAATTTTCTGGATTCTCAAGACAACTACCGGAGAGCCCGCGTCCCGCGGTCCAAAAAATTCGAATATCCAAATCAAAATCCGAATCGTACTCTCTTCCTCCCCGTGTCCCCGTGCCTCCGTGCCTCCGTGAGAACCCCATCCCATCCTCTCCGCAGGGCAAGAGTGCCCGCGCTCCAATACTATTTCTACTTCCGCCGATCCTTTTCCCAGGATTTATATTCTTCATCCTGACGTTTCCGCAACGCGTCGACATCTTGTAGATCCGTCTCAGCGTTGGGAAGCGACATCGTAGTTAGCTCTTCGTGATCGGGCGGAGGCAGTGGCCGGGACTTGGAGGGCATCATCGCATCCAGCAGCTTGGAGATGATGACATAACCCACTCCGACCGCGATCAGCAGAATGAGATATTTCACCCATGGATATGCATCTGATAATTCACTCATGGGGCCGCTCCTCTTTGGTGGGCAAGGTCACGCCCGGACAATCCGGACACTCGGAGATCTCCGCATTAAAATCTTCAAGACAACGCGGACAAATTTTACGGTCGGCATCCACCACCGGCAACTCTTCTTCCCGCCACGTTGAATCTGAAAGCTTTTCCCACCATTTCCCCCACACATCCTGCCGCCAGGCAATATAATTTTCCGCCACTTCCCGCGCCGGCCCTTCGTCCAGATCCATCCGCAAAGGATATCTCACATCCCGCATCCAATGCTGCATCAACCGCCGATTTTCCAGGCTGGGCGGACACAAATGGGCCACCACCGCCGGGGCTTGAAATCCTAACAATGCTTTGCGGGTCAGCAGATCCGCCCCGCGCGCGGACATAGGGAAACTCACCAGCATAATACAGGCACTTTTCCAGCGCTCCCCTTTAGACCTGGGGTAAAGCTTCCGGTGGACAAATAAAAACATCACTGTGTTCACCAATGCCAATCCGAGGATCAGCCCCATACTTCTAAGAATCCCCATATCCAACCCCCAGCGAGCGCACCACAGAGGCGTCACCCCGAACATTGCCACCCATTGCATCTGCCCCATAAATCTTAGCCAACGTGACGCATGTATTACCTCCGTCACCCGGGCGTGAATCGCTTCACCATCCACCTGATTTTTCCAAACGGTGGAAATTTCTTTTTCCCGTTCGGCCAAAGGCAATGCCTTCAATTCCCGTAACCATTCGGCATCCTTATCCGCGATCTCTTTCCCCCGGGCATCCGCACATCCACCGCCGGAAAAATTCAAACAGGCTCCATGGACCCTGAGTTCACTTTCCGAATCCTCGAAGTTCTGAAAGCCTTCGTTCTGATCCGCCCGCCCGCCGGGACGAAACATTTGGGGCACCCAAACCGCCCAGCCTTTGGGAGAAACCGAAAAGGGCCACTCCCTCAATTCAAAGCTCATGGCCCATCCGGGAACCAGATGCAAAAAGACAAACCCGCCCTGCAAGTTCCCCAGGCTTCCCGCAAAGCGGGCTTTCAATTTGCCGATCTTCCCGCCCTGCAAAAACCATCCGCTGTGGGGAATCCACCATATGCAATCACTCAAATAGATGAGCCATAAAATTACATACAGCTTCTGCCCCAGGGTCATATTCATTTATCTGCCGTTTTTGCCGGTAAATATTTTTTTGATAAATGCACCGAAAGCCAACACGCCGATAATCAGAGGTTTCAGCAACCGACCCAACAAACCGCTCTTGGCGGCCAAAGCCAATCCGCCTCCCACCACCAAACCGGTCAGGCCGTATTCCGCAATTTTGTCACCCTTTCTGTACTCCGCATATTTCTGGCCGCTTTGATATGTAAAGCCTCTGAGTATTTCGCGGGCTTCAGGGAGAACGGATTGCAACTGTTCAGGCCCACACACCAAGGTGGCTTGGACATATCCATTCCGTCCCAGAATCTTGATGTTGTGATTCACGATCCGGTCCATTTCCGGACGCACTTCAAACTCCAAAGCCCATTCCAGATTCTGGGTTTCGGAATTGTAGTTCGGCGACACCGCCCATCTTTGCACATGCAGGGTGCTGTAGCCCTGCGCCTGACGATAATCATTTGAACTCTGTTCATTGTCACGGATTGACTTCAGCATGGCATCCGCATCCAGGCTGTCCTTTTCATCGTCCTTTACATACCCGACTTCGTTAAATTCAAATACCAGAAACCATCCGTCATCCGATTCAAAGTAATTGTCGGGAGAAACAAAACCAATTTCAGATCCGTCCACCGGATTCCCCATAAGTTCCATCAAGTATTGCGTTCCTTTGGGCCCACTGAACATATACCCTTCCGGCGTATTGATTTCAGCAACTTTGGACATCCGCCCGGTCAGGGGCCCCACTTCCAATTCGGATTTCTTCATAAACTCTTCAAAAGCCTGATCCGCATCTTCCGATGCTTCCTGTGCCTGCACAGGATACGAAACAAAAAACCCAAAACACAAAGCCAATAATACGCAACGCAATTTCATTACCCTTCTCCTCAAATTGAATGTGAACAAAGTCCATTTCCTATCAGGAAATTTTCACCCACTGCAACCCTTTTCAAAGGCCGTTCACGAACTATCTCTCCCCGGGAAGCCCAAATCAATGGAAAAAGGAAGTCAGAGTCAATGGCTTCTTCCGTAACTCGTCTGGAGTGCGGAATTTTAATTCCGCTTTGGGGGGACGTTGCTTGCAACGGCGGGGTCTTCCTTGCAGAATTCTAAAGCCCGCTTCAGCGAGCTGAACCTATTTAAAAGCGGAATTGAAATTCCACACTCCAGACGAAGCATTCCCCAAGCAAACAACCTAGCTCAACAGATCCAGCGCCTGACGGATGCCATCCAACACCCCGGAAAAATCCTCTTCGCAGCCCGCGGCAAAACGGAGTAACGTTTTAGAAAGGTTGCATTCTTTCAAATATTCATCGCTCTTGTCGTAATATGCCAACAGCACGTAGGGACAAAACAAAGTCTGATCACTTCCCAGCGACGGGGCTTTAATCACCCCGGGTAATTCCGCATCGAAAAAAACCGCCAGCTTTTCCAAATCCGGGGCTTTCAGATCACAGCTCACCACTGATGCCAAACCGTTGAGCCATTCAGGCCGCCCTTGGTTTCCATAATACACTTTTTCCACCGCAGGGTGTTCGCGCAATAATTTCGCCAAAGCTTCGCCGTTACGATTAAAACGAATCAACCGGTCCGGATAGGTTTGAATCCCTGCGGCCAATGTTTTGATGTCCAGTGGAGAAAGTGTGTTTTGGAATTGCGCCTGTTGGTCAGTCAATTTCTTCACCCACAAGGGGTCAGAGGTCAAGACGATCCCGCCTCCGTGCATATTGCTGCCACTTAAATACTTGCTGGTACTGTGCATCACCACCGTCGCCCCCAATGCCAAAGGACAGGCATTGAGTGGACCGGCCATGGTGCTGTCCACCAACAACGGCTTTCCCGCATCCCGGCACAGGGCGGCAATCACCGGCAAATCCGGAATTTCAATCAGGGGATTGGTAATGGTTTCAATTAAGACCCCGCTCACGTCTTCATCATAGATCCGCGCAGCCAACCCGGAGATATCAAAGGTATCCAGAAAATCTGTTTTTACATCACGGTCTGCCCACTGAAGCTCTTCGAGCAATAAATGGGTGTCACGATAAACATTTCCCATTACCAGCATGCGGGGTTGTTCCGGGGTCAATACCAAGTCCAATACCGCCGTCACCGCCGCCATCCCCGAAGGATAAAAGGACACAAATTCCGCCTCTTCCATTTCTTTCAGGCGGGCCGCCACATCGTTTACCAGACCACATTCCGGCAACTCGAGGACCTCCTCTCCCATCCACACATCCACATTCCGCGCCGAGATGGATCCCCCGCGTCGACGGTTCCGTTCGTGCAACTCTGCCGCCAAATCGGCATCTTCCACCAATACCACCCCGATCAAAACCCCCAGGCCCTCTAAAATCAAAACCTGCGCAGATCCAGTTTCCAATTCCGAAGGAAGATCTTCATGCTCTACAACAGGCAATGGATTCCCTGAAACGGACAGTAATTCTGACAATTCTTTTTTCGCCATGGGACCCGAACAGAACAATACCGCAATCCACCCGGGATATTTCGCCTGCAGACGCGCTTTAAAGCCCTGCACCTGGGGCGGATGGATCAGACGGTAATAGCCCTGGGTCAATTCGCGGCGGTGCTCCTGCCAATCCAGTACTTCATCAAAATCTTTCACCGAAGCGGTAATCCCATAGGTACCCGTCACGGAGGTAGTGTGAATCCATTCCGCGTTCGGTTGATCCTGTTTTACAGCAGGCAAGTGTTCAGCAATCGTTTTTCCAAATTTCATAAGCCTCCGCCTATCCGAAATGTAGACAGAGAGAAAGTCAAAAATGTGACAGGTCCCTCGCCCCTTGACCAACTCCGGCTTTGGCGATACAAGAAAGGGATGAGAACACTCGCAGTTATCGTCAATCAAGAGAAGTCCGGCACCCGGGAGCTCTTACCCAAACTGATTTCCAAGGCAGAAGCCTTGGGACTTGAGTTGCTATTCGAAGCGGATGACGCCGCCTGGCTTCCGAATCAAACCTGCTTAGCTTGCGACGAGCTGTTTCACCGCGCGGATGCGGTACTGACCCTGGGCGGCGACGGCACCCTTCTCAGTGCGGTGAGGAGAATGGGAGAAAATCCCCTGCCCCTGCTCGGTATCAATTTCGGTAAACTCGGATTTCTCACCTCCGTGACCCAGGATCAAGTAGACCAGGCGCTCGAAGCCCTGGCAGACGGCACCTTCATCACCTCCCGCAGGCCTCTCCTGGAATGCAGCTATCGAAATCCGGGAGAATCCCCGAAAACCGCGCGCGTGCTCAACGACGTGGTGATGAGCTGGGGGAAAAGTTCCCACATCGCCACCCTGGAAGTAACCGTGAACGGCGGTGCCCTGACCACCTACACCTGCGACGGGCTTATCGTTTCCACGCCCACCGGCAGCACCGGCCATTCGCTCTCCGCCGGAGGACCCATCCTCAGCCCGGAAACCGAAGACCTGGTGCTCAGCCCCATTTGTCCCCACTCCATGACCGTCCGGCCGGTGGTGCTCTCATCCACTTCCGAACTAGGAATTAATTTGGCCCCCCACTCCAAATCTTTGGTACTGGCCTGCGACGGACAACCCGTCCTGGAAATGGTCCCCGGCGCCAAACTGGATATTAAAATTTCCGACCTGAAAGTCGAACTGCTCCAACTCCCCGATTACAACTATTGGGAAGTTCTCCGCAACAAACTCCACTGGCGCGGCAGCAGCGTCGAGTAGAGTGACACAGACATTCCTGTCTGTGACCCTGAGCGGCCAAGCCGCGAAGGCCCCCTGAAAAAGCAGTCGGCGATCAGTTGACCCCTCATAGATCTGCCCTACAGTCCCCCATGAAAATTACCCCCTTTTTAACCGCGACTCTTTGCCTGCTTTTTATCCCCCCCTTCCTCCAAGCGGACGGCGTCAGACTGGAAAATTTCACCTATCCTTTTGAAGCCAAGACCTTTTCCTTCGAAAGCCAGCAGCAAACCCTGGAAATGGTGTATATGGATGTCGCCGCGGTCGGTGAAACCAAGGGAACGGTCGTGTTGCTCCACGGAAAAAATTTCTCCGGCGCCTACTGGGAAACCACCGCCCAAGCTTTGTCCAAAAGCGGTTACCGGGTGATCATGCCCGACCAGATCGGATTCGGTAAATCATCCAAACCCGAACATTATCAATTCAGTTTTCATCAACTCGCCTCCAATACCCGCAACTTACTCGCGGAACTCGGGGTCCAAGAATCCTTTATCCTCGGACACTCCATGGGCGGCATGCTCGCCACCCGTTCTGCACTGATGTCTCCCGAATACACCACCGCGCTCATTCTCGAAAACCCCATCGGACTCGAAGACTGGCTCGAAAAAGGGGTTCCGTACACCACGCTCGATGCCGCCTACCAATCGGAGCTCAAAAAGACCCCCGAAGGCATTCGGGCCTACCAACTCAAATTCTATTACGACAATCAATGGAAAGAGGCCTACGATCCCTGGGTGGATCTGCTCAGTCAATTTATCGAAAGTCCGGACTACCCCCGCATGGCCTGGAACCAGGCGCTGACCTTTGACATGATCATCACCCAGCCCGTGGTCCACCAATTTAAAGATCTCGTCGTTCCCACCCTACTCATCATCGGACAACGTGACCGCACCGCCATCGGCCGGTCGGCAGCATCACCGGAACTGGCCGCACAATTGGGAGATTACCCCAAATTGGGCCGCGAAACCCAGGCCGCCATTCCCCAAGCTGAATTGGTAGAGATCGATGATATCGGCCACCTCCCCCACATTGAAGACTTCCCGCGTTTCATCGCCCCTCTTCAAAAGTTCCTCGACCAACACAGTGGAGAGTAACACAGACATTCCTGTCTGTGATCATTTGCGGCTACGCCGCAAATGCCCCCTCCATACTCTCACCGAAGTAACTTCCTCAATTCGAAGAAGGAGGCGCATCTGAAGCATACAGGGGCAAATTGAAAAGTTTTGCGCGGGGGCCCGTATAATTCCGGTTGGGTAATTCATCGCCTTTGATTTCAAATACCCGGTCGCCATGCTGGTCCCTTACCACATTTTTAAATATCTGACCCTCCCAGCTGTTGCTGGAAGCAGAGGCCCGCAACCAGGAGTCCTGCGCATCAAAGGCGGGATGCTGATCTCCACCAAAGTTCAAGATCCCACCCAGCAATTCAGTCTGCCCTCCGTTGAGGGTCAAAAATCCGGTGGCATCATCTTCGGTTTTAAAGCCCATCACCCATAAGGTTCCCCCGTCATTAATCACCATGGGATGCCCCCGCTCGGGATTCAATTGGCGCGCCCAGACCTGTTGCCCTGTGAAGTGCATGCAGATTCGCCCGTGATCCAGCGTCCCCGGAATCACCCCGGTCGTACAGGCCGCATTTTCCAGGAATACTTTGCCTCCGGGAACATCATTCCGGTAAAGCGACATGGTTTGGGTATGCACATCCTCAATCACCAAGGTTCGGGTGCAGGCATGCACAAAAGTAATACAGTCTCCGCAAAACTGCTCCCAGGTAAATAAATCTTCAATCCACAATGGATCATCCGCTTCCCCGTCGATTACAAAGATTCCCGCTTTCTTTTGATCACGCAAATTCGGACCCGTCACCAAATCACAAAAATGGAACGCCAGACGTTTTACGTGGGACGGCACGTGCACGGGTGTATCCAACTGATATTTACCGGCACCGAAATGTACTTCCGCCGCTCCGGAATCCAGTGCAGCCTGAATAGCCGCCGATGCGTCAACCGATCCATCCGAAACCGCCCCGAAGTCATCTACTTCACAGCGGGAGGCTTCTCCCTCCGGATATACGGGCGGTGACTCAACCGGCAAGCGGTCCATACTTCCCGGCACCCGTTCTGCGGACAGCAATTTCCCGTCCCCGAAAGTGCATTCTTCCAAATCGAAAGGAAGATCCTCACCCAAAGAGGCCACCCGGTCAAACCCTTTAATTTTGAGTTTGGAAAAATAGGCACTGCTTTCACCGGCTTGAATTGCATGCGGCCCTTTTCCCTCGAGTACCGAATCCAGCATTACCAAATGCCCGTGCACCGTCCCCATGGTCACGGCACAGGGTGCGCCACTGCAGTGGAAATCACGCAGGGAAATACAGGGACTCCCCGCAAACACCGATTCACGCCGTTGATCTTTTAACCGAAACGACTCCGCGGCCACAAACATGGTTCCCCGCGAAGAATCAATATGCAGTCCGGAATCAAAACCCTGCACCGAAATATTTTTTAACAACACCCCTGAATAATTTCCATGCCCCAACATCAATCCCGCCGCGCCACTGCCATCACCGGATCGAATATTCACATTCCGCACTGCACCGGAGTTGTTACAAAAGAAATCCAGTCCCACCGCCGAAGTATTTTGATTTCCACAGTCCAGGGTCAGATCTTCAAAATAGTTCGACATCGCCACATTGCTGCCTTCTCCGATCAGGAATTGGACCATGGGCTTGGGTTCGGCGTCCGAAAATCCGGGAGCCGCATCCTGCAAACGGATCACCGTGGATGCCGCGTCCTCCCCTTTAAACCGGATTTGGGTGCAGAGCTTTCCCCCGCCCATATTGCTCAGAAAATTATGTTCGTAACAGAGCGTATCCGAAATGAGATAAGTCCCCTTCGGAAAATATAAAACCGGTACATAAGGAATAACCGCCGGGAAAATACAAATGAGTTTGCCATTCTTTTTCCGGTTTTCAACCCCCCTCGGATCGAATCCGTCGGAGAAAGGGAGTTGGGACATGTCCATCAGTGTTTGCCCAAAGGCACCCAGAATGAGTGCGGTCACATCGTTTAATGCGCGGCGAAGGACCTGCGTCGCATCCACTTTTCCTGTAGGATCGGCGTTGTACGGCGCTTGGGTGACATCAATCATTCGTGTTTTCGTAAAAACATTCTTCAAGAATTCGCCGCCTTTTCATCCCGCATTTTACATAATTCATTCCAGGGCTTCACCTGGATACGGTCTGCCCATTGGGTGTAAAGGCTGGTCAACTCCTGCACGATCTCCGGATGCACATCCGCAAGATCCCGGGTTTCGGTTCGACAGGCCTCCATGTCATACAATTCCCAGTCCCCGGGGTAACGGCTCACCAATTTCCATTTCCCTTTCCGAACCGCCCGGTTGCCTTCGTGTTCCCAGTAAAGAACTTCTCGGCCATGGGGGGCGTCTTCAAAGGTCGGCACCATCGGTACCCCTTCCAACGGTTTAATCTCCCGGCCTTCGTATTGCGCAGGATATGCGGTGCCTGAGAGCGCCATAAAGGTCGCCATGATGTCCGGCAGTTGGGCCGCCTGATGACGCAATTCCCCTCTCCCGGCAATGCCTTCGGGCCAATGCATGATCAGCGGCGTGGCAATCCCCCCTTCGTGAACCCAGTGTTTGTAATAACGAAAAGGGGTATTGGACACATTGGCCCAGGAAGTGCCGTAACTCGCGTAGGTATCTTCCGGTCCCGGCACGACCTCCGGACGGTTGCCGCAACGCACCCGTTTGCCGTCGCGGGTGGTTAATGTGGCAGAGCGGCCGCCGAAAAAGTCCAAACTGTTTTCATCCATCTCTTCTGCACAGCCCCCGTTATCCGCCAAAAATACAATCAGGGTATTTTCCATCTGACCTGTTTCTTCCAGAGTCTGTAAAATACGTCCAATCCCCTGGTCCATACGGTCAAGCTGCGCGGCATACACTTCCATCCGCCGGGCTTCCCATTCCTTATGAGGTGCATCCTCCCAGGGCGGCACCGTGACATCCCGATCCGACATGGGCCAGTCCGGACGGATCAATCCGATATCAATCATCCTTTGCAACCGTTCCTTGCGTAACTCATCCCATCCCGCATCAAAACGTCCTTTGTATTTTGCGATATCCTCTTCATGCGCATGTAGAGGCCAATGCGGTGCGGTGTAGGCCACATACTGAAAAAAGGGCTGGTCTGCTTTGTCCGCGGCATGCTCTTTTAATTGTCGAACCGCCTCGTCCGAAATCGCGTCGGTCAGAAAAAAGTCCTCCGGCTGATCCGCCATGTCCAACGGCGTGTTATTGCGGGTGAGGGTGATGGGCTGATAATAATTGGCTGCTCCGAATAAAAACCCGAAGAAATCATCGAATCCACGCTGACAAGGCCAGTTGCTAATCTCTCCATCCTGCACATGATGCGTCACATGCCATTTACCGGACATGTAAGTTTTGTAGCCTCCGGTTTTAAGCGCTTCCGCGATGGTGACTGCATTGTGACTCAAATTCCCCAGGTAGCCATCAATATCATCATTGTTCATCATGTGTCCGACATCGGCCTGATGCGGATACAGCCCGGTCAACAGGGACGTCCGTGAAGGACAGCAGCGCGCAGTATTATAAAACTGCGTATAGCGCAATCCCCCTGCCGCCAACCGGTCCAGATTCGGCGTTTTCGCCTCGCCCCCGTAACATCCCAAATCGGAATAGCCCATGTCATCATTCAAAATCAGTAAAATATTAGGTTTCATAACTCATTCTCTCCAGTTCTAATCGAATTCCCATTGTATTCCCAAAAATCCATCGCCTGTCAACACCAGGCCACAACAATAGCAAGTGAACAAAGGTGAGATCATAAAAATAATGTAGCTCCGCGGTCCCCGCGGAAGAACCAACCTCGCCTAAAACCTATCTCTCCTAAAGAAAAGTAGCTCCGCGGTCCCCTCGGAGAACAACCACCCAAATCCTCCCCCCCAAAAAACGTAGCTCCGCGGTCCCCGCGGAGAACAACCACCCAAACCCTCCCCTCAAAAAAAGGAATTGTCAAAAGATCAGGTTCCCCCTACGCTTCAACCATGAACCCAATCCGACCCCTCCTGCTCGCAGGCTTCTGCGCCATCGCCCCCATATTTGCCGACGCTCCCACCCCTGCACAGGCAAGCATGCAACAATTTCAGCAAATCAACCAAGCCGACTGGCACCAAATCTGGGAAGATGCAGGAACCCAAAATTGGCAGGACAAATGGACCCTCGACGGAAAAAAAGCCACCATCGAAAATACGCAGGATGGCATGAACTTTCAGGCCGGCCCCATCTTCGGGGAAAATGCGTCACACGCAGTGCTCTGGAGCCGGAAAAGCTTTCAGGGGGACATCAAAATCGAATACGACTACACCCGGTTGGACAACGAAACCAAATGCGTAAACATCCTCTACCTTCACGCCACCGGCAGCGGAGAAAAGCCGTATTCAAAAGATGTTGCCGATTGGGCAGCGCTCCGCGAAGTACCCGCAATGAAGCTCTATTTCCAGAACATGCACACCTACCACATCAGCTACGCCGCCTATAAAAACGATAATTCCGCGAACAAAGTGGACTACATCCGCGCCCGTCGCTACCGGCCCGACGGCAGCAAAAACCTGACTGATACCGACTTCAAGCCCGATTATTTTGATACCGGCTTTTTCGAAAAAGGCGTGCCCCATAAGATCACCATTATCAAAAAAGGCGACGATCTGTTTATGTTCATCCGCAACCCGGAAGAGGAAATGCTCTGTCACTGGAACACCGCAGCGTTGCCCCCCGTAAACGAAGGCAGAATCGGCCTCAGACACATGTACACCCGATCCGCCCGCTACGCCAACTTCAAAGTTTCCACCCTGAAAGACAATCCCGACGTCACCCCCTTAACCCATCCCTAACCCCCGCTTTCCCACATGAAATTCCGGATCCATCGAAAACGCGGATCCCTCTGCATCCGGAGGGCCTGCCTCTGGTTCACCCTACTCTGCAGCCGCATGCAGCTTTCAGCAGACACAGTGGATAGCTTCACCCTGATCAATGCGGACACCGATCTCCCCATCGCCGGCTACGATCCCTTTCTCGACGGTGCCAGCCTGAACCTCGCAACCCTGCCCACCCAAAATCTTAACGTCCGCGCCAACACCACGCCGGCAAACAACGGAAGCGTTCGTTTTCAACTCAACGGCAACAACAACTACCGGACCGAAAATGCCCCACCCTATGCACTGGAGGGAGACAACGCAAACGGTTACTCCGCATGGACCCCCGCCGTGGGGCAAAGCACTCTGACGGCCACCGCATACACCGCCGACAATGCCGGAGGTACCGCCGGCGCGCCCCTGACCATCCAATTCACTGTCCTGAACCAAGCAGCCAGTCAGCCCCCTGCCGTCTCCATCACCGCCCCCTCCGACGCTTCTTCATTCGTCCCCCCTGCCACCATTCTGATCGAAGCCACTGCTTCCGACCCGGATGGAAGCGTGACCCAAGTGGAGTTCTTTGCCGGTGCCACTTCCCTGGGGATCGACAGCAGCGCCCCCTATGTCTGGAACTGGACCGACGTCCCTGCCGGCAATTACAGCCTGAGCGCCGTGGCTACGGACAATGAGAACCATGTCACCACCTCCACCCATGTGAACATCTCGGTAGGCACCCCGCCCGCGCAGGTCAAGGATACCAAATTCCTCCCCGGCCGCGGCTTCTTCGACAGCCCCTTCGACCTGACCATTACATCCGCAACCCCCGGTGCAAGCATTGTCTACACCACCGACGGCAGCGAACCGACCGAGACCCACGGCACTCTCTACAGCGGCCCCATCCCCATCAGCACCACCGCAACCATCCGTGCCTTTGCCTACAAAACCGGAGAAACGTCCACCAACATCGACACCCACTCCTTCGTTTTCGTGAACGATGTCATTCAACAACCCGCAAATATCGCCGGTTACCCCAACAACACCTACGCCCTGCACAACGGCGGGACGACCGCGGTCCACGATTATGAAATGGACCCCGCCATCGTCAACGCAGCGGCCTACAGCTCAGGAATGGCCCAATCCATGAAGGACATCCCCACCCTATCCATTGTGGTCGATCCCGATGAAATTTTCACCAATGCCGGATTCTATGACGGTACCGATGTGGAGAAAAAAGTTTCGGTGGAAGTCCTCTATCCCGATGCGCCCACCCAACACGAACAGGCGGAGGCCGGCATCGAATCACATTCCCACCAACGAATGAAAAGGTCCCTCCGCCTGAACTTCCGCTCCGAATACGGCGACGCCAAATTCAACACTGAACTCTTCCGTAACTTTGTAATGAACGGAGATTCTGCAAGCAATCAACTCGACCGCATCATCCTCCGCGCCGGAAACAACCGCAGTTGGGCCCGGATTTTCAGTAAAGAAAAGACCAGTTATGTCATCGACGAATTCGCCCGGCAGTCGCAAATCAGCACCTCGGGCCACGGGGTGCACGGCGCCTTCGTCCACCTCTACATCAACGGTCTCTACTGGGGACTTTACAATCCGGTCGAACGCCCCGACAAAGCCTTTCAAGCCGAACACTTCGGCGGCGAAGCGGAAGACTGGTTCAGCCTGAATCACGGTGGAGACCTTTCCGGAATCGATGACCGCTACGACTACCTTGCCGGCGACCTGAAAGACAAAGATATGTCCAATGCCGTCAACTACGCGGAGCTTCAAGCCTACCTCGATATTGACGCCTTCATCGATTACCTGATTGTCCACTGGTACACCGCAACCGGAGACTGGCCGCAGAACAATTGGTACGGCGGCAACCGCAACCCCAGCTCCCCTCTCGGTGCGGGACCGCACCGATATTATCTTTGGGACGGCGAATGGTCCTGGGACCTCCCCCACGCCAGCGCCAACAATCCCTCTCCCTACGATCCCTGGGTCCATCCCGATTTCAGGTCAGGAGATGACAAAGACGGCTCTGCCAGTAAAACCATTGCCAACATTTTTAACTCCGCCAAAGACTCGCCGGAGTTTATGAAACAATTCAGCGACCGGGTCTACGAACACCTCTACAACGATGGTGCCCTCACCGACAGCGCGGCCCTCGGACGGTGGACCCTCCTCAGCAACCACATCCGCGAAGCCGTGGTCGCGGAATCCGCCCGCTGGGGGGACACTGTTCCCGGAGATCCCACCCGCACCAGAGACGGCGATTGGCAAAGCGAAGTCAATTCCATCGCCGGCTTGATCAGCGGCCGGGCCGCCAAACTGGTCACCGCCCTGCGGGCCGAAGGATATTACCCGGATATAGACCCGCCGGTCTATAACCAACACGGAGGCACCTTCATCCCCGGATTTCAACTCTCAATCACAAACCCCAACCCGGCCGGCAGCATCCATTACACTCTCGACAGCAGTGATCCCACCTCCAGCTCTCCCACCTACAGCAGCCCGATTCTCCTGACCGAAAGCACCGAAATCAGAGCCCGCATCATCGATGGTGCCACCGTCAGCGCTGACCATCGGGTGACCTTTCTGCTCGCCGACCCACCCGCGTTACGCATCACCGAGATCATGTATCACCCCCTTGATCCCGACGACTCCGAAATCCTCGCCGGCTTCACTGACAAAAACGATTTTGAATATCTCGAACTCACAAATGTGGGAAGTACGTCCATCGATTTAGAAGGCATGCAATTCACCAACGGCATCGATTACAGCTTTGGCGACACCCAACTTCCCGCGGGAGCATCCATCCTCCTGGTCTCCAATACCGCGGCCTTCGAAGAACGCTACGGCAACACGCTTCCCGTACTCGGCGCTTACACCGGAAAACTCAGCAACAGCGGAGAGACACTTCGCCTCGCCACCGCATTCGATCAAACCATTCACGAATTCAGATACGAAGATACATGGTATGGCGAAACCGATGGCGGCGGATTTTCGCTCAATATCGTGGATCCGAACACCGCCCATTCCACCCACGGCAGCTCCGAAGCCTGGTTCGGCGGACTCACCAGCCACGGCACGCCCTCCAGTTCCGAAATCATCAGTGGCGACCTCGATGATCCGGATGAAGACGGGGTCAACAACCTCCTCGAACTGGCGATGGGAATGAACCGGCTTGTCAACGACGCCCATCTCCTCCCCCGGGCAAAAGTCGAAGGAAACCAATTCGTTTACAGTTTCGACATCGAAACCGCCTACAAGCTCATCCTCTACGAAGTCAAAACCTCAAGCGACCTCATCACCTGGACACCACTTTCCGATGAACTTCTCAGCACAAGCGGCACCCTCGAATCCCGTGAAGCCAAAATCCCCCTTTCCCAGGGACAGGGCTACATCCGCCTGGAAGTCACCCGGGAATCGGAGTAAGCAGGGGTAGCCCATTCATGTTTTTCATGCTCGTTCGTATGCTTCCCCGGTTACCCCCTGATGCCTGAAAATGAAAAACCCCAGTTTTACTGAAGTTTTGTCAATTTTAAATGATGGCGGAGGAGGGAGTTGCCCACTAGACAAAAAAATTATGATTCCTCTTCTCAAAAGTTGAGCACCTATGACTTGCATATTTCGCTGACGAATCATTGACAAATTTGCAGCATAACCAGGTACTTTCACCTATCTTCCCGTACCTGCAACACGGCCCCCACGATTAGTGTGGTGTCGTCTCCTAGACAAAGTTCCACGTGATCCAGGAGTCGAAAATTCTGAATAGTTATTGTTTGGATTTTTATATTTCTGATTTTGGTTCTGCTATCCTAGAGTGTTTATGACGTAGTGATTTAAGAAGATCTTGGGCAATTTCGTGAGAATTAATAAGCCGGGCTTTCAATTGCTCCTAATGAATCATAAGTTGATCCTCCTTTGCTTCTATTCGTTTTTGTTTGGCTCGGAGTGAGATGGATATAGAGGTTTGTTAAATCATTCAGAGCCTACTGCGAAGTTTTACTGGAATTCAGGACGTTAGGTCACCAGTTTATTAAGAACATAAATGGCGGAATTCGGCAGAATAACATTTCACCTTATTGACAGTTTATTTTTAAATAACATATGAACCTGATCCTATCCAATTATGGCCACGTATTCTCCAAGAACTTGGAAATTTGACGTTCCAGGATCAGTGACTCGTATTGGCTGGAAATTTGAGAGATTACTGTCTGGAGAGAGTGTGATGCTACTGTGCTGCCAACCATCCACGGTCGATTGTTTTTCACTAGAGTAGCGTTTGATTGTGAAGCGACCCGTGTCAGGATCTTGGATATCCTGGCTTTGTACGAGAACGATTTTACCTTCCCGACTTCCACCACCAGTCGGACGGAATAGACACCAAGATCCATTGGGTATTCGGCGATTCATGGATTCACCGAGAACTTGAGAAATAAAGAACCCCGGTTTAGCTGTAAAATGATCAGGCAACTCTGCGTACTGGCAGTCTTGCAACCATTGCTCTTCGCTAAACGAGCCTGCCGCAACTTTTATATCCAGAACTGGAATAACGTTCGATCGGGTTGAGGCCTCTTCTGCAGAGAATAGTTCAAAAGGACAACTTGGCTCTGGCAGCTTATCCGGCTCTGACTCAAAAATGACCGGAAGAGCACCTTTGGAAACCTCTTTAAAATACTCATTCGTTTCCTGATCTGTTGAGTAGATGTAGCAACCTTTCATGCCCCTTGTCATTAGAGTGCGATAGGTATTTTTAATAATAAGATCAGCTTTGGCCCGGGCCTTCGAACCTTCGGTTTTGAGTTTCCCTTTATACCCTTTCATCGACGCATCATTTTTGGATCTTTTTGCACCATCGGTAAATACCTTCCCGTTTCGGACAATAAGATCGGGCCCCAGGATCACGCCGATGTAGTCTAGTTCAAGGCCTTGGCAGGTATGGATACAACCAATTTCAGAAACAGAATCTGGAGCAACCAGCCATAGAGACCCGTCTTTGGTTAAATTCCAACGGGCTTTAAAATCCTCATCAGGAAAATCAAAATCATATGCCAAAGGTGTTTTCTTGGAGACCCAATCCCAGCAATATCCGGCTACCATTCTGGCACGGTTGGCTTCTGAATTTCGTTGGTAGATTAAATCGCGTAACTCCGATACACTATCGCAAACTTTAAATTCGTAATTGGCGCCTTCAAGCGTTGGATTAGCGGTCTCATGGATATCCAACGCGTTATCTATCCAAGAAAGATATCCATTAGATCCGTTACAACGAAATTGCGAGGCCAGTTCTAATTCAGTCACCTTAGCACCAGTTTGACTCGCCCATTCTCTTATTTGGCCAGCTTCACCAATGTCTTTCCAATGAATACGCTGATCTTCATCCAGAAAAAAGATGGTGCAAGTTGATGCCTCGATGAGTTCTTTGATTTGGTTTTCGCCCAAATTCCCGTAAAGACCTGATTTCTCATTCAATCGATGCGCTTCATCCACGATAAGAGCGTTAAAGACGTTATGCTCGGATTTGGAGAATCCACCAGAGCCTACAAAAAGATTAGAAATTCTGGACTTCTTAAAGGTGCCCGTAAGCTTACTTTCGTATACAGCCCGGGGAGCACTATTTTTGGTAACATATTGGGCGACAAAACCTCGATTGGTGAGTTCGACCAACAGGTTGATCGCAACCACCGTTTTCCCCGTTCCGGGACCACCATTTACAATGAAGACGTTCTTATTCCCGGAGTTAGATTTAAGAGTTAAATCCAAAGCGGTTTCGTACACGACTTTTTGATCATCGATCATGATGAACTCACGATTCCCCTGCATTAAGGAGGCGAGATGATCCGCAAGTCCTTTTGACGGGCGAATCTTTCCGTCACGAATGCGATACATCGTCTCTCCGCTATCGCCATAGCGGACGTGAGCTTTGATAAACTCCCGAAGTTTAAGCGCGTCGTCCTTCAAAAAGGCAGGAGCGGATCTGGTGTGTGCCTCATAGAACGGCGCATGAATAACATCATACGATTCGCAATTATGAAGATACGCACAAGGTATTAGATGAATAGGGTCAAGCCGAACCGTTTCATTGTAGTCCTCAATCAACACCGCATATGACCACGCTTGATATGAAGGGTGGCTTACCTCCCGTTCCCCTCCCCCAAGGTAAGTTGAAACAACGGCATCCAACGGAGTAGCCTTTGCCGTCTGCCATTGCTTGAGTTCAACAATCACGGCAGTGCGTTGCCCGTCATCTCTTTTCCCCGTGAGGATAAAATCGATACGCTTTCCTGTATTAGGTACATTGAACTCAATAGCGACGCCGGTATCCAGAGGGATCTCTGAATCAGAAAGAACGGTACCCATCTGTCTAAGAGAATTTTTCCATGAAGTAATTTCACTTTGCCCCACTGATCTACCTGTGGCCCCCTTGAGAGCTTCATGAACTTTTTCTTCAATCCGATTGGAAAGAATATCTTCTTGGAACCCCGCCTTGGTCTCTAAGTAAACAATCATTCCCCATCGCTCTCTTTATCAGAATACTCAGTGTATTTTTTTGAAGAACCTTTCACGAGGGAAGCAGGATACTTACTTTCGTTCTTTTCAATTTTTTTCTCAATGACATCGAGTAAGTCAATGTCCAGATTATCAGCTAGTTCGACCAAATATATAGCAATGTCTGCAATCTCATCCTCAATGGATTCACGTTTTTCGATCACCCGCTCGTCCAGTTCATCAGGAGGTTTCCAAAGAAAGTTTTCGAGCAGTTCGCTGGCTTCTATGGAAATCGCTATGGCCATATCCTTCGGATTATGGAATTGCTTCCAGTCCCGCTCATCGCGGAAAGCTCTTATTTTCGCTCGAATTTCGTCCATGTGAGTCCTTCAGAAGCCTTAATGGGTTGTGGTCATAATTCATGCCACGTAAAAATAACTAACTACGTACTAAACCAACAACTCTACATCCGACAATCTCAAAGGTTACAAATAAGACGTTCTTCCCGAACATACGAGCTTGTATGGGAATCAAGAGATCTTTAGCTTTGGCTGATATGAGAATAGAATTCAACAAGGGCTATTAATGAATATGGAAGCAAACAGTGATACCAAACCAACCGTCTGGGAAATGCTGAAAAAAGTAACCGAGGGCCTTCAGGGAGCCGCGTCATATGAGAAATTGCGTCAAGAGATTTTTAAAAAGTGGCCGGATACAAACCCAAGAACAATCGATGCACATTTTACCGTTTGTTCGGTCAATCGTGATGCCCGTATCAATTATCCTGAAAATACTAAACCAAGGCTGGCAACTGGTAAAGTAGACTTCCTCTACTCTCCCGCGATGGGATCCGGAACTATTGAGCGATACGATCCTATAAAACATGGTTATTGGGCCATCACAGAACCATCGAAAGGTAACCCTAAAGTGGTACGGGTTGATGATCCCGACATCGAATCGTATGGAGGAATGGCTTCGCCATTTTCAGAAATTTTTGATTCCCGAAAACAGGCCAATGAGATTTTTGATTGGTTCAAGTGGGTGTTCGATCGATTTAAGACCGCTGGAGTGGATCCGATGGCCGACAAGCGTCTTTGGATGAATTACTCCCCCAGCCTGCATCATTCGATTAAGATCGGCTTTGGGATGTGGTTCTGTTTCGGATTCAGGTCTGCCAGTGGTTCACCCAACCGGATTGTCTATGTAGGCAGAACCGATCGAATACCTGACGGAGTTCGAATGTGGGGGAAAGGAGAATTTAAGAAGAAATTTGAGGGGTTTTCATTTGCCCCGATGGAAACATCTTTGGACCTTTTTAATGAGCCTGACAGCCCGGCGAGGAAAGAACTGGAGGCTTGCATCCCAATATTTGCCAAAAACCTCATTGCAAAAATTGATAAATCTGCACCATTATCCCCTGTCCTAAAAGGGATGGTGGCTGATAAAGCCTGGAGGGATGTTATACTCTCACAAGGTGTGGAATGGTGGTCGACCCCGGAGACGCCTGCCCCCCTACCCTCAGTGGTTGACCCCATGCCTTTAGACACTTACACTCTGGAGGACTGTGCCCGGCAAACAGGATTCCCCCTCCAAGAATTGGAACGTTGGCATCGGGCAATTGAAAGACGCAAACAGGCTGTGCTTTTTGGCCCTCCGGGAACAGGTAAAACTTTTGTTGCGGACAAGCTGGCCAAGGTATTGGCGCAAGCAGGTGATGGATTTCAGGAATTCGTTCAATTCCATCCTGCTTATGCGTATGAGGATTTCATGCAGGGGATTCGACCGGAATCGGAAGACGGGGTTTTAAGCTATCCTATGCGCAAGGGCAGGTTTATGGAGTTTTGTGAAAAAGCGGAGGGCCGCGAGGGGACCTGTGTTCTCATTGTAGATGAAATAAACCGTGCGAAACTTTCACAGGTTTTCGGCGAATTGATGTATCTGCTTGAGTATCGGGATCAGGATATCCCTTTGGCTGGAGGGGGGCGATTTCATATTCCGGATAATGTTCGGATTATCGGCACCATGAATACAGCGGACAGATCCATCGCTCTGGTGGATCATGCGCTGCGTCGCCGGTTTGCTTTTCTACGACTCTGGCCAAACTATGACGTGCTAAAATCTTTTCACCAGAACTCAAAGTATAACCCCGATGGGCTCATTCGGATTTTAAAGACAGTGAATAAATCCATCGACGACCCGAATTATGAAATCGGGATCTCATTCTTTTTGAGGCAGAACCTAAAGAGTGAAATCGAAGATATTTGGAATATGGAGATTCTCCCCTATCTGGAAGAATACTTCTTCGGGCAGAGCGAGCAGGTGAATCCGTTTCGGTGGGAGAATATCGCATCCACCTTGGGTACATGACAGGCACGCAACAGGTACTCACGTTGTCGGAATATCATCCGGCAATTCTCGAAATGAACCAAGTGTCAATCGAGGATGGGGAATGTTTATACCATCAATATGGAAAAAAAATTCAAGTCGAATTTCCCTCACCTGTTAATGACCAGCAATGGAGGTTCACCTCTCAGGGATGGGTCGGGTATCTAGCTGTCTCGCCATCTTTGGCCTTACACCTGCAACCGAAAGTAACTATGCGCAATCTATTCGGGATGCTGGAAGTTGCGTACCGACTTAAGGATTTCGAGTTTCTTCAGGGATTATATGACTGTGACACCCTGCAGGAGGTATATGACAGTCTCGCCCGGGTTCTTGCAAACAAAGTCTTGGAACGCTGTCAAAAAGGTCTTTATGCCGAATACAGACAGCAACGCCAACGGTCCATGACGATAAAAGGGCGCCTGGACATGGCACAGACAGTGAAAGCACCATGGAAAGCCTCACTACCCAATGTTTACGAGGAACACACCCGGGATTTAGATGAGAACAGAATCCTGCTATGGACGCTTCACCGCATTCTTCGATCCAACGCATGCAATGCAGGGACCCGAACGCTGGTTCGCACCTCATGCCGTGAACTAGGCCAAACGGTTTCCCTAACACCCTTTACAACCTCAGACTGTGTGGATCGGGTTTACAACCGTTTGAATCATGATTACTTAGCCCCCCATACTCTTTGCCGATTCTTTCTTGAATCCTGTGGACCCCGACACGATCCCGGTCAAAAGCAGTGTCTTCCATTCTTAATAAATATGGCTTCTCTTTTCGAATTGTATGTTGCCGAATGGCTGAAAGAACATGCTCCGCAAGAGATCGAATTCGAACCGCATCACAAAATTTATCTTTCGAATGAGCCCCCAACTCTCTTCGACCTGGATGTTCTGGTGAAAGACCGTGAAACAGGGCAACCACTGGTCGTACTTGATACAAAGTACAAGGTGCCGAATCAGCCCTCCACAGGAGACATTCAACAGGTGGTTGCATATGCTGAAGCGGTTGGATGCAAACAAGCCTTCCTAGTATATCCACGTCCATTGACCATGCCATTCCATGCAAGGATCGGCGACATTCAGGTTGGCACATTAACCTTTGATATCCGAAACGACCTTACCTTTGGTGGGGAGAAATTTATGCGACTCTTAATTCAAGCATGTTTACAGAATTTATAAATTTCATAAATATTGGCTGGTTTATATATGACACATGATCAAAAATTCAGCCCCATAAAAGAATATCTTCAAAATGTCATTGAAACACTAAACCCATAAAATGGTTAGTCGAAAACAGGATAGACAGTTGGATTTAGTTCATATAAATGCCTTAACATATCAAAAACCGATGCAATTGCAAAAAGCAGTTTGTTTCAAGTGGAGAGTTTCAAATGACCGTCCGAGTGAATGAAATTATTTGCACGCTGAAACAGGCATCACCGGACAAACCATGGATGACTTCTCGTCGAATCGCACAAAAACTTGAATTGGATGCGGATCTGATTGAGAAAGCACTT
>CAKZLZ010000218.1 GCA_937127435.1 uncultured Verrucomicrobiota bacterium | reverse complement strand
GGATCGTCTGCGGCAGGACCCGCGGAAACCGATGATCAACCGGCCCGTCCGCGAACAATACCCGCCGGGCAGCATCATTAAACCCGCAGTGTGCCTGGCCGGTCTCGAAGCCGGTGTGGATCCGGCAACCGTATTCAACTGTGAAGGCGTGTATTATGCGGCCCCGGGTGCCAGTCCCATGCACTGCCATAACCGCTTCGGTCACGGCCCCATCAACATGACCCAGGCCATTGAACGTTCCTGCAATGTTTACATGTGGAAACTCGCCGAGGAAATTGGATATGATCCGGTTTATGCCCTGTTTGAAAAAATCGGGCTCGGCCAGAAAACCGGGATTGAAGTTGATTATGAAGTACCGGGCATACTTCCCACCGATGCCTGGAAAAAACGGCACTACAACGACATTTTACGGAAAGGGGATGTTGCAAACATTGTCATCGGACAGGGCTTCCTCAATGTAACCCCCCTGCAAATGGCCCGTATGACCGCAACCCTCGCCAACGGGGGGAAATTGGTGTCACCCTCCCTCATTCAGGGATTCAGCTTGCCGGGACTTTCTCAGGAAGATGCGGAAGGAAACACGGCGGCTAATTTCACCGCGAGCGATATGCGCCCCCCTCCCCGTAGTCTGGGCTGGGACGCCCGAAAAGTAGAAGCCATTCGGGAAGGCATGCGGGATGTGGTGATGAGTCCCCAGGGAACCGCCCGCCGGGCCCAGGTGGAAGGTCTGGTCTATGCCGGAAAAACCGGAACCGCGCAGTACGGCAGCCCCGGAAACCGCAGGTACCGTTCCTGGATGATTGCTTTTGCCCCCTATGACAACCCGACCATTGCGGCCGTGGTGTTAATTGATGCAGGACAGGGATCCGGAATCGATGCGTCCCCCAGAATGAAATTGCTGATGCAGGCACTCTTCGGGAGGTCCAACAATGGCTAAAGTATTTAGTTTGGAAAACCCATTGTTCCGCATCGATTGGCTCGCGCTGTTGGTCACCCTGCTGCTCTTGTTGACCGGCCTCATTTTTATTGCCTCTGCGGGTTACGGGGATGAAAGTATTCCCCTCCTTAACCGGCAGTGGTTCCGTCAGCTGATCTTTATCCTGATTTCCCTCCCCGTCTATTTAGGTATGGCCCTCATCGATTACCGCTGGTTCAAGGACCTCAGCCCCGTCATTTACGGCGGTTGCCTGGTCTTACTGACCGGGGTTTTGATCTTCGGAATTGAACGCAACGGCGCCAAAAGTTGGTATGATTTGAAAGTGGTCGATTTTCAACCCGCAGAACTTGCCAAAATCGGATTGGTCATTTGTCTTGCAGCCTATCTGGGCGACCCCCTCCGCAATACCCGCCACCCGCGCATCATCATGGTTCCCCTCGCGTTGACCGGCTGCATCTTTTTACTCATCCTCAAACAGCCCGATTTCGGAACCGCCATGATTCTGCCCTGCGTGGTGATGGCCTTATTGTTTGTGGCCTGCCTTTCTTGGCGAATGATTGGATTGTTGGTCCTCTTAGGATTAATGACCCTCCCCCTGGCTTGGGCTTTGGCCAAAGACTATCAGAAAGAACGCGTACTGGTCTTTATAAACCCTGACCGTGATCCTCTCGGAGCCAGCTGGAACCGCCGGCAGTCTGAAATGGCGGTCGGCTCAGGCGGCCTCACCGGCAAAGGCATCGGCCAGGGCACCCAAAATTTATTGGGATTTCTCCCCACCACGGTCGCACCGACCGATTTCATTTTCTCCGTGATTGCGGAGGAAAAAGGCTTCATGGGGTCAGCGACCCTTTTAGGTCTTTATTCACTTTTGTTCGGCTCTCTGGCACGCACGGCTGTGCGCGCTTCAGATATGTTCGGACGTCTCATCGCGATCGGCATTCTCACCATGCTCTCGGTCCACGTTACGATCAACGTGGCCATGACCATTGGTCTGATGCCGATTGTCGGATTACCTCTCCCCCTGGTTAGTTACGGAGGTTCCTTTGTGGTCAGCATGATGCTGGCACTGGGACTCGTTCAAAGCGTACATAGCAGGCGCAACTAACCCGGGACCCACCCCAAACCTGGAAAACATTCATGGTTACTAAAACACAAAAACAAGTTAAAAAAGAAATCGTCGCAAACGTCGAAAGTCTTGAAACCCGTATCGCCTTTTTGGAAGACGGCCGGTTGGAAGATTTTTTCGTGGAACGCAAAAGCGAAGAACGGATTGTCGGCAGTATTTTTAAAGGACGTATTCAGAACCTTGAAGACGGCCTGCAAGCCGCCTTCGTTGACATTGGCCTCAAGAAAAATGCCTTTATCCACTACTGGGACATGATCCCGGAAGATGCCGCCCGCCTGGAAGCGGAAGAAGTCGGATCCAGCTCCGGCCGTTCCGCCCGCAAAAAGAAATTTCAACCCGGCGAAATGCAGAAACGCGTCCCCATCGGTACCGAAATCATCGTGCAGGTCTCCAAAGCCGCCATCAGTACCAAAGGCCCCCGGGTCACCGCCAACCTGAGTATTGCCGGACGTTATTTGGTGATGATGCCCGGTTCCCGCCTTAAAGGGGTGAGCCGCAAAATCTCCGGTGAAAAAGAACGGAGCCGCCTGAAGAAAATTCTCGGACGCATGTCCACCCCCGAAGATTTGGGTTTCATTATCCGCACCGCCGGTGAAGGCGCCCGCAAAACGTCATTCGCCCGTGACTTGCGTGGACTCCTCGACTGCTGGGAGCAGATTGACAACGGAATCAAAAAGAAGAAAACCCCCTGCCTGCTTTATCAGGAACCGGACCTGCTGGAACGCCTGGTTCGCGACTCGCTGATTGAAGATATTGACCGGATTGTGATCGATAAAGAGGAAGAAGCGGAACGCGTACGCAAAGCGATCAGTCGCATTGCCCGACACGCGCAACGCAACATCAAAGTCTATGACGGAAGCACCCCGATCTTCGAACACTTCGATATCGAACGCCAACTCAACAACGCCTTCCGCCGCAAAGTGTGGTTGCCCGGCGGTGGCTATCTGGTGTTTGACGAAACTGAAGCCCTGGTGGCAATCGACATCAATACCGGACGTCACAAGGGTGGCAACTCCCAGGAGGAAAGTATCCTCGAAGTGAACCTCGAAGCGGCCGAAGAAATCGCCCGTCAATTGCGCCTGCGGAATGTGGGTGGATTGGTGGTAATCGACTTTATCGACATGAAACAACGCAAAAACCGTACCGCGGTATACCGCCGTTTACGTGAAGGCGTCCGTATCGACAAAGCCCGCACCAACCTCCTGCAAATCTCAGATTTGGGACTGTTGGAAATGACCCGTCAGCGGGCCAAAGAAAGTATTTCTTCCGCAGCATATGTGGACTGCCCCTACTGCAAAGGACGCGGCACCGTGAAATCCGCTCTGACCATGAGTGTGGAAGTTCAACGTCACATTCACGAAGTGTTGCGTAAACTGCTCAACGAACAGAAAGAACTTTCAACCCGCATCACCGTCCACCCCATTGTGATGGAGCGTCTGCGCCGCACCGACGAAACCTTGCTGGTGGAACTCGAAGAGAAATACGGCGGCCACATGGCTTTCGTTTCCGACGGACATTTGCATGTGGAAGAATTCGTGATTTCCAACCCGGAAACCCACGAAACCTACTTCAGCAATATCGATCAGGGTCGCGTGCACCTACAGCTTGATTGATCCGGGATACGGATCTTCAAAGACCTGCACGGACAAACACATAAACATGTGTTTGTCCGTGTCTTTGTATATATGGATTGCGCGGATTCTGCGTATGCTTTGGGTCACATTGCACACTCTGCTTATTTCGACGTCCCATAGGGTTTGTTTAATTTAAACCATTTCATCAGCACTTCCTGCCGGTCCGTGGGTTCGCTCGCTTTGACATGATGGTCACGGTCATAGGGCAAATTTTCATGCTCCACACTCCAGCCTCCGTATTCGCGGAAAGCGTGATAAGACCAATCCCAGCCATACTCCTCAAAAATAGAAATCAGATCATCGAGAAATTGGGCCGCCCCCGGTGCCCAGCGAACCGCACTGAATTCACCCACATAGATAGGAACATCGTAGGCCAATTGAAAGTCACGTACCGGTTGCAGACTTTTACGTAACGCTTCTTTGTCGACAAATTGTCCACCGATGATGCCGGGATACGTTACTGCGGATTCTTTGGAGTCCACGTCTTTGGCAATGCCCTGATCAGTAAAAATTCCCTGATGGGTAAAGCCTCCCGGCCAGTAGCTGTGCACCTGATAAATAATCCCGGGCAACTCAATCGGTTCCAAAGTGAGATAGCCTCCTGGGTTGCACCAGTCATCGCTTTCAATGGTGATTAAAGTTTTCGGGTCAATCTCACGAATGGCCTTTGCGGTGCGCACTTGCAATTCATACCAGTTATCCACTCCTTCAGGCGATTCGCTACGCTGAACCGGCTCATTCATGAGATCGTAAGCATACAAGGCAGGATGATCCTTAAACCGGGTGGCAATTTGTTCCCAATAGCCGATAAAATCTTCCTGCAATTTTTTATCATAAAACAATCGGGAGTCCCCATTCTCCTCCCGCCCTCCCGGGAGATAGTGAAAGTCGATAATGATGCCGATATCATTCGCCTCCGCCTGATCCAGCGCCTGCTCGATTTTAACCAGCTGGCGGGCAAACCAACCGTCGTAGTCCGCCAGATGTTCCGGCACGCCAAACATCTGCCAGCGAACCAAATTGATGTTCCATTCTTTCATGGCTTTAAAATCTTGAGGATCCACATCCAAGGGGGACATCACTCCCCGGAGTTGGGTCGTCACGTTCACATCTTTCGGGGCGGGCCTGACTTTCGCCTCTTCAACCAAACGTATTACCACATCCGAAATCCAAACCGTTCCGGTACATTCCTGCATGCCTAAAGTGAGAAAGGCCTCATTCGCATCCTGAGGGATGCCTGATCGCGCGCTCAGCTCTTTCCAATCGAAAGTGCCATGCGTGCCTCCCTGATCAATCCAGCTTTGCTGACCTCCGGCAGTCATCACATGAAGCTGAACTTTCACCCCCGTATAAACATGCCCGGGTTTGGTAATATTTTCACCACGCACCTGACCCGAAATTTCAATTTTGGCTCCTTTATAGGGGGCCACATCAAAGGGCAGTATCACCAATTTCGCCGCCGCCGTAGAGGAGTTGCCGACTTCAGCCCTCGAAATGATTTTAACTGCCGGATGCCCCCCGGGTCCACCGTCGACGATTTCAGCGCCCTGCTTTTCAATGGAAGCCCGGACATCAGGCGAGTTTAAATCCAACCGAAAGTCCTCTCCCTGAAATAATGACGGATCCGTTTTAAGGGCCGCAAGTATCGCATCCGCAATATTTTGCATCCCTTTATCTCCCGGATGCATACCCACCCCCTCATGGGTATAGTCCCTCTCCGAACGTGCATAATTTGATTCGTCAACCACCAGGTGACTTATATCGGCATAAAGACAGTCATGCTTCCCGGCCACCTGCTTGAGGATTTCATCCCGCTCCGTCTGTCCCCAGAAGGTGCTGCGAATAACGATCGTAGGATTCCCGGCCTGCTTCAATGCACGTACAATTTCATTCAGCTTTTCTTCGAATGTATCCTTCTTCTCTTGTGTAGTCAGAGAATTGGCGTTTTCCCCAATGGCGATGACCACGATATCCGCATTATAGGTAAGAGCCGCATCCAGATCATTTAAATTGTAGGTCTCAAAACCCGATTCAAATGGAACCCCGTTTTCAATCATGAAATCAACTTTCTTCCCACCGGAATTGGAGAGGGCTTCCACCACCAAATGAACATAATCCTTGTTTTCGGCACTCGCTGCCATGCCCCAATTGTTCGACCAATCCACCTGCTTGCTTGGAGGGTGACGGGTGATGCTATTTCCAAAAAATAGAATTTTCTTTTGATCCGCTTGTTTTGCAACCCCTTCAGGTCCATCAGCCACAACTCCCCCCCCCTGCTGTTTAATAGCCGCCCGGATTTCCGGAGAACTTAAATCAAGCAGGAAGTCGGCTCCCTGAACTGTGGAGAGCGACAATAAAGTAACGATTCCAGCAATGAAGCCGCTTCGGAAGTAATATTTTTTAAACATAAGATGTGTGAAGGTGAAGAAATTCAGGCGGACCAGAAAACCTGGAAATCCGGATCATCATTTCCCACTCTTTTTACATCTGCAACTTCCAAATTATATTTTTGCCAGTGCCTCGTCCCAAGCGCTCAGCATCTGCTCGAGCAAGGCATCAGTGTGCAACACCGACAGGAACGAAGTTTCAAACGGGGACGGTGGTAAATAAATCCCCGCATCCAGCATGCCGTGAAATACTTTCACAAAGCGTTCGGTATCTGAATCCATCACTTCGGCAAAATTCTGAGGCTCCGACTCCCGGAAGAAGATGGAGAACATACTTCCGTCCCTCGGAATCGCCACCGGGATCCCCTTTTCAGCCGCCGTAGCTTTCATCGCATCGGTAAGGCGCACACAGCGGGCCGCCAGCTCCGGATAAGGATTCAAAGTTTGGAGTTTGCGCAAGTTGGCCAGTCCGGCAGCCATACAAAGCGGATTACCGCTCAGGGTCCCCGCCTGATACACCGGGCCGTCGGGCGCCAGATGGTTCATCACTTCCGCTTTTCCGCCGATGGCGCCAATGGGCAACCCTCCGCCAATGATTTTCCCCAGAGTGACCAAATCCGGTTTGGCGCAGCAAAGATTTGCAAAAGCCCCGAAGGTGAGGCGGTAGCCGGTGATCACTTCATCGAAAATCAACAGCGCTCCGACTTCATCACACAACTCCCGCAGACGGAGCAGATACTTGGGCTTGGGCAAAACCAAGCCCATATTCGCCGCCAGGGGTTCCACCACGATAGCAGCCAGGTCCCCGGCATGTTCGCGCACCAGCGTTTCAACCGCATCAAAATCATTAAAGGAACAAACCAGGGTACTGCCCGCGGCTTCGGCCGTCACCCCGGCACTGGATGCGGATGCGATACCCGCCACTCCACTGCCCGCCTGCACCAGCATCGAATCGGTATGCCCGTGATAACAGCCACTGAATTTTAAGATTTTGTTCCGTCCGGTGTATCCCCGGGCCAAACGCAAGGCGGTCATCACCGCTTCGGTACCTGAATTGACCAGCCGCACTTTGTCCATCATGTCGATGGAACCGGTAATCAGTTCCGCCATTTCGATTTCCGCTTCGGTGGTCACCGCATAGCTGGTTCCCTTCACCGCCGCTTCCTGCAGGGCTTTCACCACATCCGGATCCGCATGCCCCAGAATCATCGGGCCGAAAGACAAACAGAAATCCAGAAGCTTGCGTCCGTCGCGGGTATAAAGGAAAGGACCTTCGGCGCGCTCCGCATACAGAGGATTCCCTCCCACAGATTTGAAGGCACGGGCGGGGCTGTTCACGCCGCCGGGAATCACAGAAAGGGCTCGGGAATGTAGATCGTTTGACATGCCGTTTCGCTATCGTACCCGAAAGGATTTTGCAAGCGGAGGATGAGAAAGGACTATGGTCGCCTTGACTCCCAAAAGATATATGGCTATGTTGTACATATGAAATCGTCCAACATATCTTATTTGCGTGACCATTTAAGTGAGGTGCTTTCCTGTGTAAAGGAAGGAGAGACGGTTTTGGTACTGGATCGAAAGAAACCCGTAGCCCGTTTGGTTCCTCATACGTCATCTGAAAAGGAGTTATCGACCCGTCTACAGGAATTGCAACAACAAGGGATGCTGACCCATACCCCTTCCGACACCCCCCGGAAACCACACAAACCCATAAAGCTCCATTCATCCGTTGACGTGGTTCAATACCTTCTGGACGACAGGGATCCCTCATGAATTATTGGGACAGTTCCGCTTTGGTCACCCTGTTTGTCGAGCAATCACAGAGCGAAAAATACCTAAAGAAAATAAAGCAGGACGCAGAGGTGCTGACGGCCTGGCATGCGGTGCCCGAGTGCGTTTCCGCATTTTGCCGGTTGCAAAGAGAGAACTTTATCACCGAGGCGCAATTAAATACTTTAATACGTCATCTGGAGGAAGCGGCCGAAAATTGGTACATCATTACGCCGGGAAAACGCTTAGAAAAATTGACCCTCCGAAGCTTACGGGTGCATCCGCTAAGAGCCATGGATGCCATTCATCTTGCAGCCGCCTGCCTGGCCCGGAATGAAGAGTCTCCCGCAATGGGATTTTTTACCGAGGACGCCCGACTGAGAACGGCCGCGAGCAAAGAAGGGTTTGAGATGGGTGTAGCTGGCGCCGTTCACGGCCCAGACCGGAGCCCATAAACAATAGATGCAGACTTCAGGAGGCACCGCTTTGGAGTGCGGAGTTATCTCTCCAAGAATGGCCGGCCACCTCTCCCCCTCCCGCAGCGCCAGGCTGTGGGTTATTTTTTTTTTTAAGGAAAGCTTCCTCTTTGAACAGATACTCTGCACACCCCGGAAGCGGGGTGCGTGGGAAAGCAAGGTGGTTCCGAGGCGGATTCTTAACCGCCGACCACTCCTCTCTCCGCACACCCCGCAAGCGAGGTGCTTGGGGAAAGAGGGGTTTTGCAATATCGGAACCCAAGATCTGACTCCTTTCCCTCCCCCCCTTTATCTTCCGTATGAGACCCCTACATTGACCAGGTGACTTTCCTGATCATCTCCGTAGAATCCGGTGTAACCGACATTGACCCCCCAGCCGTTTTCAGGATTCGACCAGGCGATGCCGGCACCGGTTTCGATGCCGTCGGTTTCGGCCTGCTCAGCCTGATACTCGAAAGATGCACTGTGGCCCTGATCCAACCGGGCAACCATTGCATCGGGGGCATCGGAAAAGTCTGAGCGGATCAGCAGCCGGGCGTAAGGACGGAATACGGAGGGAGATTCGTTGATCACAAACGTTTTGGCCAGTTCTACACCTGCGTACCCTTCGCTCCGCTCCACTTCGCTTTCGTCCATCGCCAATGCGTAGACGGAATCGGATTCTTCGGTGAACGCTTCGAG
>CAKZLZ010000217.1 GCA_937127435.1 uncultured Verrucomicrobiota bacterium | reverse complement strand
CCTGGGCGTCCTGTATCCGAAGTTCGGGGTGAACCGCATTCCGGATGACTTACCGTGGTCAGACATTAAAAATGAACCGGTGGGAATTTACAGCAAATATTCCCAACCCGCCATGCTCTCCATGCGGCTTCAGCGCAGCGTCGATTTTCCTTTCGAATCCCGCCTGGTAAACCATGGATATGACGGATATATTTTCACTACCCGCGATCAGTTTTATGATCCCAAACGGGTGGACACCCTTCATCACGCACTACGAACGGCCAAGATCCCCTACGAAATTGTCGGCCAGTATCCTGTTTTTTTCAGCCGGCGGAACTGGATTAAATTCACGCGGCCCGACGCCACCGGTGAAGACTGGCTGGAAGCCTTCCGAAAACGTGATCTGCAGGGACTGAAATCTGAGATTATTTACGTAAAAACAGGTGATTTAGCGGCTTTACCCCCTAAATAATTGAAAAACAGGCGCTTTTTAAGTTGCCAATGTCGAAATCCTCAACAATTATAGGCCCATCGGGACTAACCGGATCTATTTCGATTCCTGATACGCAATATAAACAATTAAGGAGAAGACAACCTATGGCAGCTAAGCCCAAGACCAAAACTCAGACCATCGCCGCACTTGCAGAAGACACCGGCTTGACCAAAAAAGATGTTATCGCAGTAATCGATAGCATGGTACAGATGGCATACAAAGAAGCCAAAGTTGGCTTTACGATCCCCGGACTCGGTAAACTCGTAGTCGTAAACCGTAAAGCACGTGACGGACGCAATCCTGCGACCGGCGAAAAAATCCGTATTCCGGCAAAGAAAGTGCTGAAATTCCGGATTGCCAAGGCTGCCAAAGACGCCATTGGTTGATTGAAGGTGAATTCGATTGCCTAAGCAGTCGATTGCTACCAAACCCCGGTGCACAACACCGGGGTTTTTCTTTGCCTTTTCGGAATTTACATCCATAGAAGGAACCCTCATGAAAAACGAATCCCCAGCCGTAGACCCTTCCATATCCGATCTGCTTCACAAGCGCACCCGGCCCTTGCTCTCCTATGAATTCTTCCCTCCCAAATCGGAAAAAGGGATGAACGCTCTGCAAGAAGCCATTGAAGGTCTGCTGAACTCCTCCCCTGACTTTGTTACCGTCACCTATGGAGCCGGAGGCTCTACCCGCAATTTGACTTTTGAAATTGCGGCCCTGCTCCGCCGCTTCCGCTATGGACCCGTGATGCCCCACCTGACCTGTGTGGGCAACTCTGCGGAAGAGTTGAATGCCATTGCAGATCAAATTCATGCCGAAGGGTACCGGAACATTATGACCTTGCGGGGAGACCCTCCCAAAGGTCAGGAAAATTTTGAAACCGCGGCAGGCGGATTGGACTGTGCACGGGACTTGGCCAAACTTTTAAAAGCCCGTCACTCGGATTTTTGCCTGGGGGTTGCAGCCTATCCGGAAGGGCATCCCGAATCACGGGGGGCCTCTGAAGATATGGATTACCTCAAATCCAAAGTTGATGCCGGCGCCTCGTTTATTACCACCCAGCTTTTCCTCGAAAATCACCATTACTACCGCTTTGTGGAAAGATGTGAAAAAGCAGGCATAGAGATTCCGATCCTTCCGGGAATTATGCCGGCACTCTCATTGGCGCAAATTAAACGGATCACCGCGATGTGCGGAGCCACCCTCCCCAATCCCCTGGCCGAAAAATTAGTATCCGCCGGAGACGATGCGGAAGCCGCAATGAACAGTGGGATTCTTTGGTGCACCGAACAAATTATCGATTTGTTAAAACATGATGTTCCCGGAATTCACCTTTACATTCTCAATCAGATCCGGCCCGCAATGGCCTATCAACTCGCCCAAACCTTTATTGAAATGACCGGAAAGGGAGATGCATCATGAGTGATAAAAAAGAAGCGTCCTTCGAAGATTCATTAAAACGCCTCGAACAGCTCGTCACTGAAATGGAGGGAGGCGAATTAAGCCTCGATCAGATGATCACCCACTTTGAAGAAGGAACCTCCCTGGTAGAAAAATGTGGAAAACGTTTAAATGAAGTTGAACACAGAATCGAAAAACTAGTCAAAAAGGACGGAAAAATTACTTCTGAACCTTTTGAACAAGAAAACGAATCATGACCCGGATAGCCTTAAAAATATTTATCCCCCTTGCCGCCCTGATCTTCTGGGGTTGCGAGGGCAGCTCTCTTCCCCCCCCTTCTAATGTGCAGGCAACCCCTGCCCCGCCGCCACAAATCATCCAGCAAACAGTTGTGGATTTCAACGAAGCGGAACCTTTGCAGGTGGCCAAAGCTTTAAATACCGCCATGGCCGACACCGTGGAAAATGTTTTGCCTTCGGTGGTCGTAATCCGAACCGAATCCACCCGGTATATTGTTGATTGGTATGGACGCCTCCTCAGCGAAGCCAAACGACCGGTAGGACAAGGCTCCGGGGTGATCATCGATCCCCGTGGATATGTTATCACCAACAATCATGTGCTCCAAGGCGGACAAAGTATCGAAGTCATTTTACATGATGAAACCAGTTATCAAGCCCAGGTGGTGGGAAGAAATACGCAACTCGATATTGCCGTTCTGAAAATCATGCATGAAGACGGACAACTATTTCCCGCCATTCAGGCCGGTGATTCTGATGCCATCCGGGTAGGCGAAATGGTCATGGCCATTGGTTCCCCTTTCAGTTTAAGCAGTACCGTCACCAATGGCCTTATCAGCCAAAAAGGACGCAATGAAGCCAATCTGCCCATCGTCGACTTTATCCAAACCAGCGCGCCCATTAATCCCGGGAATTCCGGGGGACCGCTCATTGATGTGGAAGGCAAACTTATTGGCATCAATACCATGATCCGGACCAGTGGCTCCACCAGCCAGGGCAGCATCGGTATCGGATTCGCGATTCCCTCCAATCAAGCCCTGCGTGCCGCCAAATTGATTATTGAAGGCACTTCGCCTGAGGAACTCCCCTGGTTGGGGGTTATGATGCAAGACACCCGCTTTGGGGTATTGTTCAGTCGTGTCATCCCCAACAGTCCGGCATCTGATGCCGGTATGGAACCTGGTGATCTCCTGCTTACCGTGGACCGCCGCAGCATCCGCTCCGGCGCCGAGCTCAGCAGCTTGATCCGTTTGAGTGAACCCGGAGATCAACTTTCCATCGAATTACTCAGAGGAAAAGAAAAAATCGTCAAGGTGGTTACCACCCGACTGATGCCGGAAAGTGAATTAGAGCTGATCCCGGTAGAAAACTAAAGGGATCTCAATTCACCCCACTGCTGAGCGGGTCGACGCTTATTTGCTCAATTCGATGACCCCGATGGGGGGATCAGGATTTTCAACCGAGGGGGCAGTCAAAAAGTCGGCGATACGCATGGAAGTGGTGGTGGCCGGCTCAAAATGCGTGGTCCAAAGTTCACCATCATAGGCATCGGTGAGGGTCATATCTCCGTCGGATTTAATCGTACCGGTGAGAAAGCGTCCGGTCACAGGAAGATTGGTGGTGATCACAACCGCGTCTTTATCCTGCTTAATTTTTGCAGTGACCGCCTGTCCATCATACGCGTCGGTGCCTCCATAGACCACATATTGCCCCGTCCAGGTGCCTTTAATGTTGGGTACACTTCCTGAAGAAGCGGAAGCGGATTCTGAACTTTCAGCAGCATCATCGGTAAAAACGGGTTTGTCCCCCCCACCACTTTCGTTACAACCTACGAGCACCAGAAAACCTAAAAGCAGAGCAGAACCCCTACAAATTCTAAACGGTTTCACCTTCATTTTATTTAACAACGTTCTCATTTTCAATTCCTTAGATATCGAGATAACGAAAGGCAAGCCTTTCATTTATCAACCACGACGCAACACGTTTCCCTAAGGTCCGGTGCCAAATAGAGCTCTCCTCTTAGTACAAAAGACGTATTTTGAAAGAATAGAGTTAAAAAGAGTACAAGAGGAGATAAACGAAATCCCAAGGCACAGACCTGAAATCCTACAATCCTGTAGCATTTGATCAACGACCGCGGATAGTTTCAGCTTTTTAAAGGAAGGTCTTGTTTTCCCTTCGATAAATCATATATGATTTTTAAATGACCGAATGATTTCGAACCTTAACCGAAGCTTTGCCCATGAAAATATTGCTTTTAAAAGAACAAGACCCCAATGAAACCCGGATCACCGCCCTTCCGGATATCGTTAAAAAGATGGTGGCTTTAGAAGCCACTGTACAAGTGGAAAGCGGGTTAGGTGCCTCTTTACATATTGAAGATTCCGCCTACAGCGATGCCGGAGCCGAAATTGTCAGCGATGCGTCAAGCGCCATGGCTGAAGCTGATTTGGTTCTCCGTCTGGGAAAACCCTCCGGACCTGAAGGGCTCAAGAAAGGTGCCATTCACATCAGTTACCTGGATCCTTTCGTGGACCTGGAGACGGTCAAAAAGTTTGCCGATGCCGGTGTCAGCGCGATCTGCATGGAAATGATTCCCCGTACCACCATTGCTCAAAAAATGGATGCCTTAAGCTCTCAAGCCAGTTTGGCCGGTTATTCAGCCGTGCTTCAAGCCGCATCCAAACTGCAACGCAGTTTGCCCATGATGATGACCCCTGCGGGAACGCTTTCCCCTTGCAAAGTCTTTGTGATTGGCGCCGGAGTTGCCGGCCTTCAAGCCATCGCCACCGCCAAACGTCTGGGTGCACGGGTGGAAGCCTTTGATACCCGTCCGGTGGTGGAAGAACAAGTACAGTCCCTCGGGGCCAAATTCCTGAAAATTGATTTGGGTGAAACCGGTCAGACCGATGGCGGTTACGCCAAAGAGCTGACCCCGGAGCAGATTGCGAAACAGCAGGAAGCCCAGGGCAAAGCCATTGCCAAGTCTGACATCGTCATCACCACCGCCAAACTCTTCGGCCGCCCTGCCCCGCGCCTGATCACTGATGATCAGATCGCCGCCATGGTTCCCGGATCCGTGATTGTCGATATGGCCGCCGGATCCGGTGGAAATGTCGAAGGGTCAGAACCGGATCAGGACGTGGTCAAACATGGCGTCACCATCATTGGCGACACCAACCTCGAAGGCCGGGTCCCCTACGATGCCAGCCAGATGTACGGCAGCAACCTTTTCAACTTGGTCCAGCACTTCTGGGACAAGGAACAAAAACAATTTACGCTCAACCGGGAAGATGAAATCATCCAGGGGGCATTAATCACGCACGAGGGTGAAGTCGTTCACTCAATGATCAAAGAAAGGATCGCTTAATCATGTTATACTTATTCGTATTTGCTTTAGCTATTTTCCTGGGGGTCGAACTGATCACCAAGGTACCTTCCCAGTTGCACACGCCACTGATGTCGGGTTCCAATGCCATTTCCGGCATTACCATTGTCGGTGCAGTCATTGCCCTGCAAAACCTGCCCGAGGGAAGCATATTAATTCCTCTTATTGGATTCCTCGCGGTAGCCACCGCCACCGTTAACGTGGTGGGGGGGTATTTAGTCACAGACCGCATGCTGGGCATGTTCAAGAGTAAGAAGAAAGGAGGAGAATAACATGCAACAACTCGCTTACATTATCGCTTCGGTATTATTTATTATCGGACTCAAACGCTTAGGTTCGGCAGCGACAGCTAAACAGGGAAATCTGATTTCAGCTGTGGGAATGGGCCTGGCCCTTTTGGCTACATTGATTTTTGAAACCAACCTTTCTTGGCCCTTAATCCTTGCCGGTATTGTGGTGGGAGGAGCGATTGGTGGCATCGCGGCAAAGCGGGTAGCCATGACCGGAATGCCGGAAATGGTAGCGCTGTTTAACGGATCCGGCGGTATTGCTTCCGTATTTGTCGGTTGGGCTTCGGCCAAACCGGATATGAGTCTTGCCGAAAGCATTCCGCTTTATCTCGCGGTTCTGATTGGTGGCGTCACCTTCACCGGATCTGTAGTTGCCTACTTAAAACTTTCTGAAAAAATTGACGGCAAACCCGTCATGTTCAAAGGTCAGCAACCCGTCAATATCGCCCTGTTAGCCTTGATCTTACTTTGCGGAGCCCTCTTTTGCATGAGCCCTTCCGGATTTGGAGATCCCTGGTTGATCATCGCGATCCTCTTAAGTTTCGCTTTTGGGGTAATGGTCGTGATTCCAATCGGTGGCGCGGATATGCCGGTGGTGATTGCGCTGTTGAACTCCTACTCAGGACTCGCAGCTTGTGCCGCCGGTTTTATTATCAGCAACACGGTTCTGATTGTCGCTGGTGCCCTGGTCGGTGCCTCGGGCATCATTCTCACCGGCATCATGTGCAAAGCCATGAACCGGAGTTTGAGCAACGTGTTGTTCAGCGGATTCGGATCGGCCACCACCAGCTCCGGAGGAGCTGATGTTCAGGGTGAAGCCAAACCGATCTCTGCGGATGACACCTACTACATCCTCGAAGCGGCCAGTTCCGTGATCTTTGTTCCCGGTTACGGTATGGCCGTAGCTCAAGCCCAGCACGCGGTAAAAGAACTCGGCGCCCTGCTGGAAGAAAATGGATGTGAAGTCCAATTCGCCATTCACCCGGTGGCCGGACGTATGCCCGGACACATGAACGTACTGCTGGCGGAAGCGGATGTTCCTTACGAACAACTGGTAGAACCCGATGATGTAAATCCGAACATGGCCGCGGCCGATGTCGCCATCGTCATTGGTGCCAACGACGTGGTGAATCCCGCGGCCCGTACCGATGAAACCAGTCCCTTGTGGGGAATGCCCATCATCAACGTGGATATGGCCAAAACCTGTATTGTACTCAAACGTTCGCTGCGTCCGGGATATGCCGGCGTGGAGAATCCCCTCTTCTTCTGTGAAAACACCCGTATGTTGCTCGGCGATGCCAAAGCATCCGTACAAGCCCTGGTTTCACAGTTCAAGGAAGGGTAACGCAGGCATTCCAGCCTACGGGATTACAGGCTTTCAGCCTGGCTTAAAAAACAGAAAAGCCCGTGCAATCGCACGGGCTTTTCTTTTGGGGTACAGGCTGAAAGCCTGAACACCCGCAGGCAGGAATGCCTGCGTTACACTGCATCTGATACGCTGGTGGTGTTATCCAGGGTGTGGATAAACAATCCGCTGCGCAACTTGGGTTCGAACCATGTGCTCTTGGGAGGCATGATCATATCCGCATCCGCAACCGCCATCACCTCTTCGGTACTGGTGGGATAAAGGGAGAATGCCACAGCCGCTTTTCCTTCCTTGACCATTTTCTCAAGCAACTGATCACAGTCAAATCCACCTTTGAAAGAAATCCGGTCGCTGGTACGGGGATCATCAATTCCTAAAACGGGGCCCAGCAAATCCTGTTGCAAAATGCTCACATCCAGAGCGGAAACAGGATCCGCATCCGCAGGGGCTTGCTTCACCAGTTTGTACCAGCTCCCTTCCACAAACATGCGGACATCCGCCCGTCCGGAAGACTTGCCGTCATCCGCCAGAGAAAGTTCAAAACCGGCCTCGCGGATTTTCCCCAGCATTTCGACGGCGTCCAACCCGTTCAAATCTTTAACCAGACGGTTATAGGGCAATACCAACAGTTCATCCGCAGCAAACATCACGGACAGGAAATAATTATAATTTTCCCGGCCGGTATGCGCAGGATTCGCCGCAGCAAATTCTTTGGAACAGCGCGCCGCACTGGCGGTACGGTGATGGCCGTCTGCAACATATGCACAGGGAATCTCTTTATACAGGGCAGCCACTTCAGCCGCATCTGTAACCGGCCACACGGTATGACGCACACCGTCCGGACTGGTAAAATCCAATTCAGCATCCCCGGCCTGAATTTTATCTTTTAACGCATTTAAAGCATCCGGTGCCCGCACCATCAAAAAGATAGGACCCGCATTGGCTTGCAGGGTTGCCACGTGGCGGGTGCGGTCATCCTCTTTTTTCTGCAAGGTACGTTCATGCTTTTTAATTAAATTCTGTTCATATTCTTCCGTGTGACAGACCCCGACCCAACCCGTCTGGCTGTGTCCGTCAATCTGCTGGCGATACAGGTAATAGGCCGGCGCTTCATCACGACGCAACCATCCGTTCTGCTGGAACAACTGAAAGTTTTCCGCCGCCTTGTTGTAAACCGCATCGCTATACAAATCCGTGCCCACCGGCAAATCGATTTCAGGTTTGTTAATATGCAGAAACGAGCGCGGGTTCCCTGCGGAAATAGTCCGGGCCTCCTCACTGTCAATGACATCATAAGGTTCGCTGGCAACTTGCGGAGCCAAATCAACGGGAGGACGGAGAGCGGGAAAAGGGTAAAATTTCATAAAAATCCTTATAGGTTTAGGGATGCATCACATAGCAAGTTCCAGTGGATAGACAAACGGAAAGTACACCTAAACCCGAAACTCATAAATTGCGTCCGGCCCCGCGATCCGGATTAACCCAAACGCGGAGCGAGAGTATCCATGTGATATTCGATAATCGCGGCCAATGCGCCAAGCCGTTTGCTTCCTCTGGCACGTACAATGGACACTTTCTCTACAGAGGGACCAATGGCATGGTTCTTAACCTTGGCCAGCAAATCATCAAATGAACCGGGTTGCACATCAAACAAACGTCCATAGACAAAGATATGGCTGGGATTAAATAAATTGATTACAACCCCCATACCGATGGCCAACGTTTGAATCGCCTGTTGAAGCTCTTCGGAAATATTCAGAGTTCCCGCTTCCCCGGCTTCAATGATTTGATCCATATTTTTCAAATCCGGATATTTTTTCATCACCAACCGGGAAAAGGCGACATCTGATGCCACCGTCTCCAGACAACCGCGATTGCCACAACCACATTGCAGTCCATTCGGGACAAGCGTGATATGCCCCAACTCACCGGCAAACCCCCGGGTTCCACTGATAAACCGGCCGGAATTGATCACCCCCATCCCCACCCCCCCACTGATATCGATCATGGCGAAATCCTCGAGATCCCCGGCTTGTCCAAACAGTGGTGCCGCCAGGCACAAGCCCTTTTCTTC
>CAKZLZ010000216.1 GCA_937127435.1 uncultured Verrucomicrobiota bacterium | reverse complement strand
TACCGGGGCCGGAAGAAGTGACCGCATCCGGGAATCCATCATCTTTTGCGGAAAATTTTGTTTGATCGGCAGTTTGTTTATCTGGCTCGCCGCCGCTTCCGCGGGTGCGGTAATTTCCAGCCTGTTCACCCAAAATGCAGAGACCAGCCGTTTGATCCAACTCCATTTATGCATCGTTCCCGTCAGCTACGGATTTTTTGCCTGGAAGCTCCAATTCACTTCCGCCTTCAATGCTCAAAAGCATCCCCTCTATTCCACCGCCACCTTTCTGGGACGCTTCTTTGTGCTCATGATCCCGCTGGCCTGGATCGGGCAACATCACTTCGGACTCCCCGGCTTCTATTCAGGAATCGCCATCAGTAATATAGGTGCTCTTTTCCTGGCCGCCGCACTTTGGAAGTGGTTGCATCGTAACTCAGACATTCCTGTCTGAGACCACGCGTGGCTACCCGTGCGTGCATACCATCTGTAACGTAGGCATTCCTGCCTGCGATCACGAGCGGCTACGCCGCGCGTGTGCATCCCTGACCCAAAGAAAAACCGCTACCGACACGTGTGTGCATCAGTATCGGATTGCACGCGCGGCAAAGCCGCTCGTGATCACAGACAGCCTGCCCGAAGAACGCCCCAGCGGCCAGGGGAATGTCTGTGTTACAGCTCCCGCACCCAGATGTTCCGGAAGCGTACGAGATCCCCGTGGTCCTGAAGTTTCAAAGGCCCTTTGGCCGGATGCGGTTTGTAGGACGCCAATGCTTTGTGTTCGGTAGGTCCTTCCAAAACCGTCGCATTCTGTTGCAACACGCCGTTTAAGAGAACGGTCACAGACGCGGGGGATTTGAGTGTGTCCCCTTCAAAAACCGGCGCATTCCAAATGATATCATAGACATTCCATTCACCGGGTTTGCGGATGGGGTTGACCAAGGGAGGTGTTTGTCCATAAATACCGCCCACGGTCCCATCCGGATAGGTGGGATTGTCGTAGTTGTCGAGGACTTGAATTTCGTATTGTCCCATAAGGAAAACCCCACTGTTTCCCCGGCCCTGTCCTTGTCCTTTCACTTCCACCGGGCTCATAAATTCAAGATGCAATTGCATGCTTCCGAATTCTTTTTCACTTTGAATATCGCCCACACCGGGAATCACTTCCATGGCACCATCCCCCAGCAGATTCCAGCCGCAGGCTTCCCCGTCTTTTACATTGGTCCAGCCTTCAAGACTGCTGCCGTCAAACAATACTACCGCATCGCCGGGGGCCTGACCGGGTTGGGCATCCACAACCGGCATTTGCGGACGGGTGCCGTCGTGCACCGTGTAGCCACTGGCGAGTTTAGGGGTATCAGAGTATCCAAGGTGTTCGTTTTCGAGTTGTCTTACAGGTTCCATTTTATGTCCTTTGCGTTTTTGAGTTACCGTTTAAAATTACAGATTTCAGATAGCCTTTACAACAGAGCAAAAGCATTAGGGAATTCTTTCTGGATATTCACTTCAGAGCCGCGGCCGGCACTTTCGTAAAGGGCTTCCAGAATGACCTGCATGCGGATACCGTCTTCCATATTCGCACGGAAAGGTTTGTCATCCAGAATGCAGTCCACCAAGTTATCAGTGGATCCACGCGCATCCATTTTATCGCAGATCAAGCGGGAGGCCAACGGCACCCCGTTGACTTCATGATTATAAATATATTCCTGCCCCTGGTTCCCTTCGACAATTTCCAACCCGCCCCGGGTACCGATCAATTTAAAAGACTGCTGGGAGTAGGTTTGCTGATAACCGGCCCAGGAGGCTTCAAAAATCAGCGACGCCCCATTTTCAAAACGGACAAAACCGGTGGCATAATCCTCCACGTCAAATTTCACATTTTCTTTTTTCGCCCGCGGGACGCCCCGTTGATAATGGGTGATCCCTGATACAGTTACCGGTTTAGGCCGTCCCATCAACCAGAGCGCCATATCTATTTTGTGAATACCGATATCTAAAAGCGGCCCACCACCGGAAAGTTCTTTTTGACCAAACCAGCCGCCAAAACCGGGAATCCAATCGCGGCGTGTCCACTCGGTATAGGCATGATACACCTCTCCAAATGCACCACTGTCCATCAATTCGCGGGCCGCCTGGTTTTCTTTATTGAAACGCTGGGAGAGATTCATGAAAATCTTTTTCCCGGTTTTTTCAGACACCTGTTCCATTCGGAGTGCCGAAGCCAAACTGGTACTCATCGGCTTTTCACACAATACATCCGCCCCTGCTTCCATACAGGCGATGGTGACCGGTTCATGCAAAAAATTCGGCAACGCGACCGATACCACCTGCGGTTTGCATTCACGCAGCATTTTTTCAAAATCCGTGTAGCCTTTTGCTCCGGGAACATCCTTCAATGCATTGGCCAGTTTCTCTTCATCCAAATCCACCAATCCCACAACCTCCGCCCGGGAATTATTTAAGTATCCCCGCAAATGAGCCATCCCCATTCCTAAACCAATTACCGCACATCTTAGATTTTCCATAGACTGACCTTTTCTGAAAAGAATTGAATTTCGATTAAAAACAAGAGAATACATAATTTCTCATGAAAAACAGCTCACAAAAATCTGATTTAATTGGTACTTTTCTGACATCCAAGACCAGAAACCCAAAACAGGGGATCCAAAAACCCGGTCTGTTCCTGCGCGAAGCCCTGGCGTGGTGGTCCGCTCAATCCCAGGCCGGAAATGCCGGGCTGTATTTTCTGCATCCCCTCCCGAAAGACGGGGTGAAGGAGTGGAAGTTTTTTCTTCAACTCCGGGGGCAAAACACACTGAAAATCGATCAGACCACCTTCCGTATTCCCCCGGGCTCCATGTGTCTCTACGCATCAAATCCAAACGTAACCGAGTACTGGGAAGCGGATGAATACGGACGCTACAGCCACTTTTTTCTAGGAGTCTTTCCGGGACGGATTTCATCAAATTTTGTCGATGGAGATCCCCCGAAAATTCAGAGCGCTATCAGCATGCCCTTCACCCAGGGAAGGTTGTTGGAACGCATGATCCATTTCTCTTCCGCGTCCGGAAGGGCTCCCGCGCATCATGGACAAGTCATCGCCGACATTCTCCTCGACGGCATGCGCATCTCGGGTCAGGACGCGCCTTCCCGACTGATTCGCCATGCCATGGAGCTGATTCTCGACCAACCCTGTAATCCTGAGCTCAGTGTCAAATGGATGGCCCAACAACTCCAATGCCATCCGGATTACCTTTCCCGACGCTTTCATGTGGAAACGGGCATTTCGCTGATGGCCTATGTGCGGAGCAAACGCATGGAAATTGCGGCCGACCTGTTAACCTCCCGGCAAATGACAGTCGCGGATGTGGCGGCAAGTTGTGGATACCGGGACCATTCCTATTTCACCCGCATTTTTCATCAAACCTACAATGTGGTCCCCAGCCAGTATATCTGACAAAGCCTTGAGCTTATGAGTCTTCGGGCTCCAGATGCACCACGACATCAAACAAATTAGGCAGTAAACGTAGATTCTGGCGGAGATTAAAATGACCGGCGGCTTCTGCCTCATTCATACCGGGAAAATCGAGGAAGGATGATTCACTGCCT
>CAKZLZ010000215.1 GCA_937127435.1 uncultured Verrucomicrobiota bacterium | reverse complement strand
ACTCCGACAATACTTTTTCTCGCCTGATCAGTACCGTTTGAGCTCAACGTAATAAGAGTAGAACCATAATCTCCAGAACCGACAAACAACGTATCCCCCGGCCCCATGGTCGTATTCAGAGTGGTATCCATAGCCCCTTTCGCCAAGGCATTGTCCCAGTCCACTCCCGTCTGTCCCCCCGCACCGGATGGCGTCATATAATATTCGAATGCCAGTATTCTCGAGGCAAATAAACATAACAGGTTGCTGTATACAGCGAAGGTCTTGAATTTCATCTGTGTGTCCTGGGTCTGGGGTTAAAGGTCAAATCTACTCCAAATTGCTTCTACGTAGATCCTAATTTGAAAATACCTCGAAATGATAAATGAACGCAAGAGAAAAAATCACACGGAACGGAAAACTTTAAAAACCAACCCTCAGAATAAAACGGCCTCAAACCTTTTTTTAATGTCTGTCACATTACGTTATTACCCCTGCAGTCATTCACTTAAATCCCCATGACCGAATTCACTCTCTATGGTAAATCTCCTGCAGAATCCCATACTCATTTTTTCTGAAAAAAATTTCAGGCTTTAATCCATGACTTTCCTTAACCCGATAAATCTGCAGAAAATATACACTTAAAGAAAGTCACTTGAAGGAGTGCTGAAACGTTTTCTCTGTCCATGCCCCGGACTAAAACCGCTGCTTCAAGAGCTGCGGTTTCTCATGGTACAATTTTATGATAACTTCGCCAAAGAGGGAATTGGCCCAGGAAAACCATTTACGGCTAAAACGATACGCATCATCCTTTTGAAAGGCTTCATGCATAAAACCGGTTTCCGCATGGGTATTTAGAAGCTGACGCAGGCACGCGACGATTTCGTCATCATCATCTGTGGTCAACGCCTTGACCATAATCGACATGGGCCATATCCAGTCCGGTCCCACGTGGGGTCCGCCAATCCCCTCTCCGGCTTTTCCACGGGCAAAATACGGGTTGTTTTCACTCCACAGAAGTCTTCGGGTGTTCTGATAGAGGGGATCCTCTATTTTGCAATACCCCAGGTAAGGCAGACCTAAAAGACTGGGAATATTCGCATCGTCCATCACCCAGGAAGATCCGAACCCGTCGACTTCATACGCATAGATTTCACCAAACTCAGCGTGTTTCACTTTTCCCTGGGACTGAATGCCGGCATCGATTTCCTCTGCCAATAACAGTAAATCCCCGGCCACATCCGCAGCCTGTGGCATCGCGGCCACAGCCCGCAGGTTTACCACCGCCATCGCATTCGCCGGCACCAGAAAATGGAAAGTGGTGGCGTCATCCGAAGGACGGAAATAACTTTTAACCATTCCGCAAGCCTTCACCGGAAACCCTTTTCCGTCCTGCAGACTTTCAGTGGGGCGGTCAAATTCACGTGCAAAACTATAAGGTGATTCTTCAACCCCCTGCTCCGCACGAAAGGTTTGTATCACCAATTGAATGGCTTCCATCCAACGCTCATCAAACACTTTGGTTTCCGGACACACCGCATAAAAACCCGCCGACAAGCGAAGAAAGGCACAGAGACTGTCCACTTCAAATTTACGTTCATGAACCCCCGCACGCATTTCGGTAAAATCTGATGCCCAATGCGGTGGTGCATCCAGATCAGGCAAAAAGGCATTGGCATAGGGATCCGTACGCACACAATCCGCCTGACGTCGAATCAAACCTTCCAACATATCCTGTAATTCCGGATCTTCAGCCGCCAAGGGCAGGTACGGCCATATTTGATTGGTTGAATCACGCAACCACATCGCATGGATATCCCCGGTGATGATACAGGTATCCGTCTCCCCACCGGCATTCTTCCCCTTAAGCACGGTGGTATCCAAAGTGTTTGGGAAACAATTGGAGAACAACCAGGCCAATTCCGGATCCGAAATGGCGGCTTTCACCTCTATCAATTTGTGTTCAACCGCCTCTGAACAGAAACGGCGTTCATCAGCGGGTGGACGATGAGATGGAAAGGTCGTATTCATAGCCTAATTCTATCAAGATTCGCAGAATACCGACAAGACTAATCTTACTGAATACCCTTTAAATGAACGCACAAAATTACTTCATTTTTATGAATAAAGCCCGTAGGGAATAACGCGTACAACTGATCAAAGCTTTGTCTAAGGAATATACATGCCAAAAGATCCAATTCACCCTAAAAAACGTAACGCCGAAGGCGTAATGGAATCCCCCCGTCAATTATCTGTCCGTGACCATTATGATGTCATCGTCTGTGGAGGGGGACCTGCCGGCGTGGGTGCCGCTTTGGCCGCCGCCCGTGAAGGCGCACGCACCTTGGTCATCGAACAATACGGCATGTTAGGGGGCGTTTGGACTGCCGGCTTGTTGAACCCTTTCTTCGAATGTGGCGGACGCGGCTGGGTGGTGGATGACCTGGTGAACCGCCTGACCCAAGAGGGGGCTTTCCGGAAATGGCGGGCCCACGACTACTGCTTCGATATCGAATCTATGCGCCGCATTCTCGAACAAATGCTCACCGAAGCCGGAGCGGATCTGCTGTATTATACCCGCATTGCAGACAGCATCATCGAAGACGATAAAATCTGCGGGGTGGTGATTGAAAGCAAAGCCGGTCGGCAGGCCGTCATGGCGGAGGTGGTGATCGACACCACGGGCGACGGAGATGTATTGGCCCGCTCGGGATGCGAATACAATCTCGGACGCGAAAGTGACGGACATCTTCAGCCCATGACGCTCATGTTTGAAGTTCGCGGACTCCCTCATGATTATGAACAGGAAAGCTCCCAGGTTCTTTACGATCAGATGATGCAGGCCATCAAAACCCATAGCTTGGCGTATGAACTCCCCTACCCCCGCTGTGGTTATGCGCCTTGGATCATGGGAACCCCTTCCCCCGGTGTGGGAGATGTGCAAAGTACGCACGTGTTCCGGATGAATCCCCTCGATCCCGCCGACCTCACCCGCGGCACCATCGACTGCCGGCAACAAGCCGCTGAGACCGTAGAAATTCTCAAACGCATTCCCGGATTTGAACAAGTGGAACTGACCCATACCGCCTCTCAAATCGGCATTCGGGAAGCCCGTCGATTGGTGGGACGTTATTCAATGGAACTTCAGGATTTGATTGAGGGACGACGCTTTGAAGATGCCGTGACCAGCTGCGGATTTGTGATCGACGTTCATCACGAAGAGGCCGCCGGCAAAGAAGTAGAAATGGTTCACACCCGCATCAAACCCTACGAGATTCCCTACCGAAGCCTGATTCCGCAAGAATTGCGCGGATTGCTGGTTGCGGGACGTTGTATTTCCGGCAGCCACGAAGCCCACGCCTCCTATCGGGTCACCGGCACCGCCATGGCACTTGGTCAGGCCGCCGGACTCGCCGCCGCCCGGGCGGTACGTGAAAAAATCGAACTCGTTGACGTGGATGGCCGCGCCCTCCGCGCAACCCTTCAACAACGCGGCGCCAAATTTGCCGATGATGTAAAAGTCGTACATCAATCATAACGCCCCCCTGCAAATATCTACAAAAAGAAGTAGTTCCACGGTCCCCGTGGAAAACCAATACGAGATGTAGTTCCACAGCCCCTGTGGAAAACCAATATGAGAAGTAGTTCCACGGTCCCCGTGGAAAACCAATACGAGATGTAGTTCCACAGCCCCCGTGGAAAACCAATATGAGAAGTAGTTCCACGGTCCCCGTGGTAAAAAGAGCAAAAGTTTTCCGCAGGGACTGCGGAACTACATTTTCAAGAAGTAGTTCCACGGTCCCCGTGGAAAACCAATATGAGATGTAGTCCATGTGCGTTTTCAATTTATCTACTCCTCTCTCCATGCTAGACCCCCTGCATGGAATTAAGTATTCTCATCCCCGCTTACAATGAGGCGGAGCGCATCCGCTCCACCTTGGAAAGCTATGGCAAAGCCGTCGAAAAGCGGGACGCGGAGATTTTGGTCATTGTGAATGGAAGCAACGACCGGACGGAAAACTTAATCCGCGAAGAATTCCTACCCCGTTATTCAAAATTACGCTTGGTCGTGATCCCGGAAAAAGTTGGAAAAGGCGGGGCCTTGATGCGGGGAATTTCCGAATCTTCCGGCGATAAAATCGCCTTTACCGATGCCGATGGTTCCACCCCTCCCGACGCCCTGCTGGTATTGGCGGATCTACTCGACTCCCCGGGAATCGTCCTGGGATCCCGCTGGATGCCGGATTCAAAAATCGGTCGCAAACAACCGCTTTCCCGACGGGTGATGTCCCGGATATTTAATGCATATGTACGACGGCTCTTCGGATTAAAAGTGACCGACACCCAATGCGGAGCCAAGGTGGTTTCCCGTGAAGTGCTCACCGCGATCATCCCCTCCGTCGGCACCACCCAGTGGGCTTTCGATGTCGAAGTCTTGTTTCAAATCCGACGCGCCGGATATCCCATACGGGAAGTGCCAACCGAATGGAACGACGTCTCCGGCTCCAAAGTGAAAATCTTCCGATCCTCAATTGAAATGACCTTCGCTCTGCTCCGCTTGCGGATGATCAATTCTCCTTTCCATTCTCTGGTGACGCTGTGGGACCGGAGTCTTGGACGCAAACTCTACGATCGCCGCCTGGCCCGCATGCAGTCCATTTATTCTGACCGCAAAAGCACATGAGAATCAAAGGCCAGTTTGAAAGTCAGAGCCTCATGCTCATCACTGCCGCCATGGTGGGCCATGTGGGAAATTATGCCTATCACATGATTACCGGCCGGCTTTTGTCCGCCACGGAATACGGTTTGCTCATGGCCCTGTTCGGAATGATCAACATCCTGCTCATTCCCATGTCCGCTTTAGGACTGGCCCTCACCCGGGCGGTAAGCGTCGATTTACATCAGCAAAAAGGTCAGGGCCTGCCCGCACTCACCCGAAAATGGGCAAAGGGAATGAGCCTGACGGCACTGGGTTTTCTGATCCTTGCCTGGATCTTCGCTCAGCCTCTGCAATCCGCCTTGGGCTTTAACCGTTTGGCCCCCATACTGCTTGCGGCCTGTATTCCGGGATTTAATCTGCTGCTGACCCTGTGCGGCGCCCTGCTGCAAGGACTCCAACAATTTAAAGGACTGGCCCTTCGGGGAAGTATGCTCTTTGTCCTTCGCGCCCTGCTGGTGTCCGCCTGTTTGCTTTTAGGATGGAAAGCAGCCGGCTGGGCCTTGCTTGCGCATCTGCTGGGCATGCTGGGTGCCTTTGCGGTGGGCGTTTGGTTCCTATGGTCCAAGCTCCCAACAACATCCACCGCTCCCTCGCCTCCGACCTCCCCGATTTTATTCCAGGCCCTGAAAGCCTTTCCCATTCTCCTGGCCTTTTCCACCTTGATGACCGCAGACGTCATCCTCGCCCGCAGCTATTTCGATCCGGATCTCTCGGGCCGTTTTGCGCAAGCCGCGACACTGGGCCGGATGATTCTCTGGCTCCCCCTGCCGATTGCCCAGGTTTTATTTCCCAAGGTGGTCCGCGAAGGCGAGGCCAGCCCGGCCCAACGTAAAACCTTGCGCAAAGCCATGGGGTACACCCTCAGCATGGTACTGGCCGCCAGCGCCCTGGCCTGGATCTTTGCCCCGCTGGCTCTGAGAATTGTATTTGGGATTACCGATGCACCCGCGACCCAAATCTTTTGGCTTCGGGGAGTGGCCCTGGCCATGGCACCGTTGGGACCGGTTTATCTGCTCATGCAATACGAACTCGCCCGGGGAAAAATCCAACGCATGCTTCCCCTCTGGTTTCTGGCACCGGCTTTTCTGATCGCATCCATCTTTCTGCATGAAAGCCCAGCCCAGCTCATCTACCTGCTCATGGGCATCAACGGCCTGGCCCTCCTCAGTTGCCTCCCTCAGCTCTTTACAGAGCAAAGGGATTTGCCCGGCAAGTCGACCCGGAACAAAGCGCCCTGATTCAGTTTGCTTTCGCAGGCAATTTCTCCATCCAAGGCCTGCACAATTTTATGGGTGATGGACAATCCCAATCCCACTGAACCTTCTCCCGCTGTCGGCCGGGTACTGAGTTTGGCAAAGCGGGCAAAAAGCTTGGTCTTGTCTTCCTCCGAAAAGCCCCGGCCTTCATTAAATACTTCAAAACGGATCCCCGGACCTGACCGGAAAAGACTGACCCGGACTTCCCCGCCGGGTTTTGCATATTTCATCGCATTGGAAATCAAATTATCCAAAATTTGTCCTAACGCACCCGCATCCGTTACCGCCTCAAAGTCCTCTAATTCCGTTGTGATTTTCAACACTTTTTTCCGGGCGGCATCGCGATAATTCAACAGACAGGATTCAAACAATTGTCTGATATTTACATTTTCCATATTCAAAGGATAACGGCCCGACTCGATGGTATTCACATCTAAAATATCCTGAACGATATTGCGCATACGATTGGAGTTTTCCGCAATCTCCTGGATATAATCCTTCATGTCCTTTTCATTCACTTCTTCCACATCCCGAAGCAATTCCGCATAGCCGTACACCACGGACAAAGGATTGCTTAAATCGTGCGCGGCAATCCCCAAAAATTCATTTTTTTCCAAATTCAAACGCGTCAGTTCGTCCACCACATTTTTCAGTTCAGCTTCCGCGACGTCACGCTCCGCCATGACTTTCCGGCGGTAATACTCTACAATATATCCCAAAGCACACATAAAGGTCGCCAAGCCGGTGTATCCGACCAAGGTCACCCAGCCGTGTTCTTCTTCCGGGTAAAGCATGGGTAATTCAATCTGCAGAACTTCCATCGCCGAAAGACCAGCAACCAGGATCACAATCGAAGCTCCCATCCATAATGCTTGTCGATGCTTGTGCACCAACAACTGTGTGCAAAAGGGCATGGTTGCCAGCCAAGCCACCGCATGTCCTTCGGCCCCTCCCTCAATGATCGACAACCAGGTAAACATCGCAATCAGCGACGCCACAAAACTCAATGCGGCCGCATGCAAATTTCCTTTTCTAAGACAAATCCAGGGAAGCGTGAGAAACACCAAACTGTTACACAGAATCGCCAATGCGCCGGCATGATGTCCAATCAGTAAATAATAGATGGCGAAACTAATTGAAAAGAGCCCGCCCACCGAAGTGAAGCCCACAATCAGATTCGCCTGCCGGATTTTTTCGGGATCTCCCCCTTCCCCAAGCAGAAGTTTTTCATGCGATGGGTGCCAGATAGCTCTCAGAATGCGGGCAATTTGATCCATAACCATCACCCTGAATCAAAGATCCCAAATTATCAAGCAGGGACCACAGTCAACACCACCCGCTCTGCAGTGCGCAGAAGAACAAGAACGCTTTCGTTTACATCACAAAAATCCCGGTATCGATTTGTATCCAATGCAAGTTTCAAGACCACATTCCTTCATCGATGACTTCAAACCCTTTCAGGGCTTCATCCACGGTATCCTCTTGCACCCAGGTCCCGGCATACGCATCAAGGTCATGATGTAGAACTTCACCTCTTTGGCCCAAACCACGCTGTAACACCTTCAGGGCGGTTTCGTTCAGACTCATTCCATACTCCGCAGCCTTTTCACGTAGTATGTGATCCGTCTGCTCAGGAACCCGACGGATGGTATACTGTATTGATTTATCAGACGGTTTACTCATGCCTGCACCTTACACCTAAAGTGCAGGCATTTAAAGCCTTCACATAACGGGACATTCCCTATTTTTCCCCAAGCGCCGGGCCCGTCCCGGCGCGTGGGGAGAAATGGGAAAATGCTCTTCACAGAATTAAACTCCCGGAATCTTCTTTTTCCTAAAACTGCACGCCACCAAAACCGCCCCCAGGACCATAGGGAAATACATGGCCATGGCGATTCGGAATTTCCCTTCTCCACTGAAAAACCAAGCGGTTGGACCATAATACTTTTCTTCCACCGGTTTAAGATCTTCCAGCAACCCGATCCTGCAATCCGTGTGACGTGAGAAAAATGTTTCGGAATAAAACTGTGCGCCCTCTTGCGCTTCCGGGGATAAATCCGGGTGGGCACGTAAATAGGAAACGGGCTCGAAATCCGAATCCCTTAGAAGCTTGTATGCATTCAGCCAAAGATTTCCCTTTTTATTCTCTGCACGTTTTTCCGCAGACAAAAAAACCAGCAACGGGGCAATCGATCCATCCGTCAAAGGGATATTAATCTCCACACCCACCTCCCGGAATCCGTCCACAATCCACTCCAATTGGGATTGGTCTTGATGAACCGCCCACCAATCCAACCATGCTTCCCCACTGTTTCCCAAATCATGGTTGGTGATCATAGCCAGAGCCACATCACCATGGGTAGGGCCACTGCCTCCTAAACACCCCATAACATCTTCCGCTTTCAATTTTGAAATCAACATCGACGCTATTTCTTTGTTGCCAAAATTTCCGGCAGACAGAGCCGCATCATGACTTAAGCCACCTCCCCGCAGTGAAGCTTCACCCATTGCCCGATAATATTCCGCATTTGAATGTTGGGAGTTCCACTTTGGGTCCAGGTAATACAATCTCGGATACCCGTAAAAATGCCACGCGCAAAAAAAGACCATCCCCACGACAAACGCAAGCCCACCCCCGACCCTTAAAATCACCCGGTTGTGCTTTCGGAGGACTGCTGAAATTTTCATCTAAGTTTCAACCACCAATACACAAACCCCATGCTGCAAACGGTAAGAAAAACCATGCCCGCCCAACTTAAAGCTGATAAAACTTTCCCCGGCCGATACACTTCCGGCACCCACTCCGCACGCATGGCTGCAAAATTAATCCAGGCAAATACCGGCGAAGTGACAAAGGAAACCACCATAGCGAGAAACAACATCTGACCTAAATTTTTCACAAACAAAAAGTTAACCACCATCGCCGCAACGAGGCAGAGCAAGATCCAAATGATGTGGTATTGATGCCACTTCTCTTCCTTATGGTTAAACAAAGCCATGGATACCGCGAGGGAGCGGGGATAACCGTCGACGCAAGTCAGGGTGGTACTAAACATGGTGATAAACGCAGCCACTGCCACGACCGGACGTGACCAGTCGCCAATACTTCGTGCATAGAGGGTGATAAATTCCCCGGCGAAAACGCCTCCTTTGGGACTGAACGCTTCACCCGTCCCGTACATCACCAAAGCCCCCAATGCCAAAAAGAATATCGCCAGGATGGTGGTGCCAATGTAGCCAATATGAAAATCAACCATCGCATGTTTCATCGAAGCCCGATAACCGGTTTCCCGCTCCCGGGACATCATCCACAACGACGGCCAGGCCCCCACATCAATCGGCGCCGGCATCCACCCCATGAACTGCACCAAAAATCCAACTGACATCAGGGTCCAGGGGGATTCAGCTTCAAAACCTGCGATCATCTGACTGCCTTTGCTTAAGGCCATAAACACCGCAAACAGAGTGGACAGCGTCAGCAACAGCATAATCACCTTGGTCACTCTATCCAACAAGTGATAATGCCCGAAAATAATAATCGCCGCACAGCCACTCGAAATCACCAGTGAAAGCACTTTCGGATCCCAGCCGGCGGGAATCCCCAAGTTCAACGCCAAACTCCCGGATATTAACGAAACCCCGGCGATGTTAAACACCGCATTGACCAGGTTGAGCAGAAAAAACGAAACCAAATACCCTTTCCCCAAACGTCGATACCCATGCAGGATCGTCTCACCTGTCGCCGCAGTGTAGCGGGCCCCATACATAAAAAAGGGATACTTAAACAGGTTTACCAGCAACATCACAATCAGCAAAGACCATCCATACTGCGCACCTGCTTTGGTGGATGCCACCAAATGTGAGCCCCCCACTGCTGCCGCCGCCATCAGGATGCCCGGACCTAAAGCCTGCATCAAACTGCCTTTTTTCTCTAAACCGGTGGGAACTATCGTTTCTTCTTTCATGGGAATGATCTAAACTGCCAAACCTCCCGAAGAAACGAAAAATTGTAAAATTTTTCAGCTGAGTATCGGAACGTTCAGAGTGGACAAAGGGTAAAACCTACCATCCACCCACAAAACACCGGACCACGCCCCATCCAGAGCAAGAGTGCGGGCCAAAGGTCCGCGCCGATCACCCGAAACCAGGCCGGTTTTCACTTTTGCCTGCGAAGCGCCGGTAATATGGGCGGAGCTTCGACCCTTCACATTTCACCATCCCGAAAATTCCAGCCCAGCCCTTCACCCAACCCAACCCCCGAAAAAATCACCTGTAAAAAAAACAAACTTTTTCATTTGCTTATTTCGCCAAACAACAAATAGTAGACTTATGAAGAAAAAAGACAAAAATCTCTACGAGGCCAAAGCGAAAGTTTTAAAATCACTGGCCCATCCCACCCGACTGTGGATGGCGGAGCAACTCTCAGCCGGCGAAATGTGCGTCTGCGAATTCGTGGAACAGATCGATGCCGACTTCTCCACCATTTCGAAGCACCTTTCGGTTCTCAAACAGGCGGGTATCGTGGAGGACGACAAGCGCGGCAAGCAGGTGTATTACAAATTGCGGGTGCCCTGCGTAATGAATTTCATGGAATGCGTGGAAGCGGTCATCGCCCAAAACGCAAAGGATCAGGCCGCACTTCTGCGCTGATTTTTTTTAAACAAACACTTGGTTAAATGGGAAAATAAACATGTTTACTTGGCTGGACAATTTAATGACGCTGTTGGTGGAAAACGTTTTCGGGCTCTCGCGCGAAACCCACCTCGGCGAAAGCGTACACTTCTTCTTTTACGACACGGTGAAAATTCTGATCCTGCTGTCCTTCATGATTTTTGTGATCTCTTATCTGCGTTCGTATTTCCAACCGCAGAAAACCAAAGCCATGCTGGAAAAGATTCACGGTCCCAAGGCTCATTTTGCGGCCTCCTTCATGGGCATCATCACTCCCTTCTGCTCCTGTTCATCCGTCCCTATCTTTATCGGCTTTATCGAAGCGGGCATCCCGTTGGGCGTGACTTTTTCCTTTTTGATTACCTCCCCCATTGTCAATGAAGCCGCCTTTGCCGTATTGTGGGCCGCCTTTGGCTGGAAAGTCGCCGTCACCTATGTCGCCATGGGCGTGGTAATCGGAGTGGTCAGCGGTATGATCATCGGACGTTTCAAACCGGAGGACCATCTGGAGGAAGCGGTATTCACCGGTGAAGGATTTAACAAAGTCCGTCCCGACATGTCCCAACCCGAACGCCTGGCCTATGCCGGGGAACACGTAAAAGACATTATTTACAAAGTTTGGATCTACCTGGTCATCGGTATCGCCATCGGCGCACTCATCCACGGCTGGGCGCCGGAAGATGTACTGGCAAAATATGCCGGCAGCGACAATCCACTGAGTGTGGTGATTGCGGTACTGGTCGGAATTCCTCTTTATGCCAATGCCCTGGGAACCATTCCCATTGCCGAAGCCTTGATCGGCAAAGGGGTCGGACTGGGTACCGCCCTCGCCTTTATGATGGCGGTCACCGCCCTCTCCATGCCGGAAATGGTGCTGCTGCGTAAAGTAATGAAACCGCGGCTGATCGCGATCTTTGCCGGAACCGCATCGCTCGGCATCCTGATCGTGGGCTGGACTTTTAACCTGATTTTCTAGGAGAAAACCATGCTGAAAAAAATCTTACCGGTACTCTTACTGGGAATTGCCGCCGGGGCGGTGTTCCAGCTGAAAAATCATAAACAAACCGCCGGCTCTGCGGACCCGGCCACGGAAAACCCCGCGCTGCCGAAACTCCTGGATCTGGGGGCGGGCAAATGTGTGCCCTGCAAAGCCATGGCCCCGATTCTGGATGAAATGAAACTCACCTTTGCCGGACGGCTGCAGGTGGAGTTTATCGACATCTGGGAAAACAAAGATGCAGGTGAGCGCTACGCGGTCCGAATGATTCCCACCCAGATTTTTTATGATGCCGACGGCAACGAGTTGTTTCGTCACGAGGGCTTTTTCTCCCGGGATGAAATGCTGAATCAATGGGAGCAGCTGGGCTACACCTTCGCGGAGGCCGAGTAATGCAGACCTTGCTGGGCGCCTTAAGCTCTGCGGTCGAAGGCTCTGCCTTTATCGCCCTGTCCGCCGCCCTGCTCTGGGGCATTCTCAGCATTCTGCTCAGCCCCTGCCATCTTGCCAGCATTCCCTTGGTGGTGGGGTATATTGACAATCAAGGCGAAACCTCCCCCCGCCGCGCACTGGCGATTTCCACCCTCTTTTCTGTCGGCATCCTGGTGACCATTGCAGTAATCGGCGTCCTCACCGCAGCAGCGGGGCGGATGATGGGCGATCTGGGATCTACGGCAAATTATTTTGTGGCCCTGATCTTTTTTTATGTCGGTCTGGGACTGCTGGGG
>CAKZLZ010000214.1 GCA_937127435.1 uncultured Verrucomicrobiota bacterium | reverse complement strand
AGAAGGAGACATTCTGGAAATCGAAAAACTGGACGCAGAAGCCGGACAAATTATTACTTTTGACAATGTGATCGCCGTTTCCGGTGGTGACAGTCTTTCCATTGGTGACAGTGCCGCATCCGCTTCAGTTACAGCTGAAGTGGTTGAGCAGTTCCGCGGACCCAAATTGCTTTCTTTCAAAAAGAAACGCCGCAAGGGTTACAAACGCCGGGTCGGTCACCGTCAGTCTTTAACCAAAGTAAAAATCACCGGTCTTTCCTGATCCGGTCTACATTTAGGAGTTTAAAATGGCACATAAAAAAGGTCAAGGTACCAGTAAGAACGGTCGCGATTCCAACGCACAACGCCGTGGAGTCAAACGTTTCGGTGGTGAAAAAGTCACAGCCGGCAGCATTTTGGTTCGCCAACTCGGCACACGTTTTCACCCCGGACGCAACGTAGGTTGTGGCAAAGATTATACTTTGTTCGCACTGAAAGACGGAGAAGTTTACTTCGACCGTTCCGGTCGCCGGATGAATGTACGTGAACTCGAAACTGCTTAAGTTTAAGCAGTTGGTTATCACAAAGGGGCGGCCTTAAGGCCCGCCTCTTTTTTTTAGCTATTCTTTATCCGGAATCACTCACTCTTCCTCCGACATCAAATTATGAAAGCCATTGTATTCAGAGATCAAGTAAAGCTCTACGTTTCCGCAGGAAACGGTGGGGACGGTTCGGCCTATTTCCGTCGGGAAAAATTCGTACCTCTGGGCGGTCCCAGTGGCGGTGACGGAGGCAATGGCGGTTCCGTGTATTTGGTTGGGAATGAGAATGTCGATTCATTGCTGGATCTCTATGATCATCCGCATCAGCGGGCCGAACATGGTGAAAAAGGGGGAACCAATCAGTCCTCAGGCAAAAAGGGTCAGCACTTAACCATTAAAGTTCCCCGGGGAACCGTGGTGCGTTTGGAAGAAAAAGACGGACCCATTCTCGGTGAAGTGATGGACGATGGCGAAGAACTGCTGATTGCCCAGGGGGGTGTCGGCGGCAAAGGGAATATCCATTTTAAAACCTCTTCCAATCAAGCACCCAAAGAATGTACCCCCGGAACCGAAGGGGAACGCCGGGTCCTGTGGTTGGAACTGAAGGTGATCGCGGATGTGGGACTGGTGGGTTATCCCAATGCCGGCAAATCCACATTGCTTTCCAAAATCACCCATGCACATCCCAAAGTCGCCGCTTATCCCTTCACCACCTTAAATCCTCTGATCGGCACCTTGGAGTATCCTGATTTTAAACGGGTGCGGATTGCGGATATACCCGGGTTAATTGACGGCGCCCATGAAGGCGTGGGCTTGGGGCATGATTTCTTACGCCATATCGAGCGTACCCGTTTGTTGGTGTTTATGTTGGATATGGGCGGGGTGGACGGTCGTGATCCGGTTGAAGATTTCAACAACCTGCGCGAAGAACTCTGCCTGTATAATCCGGATCTGGAAAACCGTCCATACATGATTGTCGCAAACAAAATGGATGAAGAGCCTGCGGATGAAAACCTTGCGCGTTTCAAACAAGAAACCGGAGAAAATCCTCTGCCTATGATTGCGGAACTAGGGGAGGGGATTGAAGAGCTTCGCGATCACCTCTACGGGGTGGTGTTCGGAGACAATCCGCCGCCGGAACTTATTTGAGTTCTGTTTCCAGTCCGTTTTTCTTGTTTCTATGTTTAGAGCCTTTTCGGTTTAATTTGACTTATTGCGGCTGTAAGCTGCACTCTCCAAAGACCGGTCCGTCAGGGCCGGGTGTAAACAGTAAAATACATTTGAGCCCTGTATGGGCGACCCTCTATCTGCAGGCCTACCCGTGAGAGAGTCGCCCATACAGGGCTCATAATCGTTAGAACCCATGTTCCTGGCCCTCACGGACCAGGCTTTGGAGATGCGTGCTTTCAGCACTGAAAACCGTCCGTTTAATGACAAATCACCGTCACCTTTCAAAGGCCCCATAGGTATGTGGGTGTTGACAAGCGTTTGTGTTATAGGTTAAAAATATAGAAACCTTTTATAAAAACCCTACCCTTGGTAATCCCCCATGAATAAAATATTTCTCCTTTTCGCTACATGTTCTCTGTTTTTCTTTATGGGATGTGACTCAAGCAGTTCCGATTCTTCCAATGATCATAATACAAAGTTCGACAATGAATCGACGACCACTGTGACCGTTTCCCCGGGGAATGATGAAACGTTTGCAGAGTTCATGCTTGAAGCCGGTAAAGCCAAATCTGTGGAAAGAGTAGGAGAAGTAATTGATTTCACCTTCGATGCAGAGGCTAAAGTTGAATTTGCCAATGTCGAAGATGTTGAAGTGATCTTTACGGATCCTGTCGAATTGTAGGTCGATCCGTACCTCTCAAGATATTAGGGTGAGGGAAGATATTCCCGCACTTGAATTTTCGACGTTTCTCTTCTGCCGAGCAAATAGATTTCACCCTTCAACTTTAGCATGACCCGGCCCCGGTGATCATTATGAATCACCCGGGCTTTTTTGTTTTCGGTCAATCCTTGTGCATAGAGTTGCGCTCTCGCCGGATCCGCCAATTGAATGGCCATGAGTTTCACCCGGTGGCCGGCTTTGATTTCGGAGAGTTTACGGATTTTGCCCGGTACCCAGTTGACCGCAGGAGAAACTTGGGACACAGGGGCGTTGGGACTGAGGATTTTCAGTTCATCAGCCAAACGAAACCTCCGGGGCTTCTTTTTCAGTTTCGTCAGTAATTTCGAACAGCGGGGCTTCTGTAAAGGCAAACATATTGGCAATGATGACCGCAGGAAAAATTTCCCGCTGGGTGTTAAATTGCATGACACAATCATTGTAATGCTGACGGGCAAATGAAATTTTATTTTCGGTGGTGGTCAGTTCTTCCGTAAGTTGGGCCATGTTTTCATTGGCCTTGAGGTCCGGATATGCTTCAACGACCATCATCAATTTACCCAAAGCACCGGAAAGCCCGGACTCCGCGCCCATCAAGTTTTGCATGGCCAGCATATTCGCAGGATCCGAGGCGGCCAATTTGCCGGCACTCTGTGCCTGGTTGCGCGCGGAAATTACCGCATCCAGCGTTTCCCGTTCATGGCTCATATATCCTTTAGCGGTTTCCACCAAGTTGGGAATCAAGTCATGTCGGCGTTTGAGCTGCACATCTATTTGGGCAAAGGCATTTTTAAATTGGTTACGTAACTTTACCAATCCGTTGTAAACACCGGTTCCCCAGAAAATGGGAATCAGGATGATGGCGATGAGAATGATAAATGCGATAAGTAAGGGGGACATGGGGAACTCCGAGCTTGATGTGATTTGTATTTTTTAAACGTGATCGACAGCAGTTAAAGGAAAAAGCACGAAAATCAGGGAATGAAATTTTGAAGGGTCCGGGAACTTCCCTGAAAAAAGAACCATCCCAGGCCGCAGGTAAATACAATTTGTCCATAGACCGCATGCTCCAAGCAAACCCGTTTAAAGCTATTGGACTGTTGCCAGGTACGGGCGAGAAACCATCCGGCCGGGAAAGTAAGTAAAGGTGCAATTCCGTTGAGGAAAAATGCATGTGCCCAACTGAAAACCAGTGCGTTTACCAAGCAGATCATGGTTCCATCTCCAAACAAGGGCCGGTAGCGCTGCATAAAATAACTGCGGAAGATGAACTCCTGGGGGGCAACCGACAGAATGGGGTACATGATCAGTATCAGGCCCCAAAGCGGGGCATTCTCCCGGGGAAGCCGAAAGTACAATGAAGGATAGAGCAGGGCCGTGAATATGCATAATCCAAATGTAGCTGCCAGCAGACGGATGAGTAGCCCTTTAAAGGGAGAGGGGTTTGTATCCGGATTCAGTTTCATATCCGGATCGCGCCAGGCGATGACAAGCGTAACGATCAAAAGACTGAACAGCACTGGAAAAAAAGGAATATCGCCTTTTAACTGAAACCATACCAACAAGCCCGGAATGACGCCGAAGAGAAGAAGGCATTCAAAACTTAGCAGGATATGCTTTTTGTTCATAAAAAGAATGGCGGAGATTATGGAGGAAGGTCAACTACTTAATCGGTTTCCCTGGCTTTTGAGAGGGCCGAAGCAAAGATACCACTGGGAACTGCTACAAATCCCAAACCGATAATCAGAACAAAAAAAGTGAAAATTCTACCGCCGACGGTCATCGGAATGATGTCTCCGTAACCAACAGATGACAGGGTGCAAACCGCCCACCACATGGAATGAAAAACAGATTTAAACACCTGCGGTTGCCCCGGATTTTCAAAGTAATAGATGCCTACGGCTGAAAGGTAGAGCAGGATAATGGAGATCATACCAAAAAACATCAGTTCCTCCCGGGCGATCACAAAGGCACGGTGATAGCGTTGGACTGCGGCACTATAACGGACCAGTTTCAGCAAGCGGAAAAGTCTGAGGAGCCGGAAAGCCCGTAGGGATCTCAGGTCCAAACCGGTGGCCAGATAAAAGGGGAGGATCGCAATCAAATCCACAATGCCATAAAATGAAAAGGCATAACTCAAACGGGGCCGGCAGCAAAACAAACGCAGAAAATACTCCAAAGTGAAGACTGCCACGGTAAAAACTTCAAATCCTGCCAGAAATTTCCGGAAAGCAGGCGACAAGCTGGGGAGCGTCTCAAATGCAAAGGCTGCCAAACTCAGAATAATCAAAACTTGAAAAATATATTCAAAACGACCGAAAAGAATGCGGCCTTGTTCATCGGTAGTGATCTTGGTGTGTTTCATGATTTTCGATAAAGTTGCTCTTCTATTCAAAAGACTTTGTCAGCAATCAACAAGGCGGAATTAACGTTTATGATGAAAACAATTATATATGATACATATATGTACGCAATTACGCCGTTTACGCCAACATTGTACTTAAATTAATAAAAGAAAACTGATTTAAATGAAATAGGAGAGCGATCCCTCTCAATAGGGTTATTTTTCTTTTGAATCTGAAGTCCGATTTATTTGGGTGAGGACTTGTCTATGTGATTTTGAAAGTTAACGGTGTTTAGATATGAAAAACCCAATCCTGTTTACTTATTTAACTTTGCTTAATATTATTTTGTGCCCCGTCGTTTCCGCGGGCTCCTTTGAATCCTCGATCGAGGACTGGATCCCGGTGTCACCAACAAAAATCCGCAAGGTGAAAGTTGCTGACGGTGCGCCTGCCCAAGCCGTAACCGAAGGGGATTCCTGCTTGGAACTGGCTTCGGAGTCGGGCGGGGCATGGGCACAGTTGGCTGTGCAAAGAGGATGGAGTGAGCTGATCAAAAATTCAGAAGTATTGGCATTCGATCTGTTTATTCCCAAATCCGAACTTCCGAAGGAGGGATGGGCAAAAATTACCGTTCGGCTTTATGGGGGGAGCGGTACGGAAGCCTCGTTCGACCTGTCTGAGGAAATCACTATCGATCTTACTGATGAAAGAACATATCATGTGGACTGGAGCTATGTCACGTATTCCGATTTTGATCCCGATTGTAACTGGGCGCATATCGAAATTGTCAAACAGGCCAGTGGAGGCAAGATGTCTGCCATTTACATCGATAACGTTGAATTAAAGAAAGCACCCGCGCTCAAAGGCAACGATGATTTTCTGTCAGATGAAAGCTGGCAGCTTATGTGGCAGGATGAATTTGAAGGTAAAAAGGGTGCGGCGCCAAAAGCGCATTGGGTTTTGGGGGCCCAATGGAAGGATGACGGCACTTGGCGGGACGCGACCCTTTCGAGAGAGGAGGCTTATCTGGACGGTACGGGAAATCTGGTTCTTCGCACCCGTTATGCGGACGGAAAACGGCTTACACCTTACCTGGTCACCTCAGAAGACGGCACCATACCTGAAGAGAAAAGTATTACCTTTGGTCCGGGTGAAGATGGAATTTTTATAGAATGGCGGGTGAATGTTTCGGAATTTAAAGCGCATGCCGCCTGGTTCGCACTCTGGTTGTATTCGGTGACCCCATATCAGGGGGATGCCACCAAGGGCTCTGAAATCGATGTGATGGAATATGTTCCTTTCGAAAATGAAACCCACTCTTTGATGGATAAGTTCAACGCAGCCATCCACATTGCGGTTGATGGCGCCGGATCTGTCGGTCCGGTTACCCGCTATGGTCATACGGAATTCGATTCCAGTCAGTGGCATACCTGGGGGCTTTACTGGACCCGGGATCTTCAGGTATTCTATTTGGATGGCAAACCCTATTGGGAAAACACCTTACATGTTTCTCCAACTGAGGACCACGGATTAAGAATGACCATTGAAATTGCAAATGGTGACCCTGAAAATGGGGATCGTAATCTTTGGGGGCAACCGGTCGGTAAGTTCGAAGACAACCCTGCATCCCGACTCCCTGCTTTCGTTTATGTGGATTATGTACGTGTCTATAAGAAGATGCCTTTGAAAACCAAAGAATAGAAGAATCTCGACTTTCAGTCCTGAAATAATATGCAATCTGTATGAAAGTCGTTTTGGCAGAGAAGCCTTCAGTTGCACGGGATATTGCAGCGGTTCTGGGAGCAGACCGCAGAGAGAAAGGGTTTCTTTCAGGTGGAGATTGGGCCGTCACCTGGGCATTGGGTCATTTGGTGGAATTGCAGGAACCGCACGAATACCATCCAGAATGGAAAAGTTGGGATCTCAAAACGCTTCCCTTGCTTCCGGATGAGTTCGCCCTGCGTCCGCGGGGCGACAAAGGTGCCCAGGATCAGCTGAAGGTCATTTGGAAATTATTTAAGCAAGCCGATACGCTGGTGTGCGCCACGGATGCGGGGCGGGAAGGGGAGCTCATCTTCCGTTACATCCAAAAATGGGCAAAAGCGGATAAAAAACCGGTGGAACGTTTATGGTTACAATCGTTAACCTCGGATGCGATCCGCAAAGGCTTTGAAAGTTTACGTGACGGAAAGGAATATGAAAATCTTTATCAGGCTGCGCGGTGCCGAAGTGAAGCCGATTGGATTATTGGTTTAAATGCCACAAGGTATCACACAGCAAAATACGGATCCCGCTCTGTACTCTGGAGCGTGGGCAGAGTGCAGACGCCGGTGTTGGCTCTGCTGGCCGAACGGGATATCGAAATTGAAAACTTTAAACCTGACCCCTACTGGGTGCTAATTACCAGTTACCGGGAAACCCGGTTTAATCAACCGAAGAAAAAATATTCCAGCCAGGAAAAAGCGGATGCCGTTTTGGAAAAAATTCGGGGCAAAGATTTGGTGGTGGAATCGGTTGAGCAAAAAGCTAAAAAAACGATCTCTCCACAGCTTTATGATCTGTCCAGTTTGCAACAGGACATGAACACCTGGTTTGGATTTACGGCTGACCAAACCCTGACCATTGCCCAGGAACTGTACGAAGCAAAGAAACTAACCTATCCGCGAACCGACAGCCGTCATATTGGAAATGAAGAAGCGGCCGGACTACCGGATCTGCTCAGAAGTCTTCCTGAAGGGTATCAGACTTTTGTGGCTGAGCTGAATCTGGATGCCCTGAAACCCGGAAAGCGGATGGTGGATAACAGTAAAGTTACCGATCATCATGCGATCTTGCCTACAATGGGAGATCCGGGTCATTTACACGGGCCACAGGAGAAAGTGTATGCCGCGGTGGTACGTAGATTGCTGGCCGCGTTAATGTCGGATTGCATTGAGCAGGTCACCACCGTAAAAGCCAAAGTGGAGGATGAGCCTTTTCAGGCCAGAGGCGCTGTGGTGAGTGACTGGGGATGGAAAAAGGTTTATCCGCATTTACAGAAAAAGAAAAAATTTGATCCGAATGATGAAAATCCTGAACAGGTGATGCCGGCCATGGAAAAGGGTGAATCCGGTCCGCATGAACCGCAGATTTTGAGCAAAAGCACCAAGCCTCCTAAAAGGTTTACCGAAGCCTCCTTGTTAAAACGGATGGAAACCGCCGGCAAGTTGGTCGATGATGATGCGCTGCGTGAAGCCATGAAGCAACGGGGTCTGGGCACGCCTGCCACCCGGGCCGCGATTATTGAGACCTTGATTGGCCGTCGCTATGTGCGTCGGCAAAAAAAGCAACTCATCAGTACCGAGGCCGGCCGCCATCTTTTGAGTTTAATTCAGGATCCAAGCTTAACTTCCGCTGAATTGACCGGTGACTGGGAAGCCAAACTCAAAGATATTGAAACAGGGCAGGGGGATCCCACAGAATTCATGCAGGGCATACGTGAACATGCCAGCCAGATGGTGAAGGCGGATGATCATTCTGTAGCCTCAGGCGGATTTGGCAAGTGTCCCAAATGTGGATCAGCGGTCATTGAAGGGAAACGGGGTTATGGTTGCAGTCACTGGAAAGAAGGCTGTACTTTTGTGCTGTGGAAAGAATTTGAAGGCATCGAAATTGACGGGAGTCTGACCAGAGAACTTCTGGATATGGGACACAGTTTACGGGCCATTCCTCGCAAGGATGAAAATGGTGCGCCCGGTCTGGTGAAATTAAATTTAGACCGGGAAGGACAGCTGTCGATTGTTCCGGTTAAAAAAGCCAAAAAAGCATCCGGGCAAAAATCGATAGCCCTCTGCCCACTTTGTGGCGGAGATGTGGTGAGCACCCCGAGGACCTATATTTGCAACCAACAAAAATTAGGATGCCCCCTGATCATCTGGAACAAGATCGCCAAACGCAACATTACCCAGGGGATGGTAAAGCAGTTGTGCGGGGAAACACGCATGACAGAGCCCATCACAGACTTCACCTCCAAGGCCGGGAAACCCTTTACCGCGAAGTTACACTTAGAAGACAACGGACAAGTGAAGATGGTCTTTGATTAACAGAGGGCCGGCGTCCCGCCGTCCGGCAACCTTTGCTTTGGCAGATGGACGGCGGGACGCCGGCCCTCCGTTTTTATGGATATAATATTCATCCCACCTCCAAGGCCGGGAAACCCTTTACCGCGAAGTTACACTTAGAAGACAACGGACAGGTAAAGATGGTCTTTGATTGATGTTTATAACCCTTTAAGCGATTTCACCATGGCCCAGGTCTCGCGGTTAAAGATGCTTTCATTTTCAGACGACATTTCGTGAGCGGAATAATAATACATCAGATGGTCCATGGGGTAGGAAAAAGCTTTCTCCAGATTTTGGAGATAGTTTTCAAGATCCGCATCCCGGTGCCGTTGGGCTTCCAAAAGAAAAAAGGATTTCTTTCCAGCTGCCCGAATGCGGGGCATAAATTTTTCATACGCTTCATGGATCGTTCCCTTCATACGGTGCATTTGATGATCCGGACTGCGGACATGTCCGTCACTGCCCACAAATTCGATGTGCCGGGTGTCCAGAAGTGCATCTAACAATTCATCCTGATCCGGCTGTGCAAAAACGCTCACCACCAGATCTTCCCGCAAGGATTTTGCGTAGGCACTCATCTCGTCCAGAAAATCCGCACATTGCCGGTGCGGCCACAGAGGATCAGCCGTGGGATTCAGGGAAGTACATTTTTCACAATAACAAGCACGGGAATGGGGTTCATCCCAGATCAGTCCATCGAAATTGAACGTCTCAAATAATTGCGTAAGGGAGCTGCGGATGTGTTCAGCGACTTTTGGATGTTGAATACAGGACTGCGCGGCCCCGGTAATTACCATATTCCCTTCTGTATCCCGAATCAGGGTATCTATATTTTCAAGGGTGAAAAGACCAAAGCCGTCCAACCATCCCGCAACCAAACCCGCCCAACGGTTCGGGATGGCATGTGCTTTCATCCCGTGGGCATGAATGCGGTCCACCATGTTGCGGATGCGTTGTTGATGCCAATTGGTGATTTGGCTTTCCTGAACGCAGAAAGTAACAACGTCGGTCCCCATCTCCGCCATGCGGACGAGATCGGTTTCGATATGCTCTGATAACAGCGTGTGATTATGTGGCGCGTAATAATAACAGTTCAGGATCATAGACGTGGACTCCGGGTAAATATAGTTTGGGGAAGGGGAAGCATAAAAACGGTTACAGGGCAGGGGAGGAGTCCTGAATAATTACATGTCGTTTTATCGTATCACTGTGAGCCCACTTTTGGTCATCCACATAAATATGCAGCCCCGCACCCACTTCATATTTTGTACCGTCCCGATCCCAAATCACAGAAATCAGATGCCCTTGCCAGGGAATCTTCTCCAAGCAGAACCACTCCCAATCCGGTGGGGTAAGCGGATGGATGACCAATTTCTCCATCTCCGGTCGAATTCCGATAAGACCATTGATGACTAAATCGCAAAAAGTGGAATGATTATAATCTTTTCCGCGAAATTCGCCTTCTGGCGTATGTTTAATCCGGTCGCGGGTAAGCCAGTTCCCAAAGCGCGGGTCGATGGATTCATCGATCCAGGGTTGCCCAAAAGAAAAGGGGGCCGTGGGCTCTTTTTGTTCTTCGCCCTTTGATGTCCGTTCCCTGAAATGATGGGAGGCGGCATATATTTTCAAGGTCTCAAAGTAATCGGTTTCGCTGATCACATCCTGCTCATAATCGTGAAGAAGGTTGGCCAGTGCGGTCAGGGTTTGGGAAGTGGCGAAAGGCCAGGAAGGTCCGCACCATTGGCAACCGGATCCGTTCTCATAATTCAATTCAAAAAATGGATGGCGCTGTTCACAGGTTGTGGGACCAAAGGGTGCGGAAAATCCTTCGGAATCCATTAGTTGGCGCCAACAGGATTCATATCCTTTGTCGGGCTCAGGCAAATGAAAATACCAGGGGATAAATCCAATTTGCTCACGGACATCGACAGGCTCGTCCTCAGGTTGAAAGTCTTCAGGTAAACAGGTGAAAAAGCCTAACTTTTTATTCCAGAGCCTTTGCTGAAATTCTGAACGTAACGCCTGGGCCTCCCGTCGATAGTCAGAACCCGACTGTCCGAGGTGCTCCTTGATGTTGGCCAGGGCACAGGCATCTCCATACTGATAGCTATTGACCGTGGGCCTTACCGATTCAACCTGGAAGACCAGTTCCGGAGATTGCATGAGAAGCCTTCCCCCGGCAGTATTCTCCATACCATCCAACATATCTGAATAGTGGTAAAGTTCACTACCCGGTACCCGATAGGCTTGCATCCGTTGATAATATTTTTCCAAACCGGGTAAAATCTCTGCTAATAAATTGTCATCCTTATGAATCAAACTGAAAGCCCATGCACAATCTGCAGCCCAATAGCTGTAGGTGCGTTCATCCATCGACAAAATAAGCTTGAGCAGAAATCGCATGTAATCCGACACGAATTCGGGGTTCCGAAGCCAACGTCCTTCACGGACATGATGACCGCTCGGACAGGAAATCACGTTATGCTTTTTAGCCCACTTCACATCAGGGAGAAATTCAGTAATGACAACTCCCTCTTCTGTTTCGCGGATATGCTTACGAAAGGTCCACCAGCGAAAATAATAAGCCTGCTCGATTTCTTTGTCGGGACAATGCAACAAAGGAATGTTGTCACGCATAAAACATTCGGCATCCGCATTGGAAAACATATTTTTGTGATGCTCAAAATCGCTACGATTAAATTTCTCCACGTAGTCGGTAAGGAGCTGCGGAGGCGTAAATATGGAAACAAGGTTTTGCATAAGAGAATATGAAATCAGGAAGAATTTCCGGAATTATTTTCCCTGTTTCACGGCCATCTCATCGGCGCCACGTAAACTCGGAACAGGATCATAAGGTCCTTCAAAATCCCCTCTGGCAGCTCGTACAATACTGTAAGGGTCATTCTCCGCCATCCAGGAACGATAAAATGAATGTGGTTTAAATTCATCCTCTAATTCGTTCATCTTCGATTGCATGGCTTCACGAAGCTGCTTTAGAACCGGCTCAAATTCGGGGTCATTTACGAGGTTTCTGTTTTGTGCAGGGTCTTTTTGATTGTCATAAAGATGCTCAGATCCGTCCCGCAAATATCGGGCGTAAGTAAATTGTTTATTGCGAACTGCCCGCCATTCAAATCCATCGATCCATTGATAGGTATGCCCCATTCCCTGCATAAAAGCAAAGTCAGGTTCCGGTCCTGATTCTCCCCGCGCAAAATGACTTAAGTCCATGCCTTCGGCCCCCTGAATCTGAGGCAGTCCGAGAAGCCCTAATAACGTGGGGGCAATATCGGGGGTGTTCAGACAAACGTCGCTCACAGAACCTGCCGCCACAGATTTGGGATAACGAACCAAAAAGGGGATCCGACAGGATTCTTCATAAAAAGTGAGTTTAAAGATCCGTCCCTGTGATCCGAACATTTCCCCGTGATCCGATGTGTAAACCACGATGGTATTCTCCGCACATCCCGAGGCTTCAAGGGCTGACATCAATTCACCCAATTTATCGTCAAGGTGGTTGACCATGGCGTAATAACAACGTCGATTTTCGGGAAGTTCAGCCCGCCACTTCGCATAGTCTTCTTTGCTGTTAAACCGGTCTGCATAGGGATCGGGTTCAGCTCTGAAATTTGCAGGGTGATCGAAATCTACACCCTCGAACTTCTCGTAGTAACCCGGAGGTAAATTGTCTTGGGTCCAAGGGTCGTGGGGAGGGGAGTATGATAGAAAAAGTGCAAAAGGTTCTTCTTTTTTCGCGGCATCCTGAATGAAGTCACAGGCCATTTGATTCCAGGTGTCGGTCTGATATCCTTCAATCGGGACCTGAACCATTTCATCACCTTCATCCTGCCAATAATAGCCCCGAAGATTGTGATGGTTGAAATTATAGGCCTTCCATTCACTGGCATGTTGAAAACCTAAACGGGCAGGTCCCTGGGGAATCGAGCGGGCGTGTTTATCGACCAGATGCCACTTGCCCAGATATCCCATATTGTAGCCCGCCTCATGCAGTCGGTAGCCAATGGTGTCGTGGTTTGGATTTATACAGGATTCATTGATCACCATGCCGGTGGAGGAGGCGTATTTCCCGGTAAACAATGATCCCCGGTAGGCCGTGCAAACGGGGGTGGCACAGATGGCATTTTTAAAGGATATCGATTCTGCTGCCAATTGATCAAAGTGAGGGGTAATGGCTTTTTGATCACCCGCATAACCAAACACATCCCGGCGTAACTGATCAGCAAAAATATAAACGATATTGGGTTGAGACATAGACAGAAAAAAAGTTTTAAATAAGGCTGATCCAGAACCAGATGCAGAACTTATCGACGACGTTTGAAACGTGTCGCCAACAGAAGCCCCATTCCGGCGGCAATCATAAGGAGAAAGGACGAAGGTTCTGGTATCACGGTTAGATTCACTTGATCGACTCTGGCGTATTTATCTTCTCCGGCGGCCAAAGTGAATCCCAGCCAAAGATGTTTCCCCACCGCATTTGGGTCCGTAACTGCAGAAGTGGTGATCATCGCTGTGTTATAGCTGGTTTGAACAGAAATCGCTCCAGTGGCCAATGCGGTAATGTTATCCAAGATTCCATCTGTTCCATCATAGCTGACACCCGTCAAGTCATTACTATTGGTATAAAAAAGAGTATATAGATATTCATCATTATCTACCCAACCCGCCAAACCAATATGATCAAAGCTAAGGGTGTAAATATCCCCCAATCCGATTAAGTAATTATCGGTGGCATAGGTATCAATGGCTAAGCTATATCCACTACCCCCTGATGCGTATCCTAAAAATCCGGAATTGGGGCCGTCCGTAGATTGACTATCCACTTTGGCTGCGGCGATATCGGTTGTAGCCGTCGTTTCGTCAAGGGAAACCCAGTTGTTTAGAACTGGAGTTGAGGTTGGAAATCCTGTCGTAACCTCAAAACTACCATTTAAAATATATCCGGGACTTGTCCCGTCAATGAGGACCGTTTCAGCTTGCGAAGTTATGCAAAAGTAACACAAGAGCATGCTGAAAGATTTTATTAATGTTTTCATCGGATCACCTTTAGGTTAAAATTAATTCAGAATCGACAATTCTTCATTTCATGTTTAAATATATAGCTATAATAAAAGCATACGTGAATACCTTTAATCGACTTTCTTATGTCTGAAATCGACTTATTAAAAATAGCCTCCACTTGCCATGAGACCCGAATTGGTCTTGCAACCCTCGGTTTGCCCTACGTTTCAGACATGAAGTTAAAGTCTGCCGGCCATGGAATACAGCGGGAGACCTACCGCATCCGACGTCGCCAACGACAAGGACATCAAATTATCATGACCTTGTCCGGTAGTGGATGGGGAGTGGTACAGGGTAAAAAACAAGATTTCGTTGCGGGTTCCCTTTGGCTCATCGCTGACGGCGAAGCACAAGACTACGGATTAAATAGTGAACACTGGGAAATCCTGTGGTTCGAATTTAACGAAGACTCTAGATGGTGGCATGAACGAATCGGAACCAAAAAGTCTGGACTTCAATCCCATTTGTGGGGGGAATCTCTACATAAGGTTCTCATGGAACTGCATCGGGAACAGCAGCAAGAGCACTACGCCACAAATCAAATCAAGAACCTGTTGGCTCATCAAATCTGCCTATATCTTGAAAGAGAATTTCGCCCCTTGTTTACTACGCCCCAACAGAATGAGCAACAGCGTAAGTTTTTGAAAATGATGGAGAGGGTACGTGCCAATCTTTCAGCAAGCTGGACGGTTGAGAAACTGGCGGAAGCTGCAGAGTTCTATGTATGTCAGGATCATTTCATTCGAATTTCTAAAACAATTATGGGCCAAACCCCCTTACAGCTCGTAAACGAAGAACGCATGAACAAAGCATCAGAATTGCTGTCTTTTTCAGATTACACCCTGGAACAAATTTCCGGATTTATCGGATATGGAAATCAATTTTCATTCTCGGTTGCCTTTAAACGTCGTTATGGTGTCAGCCCGGACAGTTATCGTCGTTCATCGATGCTTGAAACGAAATCCTTGTGAGGTTTATGGAAGATCGTATCCAATAAATGTGGGACAGGGTAGGGTGTGATTTCCCAATGGATTGCAAAGCAGTATTTTGATTAGTGGAGGGCCGGCGTCCCGCCGTCTATCAGTCAAAGCCAAGGTTGCCGGACGGCGGGACGCCGGCCCTCCGGTTTTCACATTCAGGTTCTCTACCAAAAACGTATAATCCAAGCGTGACAGATCCGAGTACAGATTGCGCTTAGAAAACCACGGAACTACCAAGAGGCTGTTTGATTAGTGGAGGGACAGCGTCCCGCCGTCTATCAGTCAAAGCCAAGGATGCCGGACGGCGGAACGCCGACCCTCCGGTTTTTACATTCAGGTTCTTTACCAAAAACATATATTTTCCGAACAGTATATAACGTCGCATAATATATATTATGTATAATACCGTAATCTGTAATATGTTGATTAATAACACATTACGTAAGTTGTTTATAAGTTTTGTTAGTTACTTACATCAGGTCTCGGTACAGATCGAGATATTCCTGAGCGGTACGGGTCCAGGTCACATCCTGGGCCATTCCCCGCTGACGGACTTTGCGGAACTGCTGTTTGTGATGAAACAAACTCATGCCTTCCTGTACACAGTTCAATAACGCTTCCGGTGTGTAACCGTTCATGAGCAAACCTGTTCCGTGGTCAGGATCCTGGCGTACATCTGTGACGGTGTCTTTGAGTCCGCCGGTAGGATTCACCACCGGAACGGTTCCGTAGCGCAAGCTGTAGAGTTGGTTTAAGCCACAGGGCTCAAATTCGCTGGGCATGAAAAAGAAATCGGCACCAGCCTCCATACGGTGACTTAAATCTGAATCGTATCCCAGGATGCCTTTAAACTTCTCAGGCCAGCGTTTATTCCAGTCTCTGATCCACTCATGGTAGATTTCCTGGCCTGAGCCCAATAGAATAAATTGCAACGGCAATCCCATCAGTTGTTCCATGGCCTGGGCAATGACCGTAATTCCTTTTTGATCCACCAGTCGGCTGATCATGACAAACAAGGGCGTTTCTTTGTTGTAGGTCAGTCCCGATTCTTCAATCAGGGCCTTTTTGCACGTTTCTTTGCCGGTGAGGGATTTAAGACGGTAATTTGCGGGTAAAGCCGGATCGGTTTCCGGATTCCATGCGTCTGTATCTACACCATTGACAATGCCAATGACCGGATGTGGCAAATTCGATAAAACACCTTCAAGTCCGCAGCCAAATTTTTCAGTCCGGATTTCTTCCGCATAAGTGGGGCTGACCGTATTGACCCGGGTTGAACCCGAAATCCCCGCTTTCATCAGGTTGAGTTGTCCGTAGTATTCCAAGGTAGGATATTGACTGACAAAATTGCCGGGGAGATTGGTTTGATAGAGGTTCGTGGCGGGATAGAGTCCCTGATAGGCCAAGTTGTGGATGGTAAACAGGGTTTTCTCCTGACCTCCCCTCCCCGTGCCGTAAATCCCTTTTTCCAGCAGCAATGGGATCATCCCGGTCTGCCAGTCATTGAGGTGAAGCACCTCGTAGGGCTTGCCCAATGCGTCGATGAGAGCGACGACCGCCTTTTGAAAAAAGATAAATCGACTGAAGTTATCACTGTACTCCCGGTGCGGAAGCGCGTATAACTCGGTACGATCAAAAAATTCTTCGCAATTCACAAAGTACGTCAAAGTACCGTGCTGTTCCGTAAAAAAGATCTCAGTCTGAATGGTTTCGCTTCCCATGGGGATTTGAAGCGTATGTGGACTGCGTTGCAGTTCGTAACCTCCCCGGTTCTGTCCTTCGAGGACTTTCCGGTAAAGAGGCATGATGCGGTCGATTTTGACGCCCATGTGATTCAATTCATTCGGCAAAGCTTCGGCCACATCAGCAAGCCCCCCTGTGCTGGCAAAGGGTCTGGATTCACTACTCACAAAAAGAATTCGCTTGGGGAGTTTTTTCATAGCATTTTTATAACATAATTTAGAACCATAGGAACATTTTTCTCATATGAACAATAACCAACTTAAACAGAGTATTTTAAAACTCATTCAACGTCCGAATTATCGGCCCTGCAAAATCCAGGGGATCATTGAACAACTTTCCCTGGATGGAAACCGACGCAAACACGTTCGTAAAATCCTCAAAGAATTAACCGATCAAAAGCTGATCCGAAAGGATGAGAAGAATCGTTTTGCTCCTTTAACAACCAAAAAAGAAAACGTCCGTTTGGTGAAAGGCATGCTGTCGGTTCATCCCCATGGATTCGGCTTTCTTGCCGTGGAAGCGGATGATCTGGAACATGACGGTGAAATTCTGGAAGAACTTTTTATTCCGCCTTCCGCCATGAATACCGCCCGCCATGGAGACAGGGTCTTGTGCAAGGTGGTGCCTTCCACCGGTGGTGGAAAACGTGGGCGCGAAGACTTGTACGAAGGGAAAATTACCGAAGTGATCGAACGCGGTTCGAATATTTGCGTAGGCATTTTAAAACATGCCGGGGGCAATTGGCAGTTGATTCCGGATGACGCCCGTATTCAGGGACCTGTACGTATTACCGGTTTTGACGGGGTTGCTCCCAAGTCCGGTTTTAAAGGGGTGGTCGCATTGGATGACCGGATGGATCCTTCACAAATGGAAGTCGGAAAACTTCAGGAAATTCTGGGACAGGCCGGCGATCCGGGTGTGGATATTTTATCCATCATGCGCGGACACGATTTGGTTTCGGAATTTCCGCAAGCGGTCATGGATGAAGCCCTGGCTTTTACCCGGGCCGTAAACGACAAAGATATCGAAAAGCGCACGGATTTACGCAAAGAAATGATCTTCACTATCGATCCACTGGATGCGAGGGATTTTGATGACGCCTTAAGTATTGAGGAAGTCCAAGGAAAGCCCGGCTGGTTACGGGTGGGCGTGCATATTGCCGACGTCGCTCACTTTGTCGAAAC
>CAKZLZ010000213.1 GCA_937127435.1 uncultured Verrucomicrobiota bacterium | reverse complement strand
CGTTCGTGATCAACCTGCGGCGCGCGAAATTCGACGATATCCGGGTGCGTGAGGCGCTGGCGTTGATGTTCAATTTCCACTCCCAGACTCGGCAGCTCATCATCGGTAAAGTAAAAGATTTCTTCACTTAAAAAGGGTCGCTTTGAAAAGAGCGCCATCCCGAAATTGTCTCCGCGGACTTCGGACAATTGATAGGGGTATTGGGCTTGCAGGGCCGCCTGTAACTTCACCCAGCGCAGACTGTATTCCTGAAGCACAATCAAGTCGGAATCCGTTTCTTGCACATAGTTCAACACCCGGTCCGGGTCTCCGGTACTACTGTTGACATTGATCAACAATACCTTCAACGCCGCCCCTTCTCCGCGCTCTGCCTGAAAATAGAAAGGGACGATTTCCATGAGGTGGACGACCACACAGCCCAAAAAAATGAAGCTGGGGAATTTCATTTTGGAAAACAGCAGGAGGATGGCCGCCAATAAAAGGCACAGCGCCATTTGCACCCGGAAGTGGGTAAACAGATCTAAAAACCAGTGGTGGCGGGCGAAAGTGGGAATCGCGGTCGCTAAACTGGCAAGCAAACCGACCGCAAACACACAACCCAACAAAAAATCAACCACCCGGTTTTCTGAAAATTTCATGAAAGAATTAAACCACTGATAAAGATGATGCGCACTGATATAGAGTTAAAAATGTATCAGAGCATTTTAAGAAATTATTTAGCCACAAAAAGGCACGAGAAAACACCTCCCCTATAACCCCGATCCGTAGATGATGCTGCAAGGGAGTACAAAAACATATAAGACTCAAAAAGGAATTGAATAGGTTCTGGAGCTTGGTGAATAAAACTCATCTCTACTCTTTTTTGTGTTTTGTGGTTAAAATTATTTCTGAACGGGGTTTTAGGGGCGGGAACCTTTTCGTGCCTTTTTGTGGCAAAATGTCTTCATCTAGAATTTTAGTGAAGACGACTTTATTCGAAGTGCTCCAGAAAACTTCAGATTGCTCCCCGAAACATCTGTGTTCATCATCTTCATCGGTGGTTTTAAAAAAACAACTACAACACCATTTTCACCCCTTCCACGGCGCGGAAGGTTTGGTCGATTGTATGCATTTCCTCTTTCGAATCCACCACCGTACTGAGTTGGTAACTCAGGTATTTGCCACTGCTGCTTTCATTTCCGGTGAGGAGTTTTTCCGCCAATCCCAATTCATCCGCGGCCACCATTACGTGGGCGGAGACCTCCATACTGGAAACACAAACGATTCGAAAGTGGACCTCTACCGGAAACTCGATTTCCTCTTCTCCTAAATTACATGCGGTCATTCTGATTCCTTTTCTGCTTCGCTTTGACGTTTCACTTCCTCGCCTTTGAGTAGATCGTGGGCTTCGTGAAGATATTGAATAATGCGGTCACGGTGTGGGCTTTGCACCAGCGCATCGTATAAGGCCTGGTCATCCGATTCCCCCGGGGCGGAACCGGCAAACCAATCCCCGCCATTGCCGAACATATTGTAACGTGCTTTGGCAAATTCCACCATATCCATCGCTTTGGCCCAGGTGTACAATCTCAAAATTTCCCGAATATGTATGCCACCCGGGGTGCGGTTGGGCATCGGCACTCCGGCCGCATAGGTCCGGTTCCATCCGGGAACAAAGCAGGCATCCACTTCCGCAGTAATTTTATCGGCAATGCTCTGGCTGATGGCTTTGCGTTCATCAAACCAGCGTAATCCCTCAATATGCTCCTCATATTCCGAGGCTTTGGAAACGCCCATACTCAAGGTGTGAACTTCGTCACGGGAGAGGCAATACATCGCATTAAACTGCATGGGCGTCAATGGACGGCAAAAGTCCTGCATCTTCGGCGTGGGCTCCCAAAGGCGTCCGCCTTTGTCGTTGGGTGAGATGATAAACACGCCCATATCCTGATGCGCGGCGGCCTGAATGGCGGTCCAGTTGTCGTTATTCACGAAATACCAGTGCACGTTCATATAGTCAAAACACCCTGTAAACGCGGCCTGCATGATAACATCTGCAGGTCCGTGGGTCGAAAAGCCAATGAAGCGGATCCGGCCCTGATCCCGCCATTTCAACATTTGGGGAATCGCATATTCCAAACTCCGCTCCAATTCAGCCCGATTGTTAATTCCGTGGATCGAAAGCAAGTCCACATGCTTTAACTTCAAATGCCCCATGCTGGTTTCAAAAGAATTTTGAAACTGCTTCAGATCCTCCCCCACGCCAATTTTGGTCTGCACAATGAGCTTTTCACGCGGGATTTCCGTAAAGACCTCCCCCAACTGCGCTTCCGAAGTCCCATATCCCCGGGCGGTTTCAATGTGCGACATCCCGTGTGAAAGCGAGCGGTGGATACACTCGCGCACGGTTTGCGTCGATTCCTTTTTAATCTCTTCCGGGGAAAGGTCTTTCCAATCCTGCTGATAGCGCATTCCCCCGGTCGTAAAGACAGGCATTTGTAATTCAGTACGGCCAAAACGGCGGGTGGGTACGCGAACAGGTGTTTTCATAGTGTTCTCTTAAACCAAAGCCCCTGATCCATCAAGTGAAGAAGGGAGGCAGAATTGTATATGCTTATACGTTGACAGATTTGTTTAGACTCTTATACAGTGCCAAACCTTGGATTCTAATATGGAATTCTGATGCGGAAAAGGATCAAATTGTGCCAAAAAAACCTTCGAAAAAAGCAGCAACCAAAAAGGCTAAGGCCGTTTCCAAACCCAATGCTAAAAAAACAGACCCAACAAATCCTGAAACTATTATTTGAAAATAAAACACATACGAAATGGTGTTTAGTTTTAACAAAGACATGCTTCCTGAAGTTCTTTTGAAAAGCTGAATTGATGTAATCAAACAAACCAAAGAGGCGGTTAGTATGGCTAAATTTTGTATCAATTTATTGTGTTGAAATGTTAAAAAGTGAGATGATGAGAATGGTGTAAACTACAAGCCCAGATATTGCCATAAGGGCAAATGTATGGATATAATTAGTAAAATAATAAGCACCAATTATCAAACTCCCTATTTGTGTAACCAATAACGTAATGTTTTGAATCAATTCAACTCCTAATTTTCGTTTAACGGCAAACAAGGTACTTTGAGCGTAATAAATAAATCGAGCAACATAAAACAAGGCAAAATACTTGGCAAATTCTCCAACTTCAGCCCATTCAG
>CAKZLZ010000212.1 GCA_937127435.1 uncultured Verrucomicrobiota bacterium | reverse complement strand
CTTACTGCGTTGCCCACCATCCGGGGGCATGTTTCTCATCATTTTGATACCAAATAACGCTTAAGTTAGTGCCATTCTGGTCTGCCCCCTGACCCCTGACCTTGCCTGTCTTACGCTCTGCGGGGGCGGAAGATGACCAATAGCGAGATCCCTCCCAGCAACAATAGAACGGATGAAGGCTCTGGGATCACAATCAACCTTGTAGCCGCGAGTGCGGTCCACTTACCATCGGCAGCGCTGGCATCGCTGACTTTCAACAACAATCCATCGTTCGCAATGTTCAGCGAGCTGATGTTCATATATCGCAATCCAGTATAACCATCGATCTTCCCCCTGAACGCGTGCGCGGAGGTGTCTGTGGTATTCCAGTCTACACCCGTGGTCGCCTCGGCTGTAGAGGCCAAGCCGTCCTTCTCAAGGACATTAAAACCCTGCCAAGAGCTCCCGTTATCCAGCGAATAGGTGTATAAGCCGTTTCCATTATCACTGTCACGGGAGAACCATAAATCGACACTCACCGTGTCCCCGGAGTTTAAGCCTGAAAAAGTCAGGGTGAACGACTGGGCGCCTAAACTCGTGCTGGTGAAAAAATAATCACCGGCAGCGCCAATTTTCGTTCCTGAACCTTCATCCGTGGTGACCCAGGAGGGACCCACTTTGCTGCTGTCAAACACTGTACCCGTGGAAGTGGAGTTCGTCATCGTGCCTTCTTTACTAAACGAGAGAGCGGATGCATTGTCTTCGCTGTCCCGCAGCGCCGTGGTGCCAATGCCGGTGGTCGCGATGTTTGTCGGATCATCGTATTCATTCCAAAATCCGGACGGCCTGGCGTCCCCGGCCGGATCGTTGAAATCAATTAAAAAAGTAGTGGAAGCCCTCGCACAGCCGAGACCGGTGATCAGGAGAAGGAAAGGTAAAAAATGTTTATTCATGTAAATTTCGATTCGACGAAGATTAGCAAATTCTGGTTAAGGTTACTGGCTAACACGCGTATGTAAATATAATAAGGGTTTTTCTTAAAGGATTTATGAAGAAGGTATCAACTCCCCATGTGCTTTTTTACAACCGGGTGATCTCGCCGGGGTGTAAGTTTTTACCACATTCCTCTACCTGTTTGTTAACGGAAGTCTTCAGGGAAATCCGGCCGCAGGCCGATGCGTGAGGGATCGATGGGTTCGAAACCGAGTTTAAGGGCAGGGGATTCAGGTTTCAGGCGGTAGTCGCGGGCGGAGGGATCTACAAACAGGGGATCGGCGACCAGACTGTGGGGGTCGTATTTCCCGTTGAAAATCTTTTTCCATTGACCAAAATCCTTGTCGGCTGGGCCCCCTTGGATGGTCAGCGCCCCGTCGGGGTTCCAGAAAAGGTTGTAATCGGAAGCACTGACCCGGTCATCACTCCAGTTGTCGAACTGATACACAGTCCGGCCACCGTTGGGTGCCCGGATTTCTTTGGCGGCCTCCGCCTGAAACCAGAATACCTGCTTGCCGGAGGGGGAGGGCACGGTCTTGCGTCCATCGGGATTCCAGTCCGGATCGTTGGTGAGTACCAGTGCATCCAGATTTAATCCGCCCCCTTTTACATTGCACCACTGCAGACTGCGGAGGCCTTTCTCCATCGGAAGTTTCCCCACCCGTTGCCAGACGGCTTTCCCCCAGTCTCCGGTGTTCGGCAGGGAAGTCAGGGTAACCGCTTCACCTTCATCCGCAGTGAGGGTACTGCGGTTGTCCATGTTCTCGAAGCTGTTTTCGGCGGCGTAAAACATCCATACCGTGTAGAATCCGGCCTCGGGGATCTGCTGTTGCCAGGTAAGGGTGGTTCCCGGATCATGGAGGTTTCCCACGAGACTTCCGAGACGGCCAAAATCTGCAGGCACCCCGGAGGCGGATTCAAAAACAATCAGGTTCCGGGTGTATTCATGATGATCCGTACGTTCATCAATCATGGTGTAAGAACGGATCGCGCAGCCGTTGGTCGGCTCGACAATGAGAATGTTGTTGCGGATGATGTTGCCGATGCCTTTCGCGTATATGGGCTGGTCTCCGCCGGCTCCGCGTACATTGTAGATAATATTGCGGGTGACCGTAAAATAGTCGGCGGCGTCATCGAGGTAGATGCCGCTTTGCAGGCCGAACTGTTCATTGCCGGTATCATGAATCAGATTGGAATCGATGACGTTGTCCCGCCCCGGTCCCCAGGCCTCAATCGCGCCGGTGTCCTGACTGTCCTGGTTGGTGTGGGAGATGTGGTTAAAAGCGATCCGGTTGTTGCGGGCGTGGATAAAATCGTAGTGATTTTCCCAGGTGACTTCCGGAAGTTGGCTTTTCAGGGATTGGAAACGGTTGCCCTTGATGCTGACCCCGTAGCGGGGAAGGTGGTGGATCCGGTTGTGCAGAATTTGGTTATGTCCGGACCAGGAAATCGCAACCCCGTAGCCGTGACCGACCAGGCGTCCGCAGTGGTGGATGTGATTGTTTTCCACCCGGTGAAAGCCCACTTCCGGTTCGCGGGTCTTTGGACCCAATCCGGATAACGATACGCCGTGGTGTCCGTTCTCCCGGATCTCGCAGCCGTACACGCGATTTGCCTGCGAATGCCCTGCAATGCTTACACCGTGTCTTTTTGCATTCTCGATGCGGCTGAAGCGAATGGAGCAGTCCGCCGCATGGTTCATGCGCACCCCGTCCTCTTCGGACATCGACAAGTGTAATCCTTCAAAATGAAGATTCCTCACCGGCCGGGTGCTCGAACCCTCGATCCGAAGCAACCCCGGGGCGGTGGACACTGTAAAGTTCTTCCCCTCAAAAGGTGCGTTGCGCGGCCAGACGTACACTTTACCCGCCCGGGTATCGATCATGGCTTCTCCCGGCCGGTCCAGCAGCGCCAGCACGTTACGGATCACATAACGGTTGTCGGGTTTCATGTCGTAGCCCTGTTCGTTTCCCAGGGTGATGGTCCGGGTCACTGGATCGATATGGCTTATGGGTTTTTCGGCACTGAACCAGTCCTCACCGGGCCAAAGGAAAACAGAGGCGCTGGAAATATCCCATTCGGCGGGGGAGAGGTCTCCGGCCCGGTAGACGAAGGCGCGACGCAGTTGTCCTTCAACCGGTTGTTCCAACTTGAAATATCCTTGTTCCGGACTGCGGGCGGGGTCGAGACGCATCCCTTGCTCGAAGACTTGCCCCGGGCGGATTCCCGGAGGCAGCGAGCTAGCAAAAATTTCATCCCGGTACCGCTCCCAATTCCCCAGGGCCATACCTCCAAACAGCGTAACGTCTTCACCCGGTTGCGCTGCGTAGGTGACCGAAAAGGCTTCGTTGCCGCCGTCTTCGGGTCCCCACTGCATTCCCCGGGGCAGAAAATAGTTGCCGCCGCGCAGATGCAGACGGAGATTTTTGCGCAGCCCGGCTTTGATTTCGGCCCGTACCATGTCGCGGGCGTGCTGCAGGCTGGCAAATGGGCCATCGGTTCCCTGAATATTCGGATCCGCTAAGCGGCCCGACCAGGTATCCCTTCCCAGGGTGGAAATATAATAGTCCGCAGGGGGGACGGGAGACTGCGCCCTTAACAAGGGAAACACAAACAGTGGAATCAGAATGGAGAGGAACCGGGTTAAGCGCATAGGAAGGGGAGGAGGGGAAGGGCTTTGTAGGATGTGAATGATACCATTTTCGAATACCCCTTTACCACTTCCTACTGTCTGTATTCTGGAAACGACGCATGGCTTTGGCGTTTTTCATCTGCACGCCTGTTTTATACACGATGTTTTTAGTGTTCTGACCTCTATTCTTATTAATGCACATGTGTGCGTAAAAAGGACGGGCTCCGTAAATCATTTGTTCTTGTTCTGACTTTTGCGCATTCTACTTGATGCGTATGAAAATATATATTCCTTTCGCCAAAGCGGCTTTCGCCTCCAGCCTCCTTGTCTTAGCCGTCGCTTGCGGTTCCTACGCCTCCGCCGACGTGATGATTGATATTGGACCCGATACCCTGGGCGTCGAATCGGGTGCACTCGGTCTGCCGGGCTCACCCGCAGCGGATAGCAATGGAAACTATGGGCCGACCGTCATTGGTTCCGGAATCAGTCTCACGATCAATAACCTGAATACCAGTGGCTCGGCGGCCGGTACGATCGCTTGGCGGGACAAAGGAAACAGCACTTCAACAGAAACGCTCGTAAACATTGGTGAGGATTTCGTGAAAAACGATTCCGGTATCATTCGTCTCACCCTCTCGGGTGTCGCGGCCGGCACCTATAATGCTTTCGGATACCACTTGGATGCCCGATGGAAGCAATCCGAAGAAATCAAAGTTTTTCTACAAACGACGCCTGGTGGGAGCACTTTCGCCGAAAACGGCACTCCCGGGAATGCTGATTTCGCTTTTGGCGGGACAGAAGGAAACAACGGGGTAAACAATCTCACCACTGCGAATATCGAAGCCACCCGGAGCGCCTTCCAGTTTGTCTCTGATGGAACAAATGATGTGATCATCATCTTCGATGGCTCCGCCGCATCGGATACGGAAGTGCCTCTTAATGGGCTGCAGTTCTCCATCATTCCCGAACCCTCCAGCGTGGTGATGGTTCTGCTCGGATTCATTGGCTTTCTTCTCATCCGCGGCCGTCGCTGAACCAAGGATTTCTAATTTCACCCACGGGTGTCTGCCAGACTGCAGACGCCCGTTTGCTTTGGGTACCGTCATCCTGAAAAAGGGTGAACCGATCAGCATAGCTGAGGGGGGATCAAAAGTGAAGGATGGGAGCAGAGCAGGGGAGTGGAAATTGAAAGATGACCCCATATACTGCCGTATCCGAATGGCCTTGACTGGGCGGGAGATTCCATTTGACTCTGTTAACCCTTGTGGGTAAAAAGAAGGCTCATGAAAGTTAACTCATTTATCCGGATACTTGCGGTAAACGCATTGTTTCTTGTGCCTTCCGCGCAGGCGGCGTTGCTCGCTTCAGATGACTTTAACAGTTATGGAGCAGGGCTGGATTTGTCTGGAGAAAATGGTGGCACGGGCTGGTCAAGCAATTGGACTGCCGAATCCGGAAACGTCACCTCTCAGACGGGCGTTATTCCCGGCTCGGATGTTTCGATGCGAATCACGGATAATGGTTCGTCTGACGGCATTGCAAAACGTTCATTTGCGTCACAAAACGGCACCGTGTATGTCGGTTTCCAGATACGAACCAGTGATTTATATAGTAATGAATTTTTTCAAATTTACCTGAATGACGGTGTTGGAGATAATACCAAGGGAGGCAGTGTTGGGATTCGTAACGAATTAGGAAATCCGGCGTTTGCCCGCGTAGCTGGCTCAGGGACCACCACCAACCTTACGGGTTCTGATATTGATGATACGAATGTACATCAGGTGGTTTTAAAGCTCTCCAAAACCGGAACAGGTCATGCCACGAATTATGATTTTGCTGAAGTATTTCTGGATTTAGCCACCGAGGACACCGGAGCCGCGATTACCAACTATGGTTCTCAGCTCGGGGATTCAACTGTTTCAAGTCTGAATACGGTAGCCTTTCGAACCCACCAATTTGATTTAAATAGTGACATCGTCTATATCGATAATCTTCGGCTCGCCACCACCTATGCCGATGCGATCGTTATTCCCGAAGCTTCCAGCTACGTTTTGCTGGGGCTATCCATTTTTGCCTTTATAATTTTTGGTTACCGTAAAAAGTAACCAGAAAACGTTACATAAAGAGTTGGTTACCTACTTCGATCATTACTGGGCAAACCATACACAAGACACGCTAAGTGATCAATTTTTTGAGCAACAAAACGAAACTCATGGTCGCAAGGAGCATCGTCGATGCTGGGTCACGATGGATTTATCTTCCCTGTCTATTGCAGCAGAATGGCAAGCTAAAACCGTCGCCGCGATACAATCAGATCGAGTTTCTAATGAAAAAGGCCGAAGCCATATTCGTTATTTTATTTCCAGTAAAGCGATGACGGCGGAAGAAGTGCTAAAGGCTACTCGTGAGCATTGGGGGGTCGAAAATCAGCTTCATTGGGTGTTGGATGTCTCTTTTGGGGAAGATGTCTTACAAGGTGAAGTGGCTGAATGTCCCGACTGTGGAATTGAACTCGAAATCACTTCGGTTGATCCGCTTGCAGTAGATTATGCCCCCGAAGTAGAGGAAGATTGGGGCGAGTAGATCCCATTATGGATGCGAGGAGAGTGAGAGGATGACGAAGTCAGAGTGTAAATTAATGATTTCGTGACACCTCACACTCTCCAGCCTGACACGTTGTTCAAAACAGAATAATATATTACATATTGCTATATTCGATTGACATACAACATGTAGCTCTGCCATATGGCTTATGATGAATGGTTAAAAAAAAGGAGAAGAATTATGAAAGTTGGCGTCTTATATGCCCGAATTCGGGTTGAAGAAAAAATGGTGATCAACGAGCTAAAAGCGCGTGGTGTGGATTATGACTTAATTGACGTACGAAAAATAAGTTTTGATTTAGAACCTACTTTTCCGGGTGTGCCCAAAATTGGCTCAAAACTCATAAAACCATCCTGCCATTCTTTCAAGTTATCCGGGTCTTCAAATAATTCTACCACCCGAGGTAATGATGCTTTGATATCAGTATGGCAAGTAAAATTCATATCGCTTTTATTTAAAGGACGTTACTTCTAAAGTACTAAAAAAATATTACAGAATATCGCCCATTATGGATGGACAAGATGTTGTAAATTGCATTAAAATTATAGGGATGCAAAAGG
>CAKZLZ010000211.1 GCA_937127435.1 uncultured Verrucomicrobiota bacterium | reverse complement strand
CCCGCGGTAAATCCGAAGCATTCGTTTTCCATCGGGACGATGGAACTACAGCTCCCGAAGATTCAAAGCGTAGTTCCGCGGTCCCCGCGGTAAAGTCGAAGCATTCGTTTTCCATCGGGACGATGGAACTACAGCTCCCGAAGATTCAAAGCGTAGTTCCGCGCCTGCCCGCCTGCCCGTGCCGTTCCGGCACGTGAACGGCCAGGGAAGGACGCCCTAGCGGCCAGGGGTCCCCGCGGAAAATCCGAAGCATTCGTTACCCATCGGGACGATGGAACGACGGCTCCCGAAGCTTTTCGAACAGCGCTATGCAGGTCTTGGCAAGGGCACCGGGCTATGGTAGAGGAATTCCATGCAAATTTTAGGAGCAATTCTTGCCGGACTTTTTGTTTTATGTGCCGTGGCCTATGCCTGGTGGCAGTTGGTGGAGTATCGGTTGACCGTGATCGAGCGAAAGCAGGTCTACACTTCGGGGGCGATGCCTCCGGAGCGTTTGAAAAAAGTGGTAAAGCGTCTGGGGATTAAAACGGTAGTGGATCTGCGCTGTCCGGTGGAAGGGGTGGAAAAAATCGCAGCCGAAAAAGCCGCTTTGGATGAAGTGGGGGCTTATCATCTGAATTTAGAATCCGAACAGGCGCCGCAGGATGAATGTCGGGACCGCTTTGTGGAATGGCTGGAGGATCCCGCGCACCGTCCGGCGCTGATTCATTGCAAGCATGGCGAGGGCAGGGCGGTGCTGTACGGGGCCTTGTGGAAAATTGAATTTATGGGGATGGATCCTGAAACCGCCCGCAAAAAATGCCGGATGTTGACCACCAAGGGCTCCAGTTTTGATGTGGATAAGGTCAAGGGGATCTACTTAAGGGATTATCAACCGATCAGAAGCCATGAAAAATCTACTCCTGCTTAGTTTCTTTTTGTTTACGACCCGGCTCTCGGCCGAAGGGGAGTTCCGCACTTGGCGGTCTCTGGGGGGATTCAAAACCGAAGCCGCTTTCGTAAAATATACTGCGGGACTCGTGACCCTGAAAAAAACCGACGGCCAGCAAATCAATGTTCGTATTGAGCGCTTGATTGCTGCGGATCAACGGGAGATCATAAAGTTGGCCGGAGAAAATGCGCGGGGAGCGGTTCCGGCGGGCAGTATTCAAAAACCCACTGGCCGGCGGGAATTGACCTGGAAACCGATTGTGCGTGGGGATGTCTGGCCGGAAAGTATGTCCGAGGAAGTGAAAAACGCGCTGACCAGCTTGAGCCGGGGCTGGGACCATGCGGAAACGGAATACTTTATTATCCATTACCAGCAAGTGGGTTTTGCCAAACAAGTTGCCCGCATGGCGGATTTTCAATACCAGTATATTGCGGCGGATCTCCCCGGTTTTCAGGACCGGATGAAGGAAAAATCCCATATTGTGGTGGTGCGGGATCGTGAAGACTGGAAAGAATACCTGGGGAGTGTGGACTCATTACAGAATTGGTTCGCCGCTTATGTGCACGGGATGACCATGTATTTGTATGATACGGACAACTCCAAAGCCAATTCCAATATTCTCGCACACGAAATGAGTCATTTGGTTCTGAACCGTTTTTTTGTTCACCGCCCACCGATTTGGTTAAATGAGGGGCTGGCGGAATGGTATGGAAATGTCGGCCACAGCGCGTTTAAGGGAAAAAAAGTCGATGTGGAAAAAGGGCTGGGTGACATCAAACAGCCTTATAGCGTCTCGGCTCTGACGACCATGCGTGAGTATCCGAAAGGGGATGAGCAGGTTTCCCGCTTTTACAATACCAGTCAGCAGCTGGTGGGGATGCTGATGTTACGAAAAGACCAACCGACCTTTGTCGAATTTCTGAAAGCCATCACGGTGGATGGAAAATCCTTTATGGAGCCTCTTTCCGAGGTGTATGACATCCAGGATTTGACTACGCTGCAGGGTGAATTCGACGAATTTTTGGATTAAAGGGGTTTGGTTTTTTTCCGGGTAAGGTGGGAATGGGGGCATGTATCTATGAGATAAATAAAAACATTATAGTTTAAGGTTATTTTTGCTCTTGACTAAGATGATTAATCATTTGATCATTCTCTCATAAAGATACAACCCTGTCCCCCAATTGTTATGAAATGTAAAGTGCCCTTCTTCGTTTGCCTGTGTTCAGGATTTTTGATTTTAAATCCGGTATTTGCCGAGCCTGTGACTTTGGGCGGAATTGACACCACCGATACCGAAGATACTTTGGATGTCGACGGAGCGGGCGGGGAGACAACAGTTGTTGATGGCGTTATTTTAGAAATGGGGAGGTCCCGGGTGCAGTCTTCCAGATCCAGCGGAACGGGGCTTTTCACTTTGGATGTGGGGAGTATCACCCGTGAAGCCGGTGCTGTGATGTCCTTTTCGACCAGTAATGCTGATATTCATACCACGAATATCAATACCAACGGCATTCTCGGCGGCTGGGCAACCACCAGTAACGGAAAAGACTTTGTGACCGTGGACGGGAGCGGAAATCTTGCGACCTATACAGGTTATACAGATTTGTCCGGGGCTGGCACCTCTCAGACCTTGGTGAGTGATGCCACCAGCAATGTGCGAATCACCGACAATAGTACGACGATTAGCGGACTGGACACTGTGGATACGTCAACCACTGTCACCATTGCGGATACTTCGGGATTGTCTGTAGGGGACGTGATCGTCCGGGCGGCCGGTATCCCCAGTGGGTCCTCTATCGTGTCGATTGACTCTGCAACCGAATTTACCATCTCCTCCCCTGCCACCGCAGACGGAACGGGTGTCAGTGGCGAAATTTATGATCCCGTAATCACTCTGGCTGCCGGGGGTACCACCGATGTCAATACCATTATCCGGCAATACGGATACGAAAGCGACGGGGAGGATACGCCACGGAGCATCGATATTGGAGCCGGGAATACGCTGCGTTTGGGTGAATATGGTGCAATTCTCCGGGCCGAAGTTACGGAAAGCTCGGGCTTTCGGTATCCCAAGGACACGCTTACCATTGATGGAGGCGTGCTTACGGCTGGAGGTGCGGACAACAGCAACGGAGAAATTGTCTTTTCCAGCAACGGGCGGCATTCGAACAGTGACGGGAACGCCAGTCGGAATTTAGTAGGTATTGATGTAAATTCCGAAATCCAAAACAATGGAACCGGAGTGGTTTCGGTGGTGATCGACAGCGATCAAGGTATTCAGTTTAGTGGAGCGGCCAGTGGCGATACATATTCCGGTGGGACCTATATTACCAGCGGACGTCTGATTTCATCCGTCAATGGGAATATTGGTACAGGTGATGTGACGGTACATTCCGGCGGTACCAATGGAGGGCAGTTGTATCTTCAGGGAGGAGGTATCTACGCAAATGATATGTTCATATCCGGAAACGGTTATGATGCAGGGGTTCCTGCCGCACTGGCGTTGGTAAATGACACTTCAACCAGCGGGACGATTACTCTTCAGGGGGATGCGGGGATTTATGTGGAGGATACCAGTACGATTTCCGGGGAGATTGATGGAGCTGGCCACCAAGTAAGTTTTTACGGATCGAGTGCTGGCGGCACAACCTCGGACCTTACGCTCACAAATGCCGGCAGTGATTACTCCGGTGGGGTTGTCATTCAAAACCGGGCCGGTAAGTTCACCAGTAGTAGCCCTTTTAATTTCCGGGTTGGGGTAGATGGACTGGTGTTTGGCGACACCGTTTTGGCGGACAGTGCCTCCAGCCGGAAAGGGTCGTCATCGACCTATGTATACCTGGAGGGACATGACTTGACCATCGGCGGGCTGACTGAATCAGGTTCGGGGCGGAAATACATCCGTAATAGCGCAGACCCGGCCACCACAGCGACGCTGACCATTGGTCAAGGCAGCGCCGGTTATTCGCTCATGGGGAGTAGTGATACTTTCATTATCGAAGATGGTGACGCTGGCGCTATCTTGAATCTGGTTAAAACCGGTTCTGGAACGCAGGAGTTGGGTGGTAATTTTAATCGTTACACTGGCTCCACGACTGTGAATGAAGGTCGGTTGATTGTTTCTGGAACGCTAACGGCCACCAGCGGCGTGACCGCAAATTCAGGAGGTACCTTTGAATACAGCAATGCCTCGGCGCTGGATCGGGATGTGACCGTAAATACCGGGGGCGCGTTTGTTTACAATTCCGATGCGGCCTATGCCGGTTCGCTGACCCAGGCCGGCGGATCGATTAGCGGTTCCGGTAATTTTGGGAGTCTTGCCCTCAGTGGATCCGGCTCGATCGATCCCGGAAACAGCCCGGGGATTTTGACTGCGGGCAGTTTTGATCCCAGCGGCGGACTCGGTGCCAATTTTGAATTCACCCTGGCCAACGGCGATCCCACCTGGAGCAATGCGTCGGACAGCGGAAATGATGTGCTCCAGCTCACTTCGGGTTCCGCCCCCTTTGCTTCGGCTTTGGATGGGTCGAATGAAATCGGGATTTATCTCAATCTGGCCGCGGTCAGTGATGGAGATGTGTTCACGGGTGGTTTCTATACTGATTTGAATACGGACTTTCTCGGGGATGTGAGCGCGGCTGACTATCAATATTTTGTATTGGGCGACGGCAGCGGATCCCACAGTTACAATGGGGTGGATTACTATACCTTGGCAGAGTTTGACGGAACCCTGGGAATCGACGTAAGCACGCGCCAGATTGCATCTGCGGATTTTGCAGGAGGCACCGTAACCGATGGATATATCTCCGAATACACAGCCGTTGCGATCCCCGAAATCTCCACGCTTGGATTACTCGCGGTAGGGTTGGGTACTCTGCTTCTGTTCAGAAAGAAAAAGAAATCTTGATCAAGATTTTAAAAGCCTCACGGTTGTCAGTGAGAAAATGCCTTCGGTTTCCGAAGGCATTTTTTTATTTCAATTGAGCCCTTCACCGCTCAGGATTATAGATAACATGAAAAAGCTGTTTTTCCTCTTCTGCCTCGTACTCCCTGGTTTTTTTGCTTTTCCGGAATCTTCGCCGACTCTTCCGGTGGATCTGTCCCTCCAGAAATGGAAGGTCCCTCAAGGAGGGGCTGAGTTGTCCGCGGAGACAGATGTTGCAGACCTGCCGGCAGGAAGTGTTGCGCTTCATTTGGTGGCGCCGCCAAAGGGATTTGTGTATACCGCATCCGGACAGCTTCCGGAAAATTTGCAGGAGATGAGCAGCTTTGGTTTTCGGGTTTTTCGCGGGGCGGAAGCGGGGAAGAGCAGCACCATAGATGTGAATTTTTATGAACAGGGTGGACGGGCGAATTTCTGGCGGAAAATCACCTTCGACCATCAGGGCTGGAAAGAAATTCGTATTCCGTTGGCGTGGATGCGCTGGGGGAAAGATGCCACCCCGAATTGGAAGAACATCCGGCAGTTGGGAATTTATTGCCGGGATGATCTCGATATATATCTTACAGATTTTTCGTTTCACCCGGGTCCGTCCCGTCCGACCACGGCGGAGCTTCAACAATTGGCATTTCAGGATGAGGCTGAAAATGCTGTGGCTGTAGAAAGCGATCAAATGCTGTTACTGACGGATAAAACCGGAGCGGACAGCGATGCCATCGAAGCCTGGGTCGCCAAACATTTGGCTGTTGTGCAACGGGACTTTCCAAGTTTGCAGGCGGACCCGATCCGCAAACCGGTCCTGATTGTGTTTGCCGGGGAAAAGGACTACCGTCAATTTCCTCCCCGTTTTGCGGACATGCACAATAGTGAAATGAGTATGCCCACTTCCGGCGGGTATACCTTTATGGGGGTCGCCACTTCGTTCTGGAATGAGAGGTATGGTGCGGAACGTCCGGTATTCGGACATGAATTTATACACGCCTGGCTGGAGTTGGCCGCGGGATTGCCCAGTGGCAGCGGAGACTGGGTACAGGAGGGGATTGCCAACTATGTGCAGATCGAAGTAACGCCTCAGGAAAATTTAGGGGAAATTATTCTCATGGGAATTGAAGATGAAAATCTTCACCTGCCTTTACAGGCATTGTGTTCAGGGAAGCAGGTTCCGATGAACCGCTATTGGCAGGCACTGAGCTTTATTCGTTTTCTCAAAGAAAAATATCCCGAACAATTGCCAGAACTCTTTGCCGCCATTCAGGAAACCCGTAAAACCGATTTGGCCTTGCATCTGAATATCCTCGGGACCGATTGGCCGGGCCTGACCCGCGAGTGGAAAGCCTGGTGCCGGGAAACCTATGCGCCGGTGCCTTAGAAGAGGCTAGGCCCCGGAGGGGGTGCGGGGAATTTCGAACCTTTTGGATGGGTAACGAATGCTTCGTGTTTACCGCGGGGGCCGCGGAACTACGCTTTGAATCTTCGGAGCCGTCGTTCCATCGCCCCGATGGAAAACAAATGCTTCGGTTTTCCGCGGGGACCGCGGAACTACGGCTTTTGAAAACAAATGCTTCGGTTTTCCGCGGGGACCGCGGAACTACGGCTTTTGAAAACGAATGCTTTGTGTTTACCGCGGA
>CAKZLZ010000210.1 GCA_937127435.1 uncultured Verrucomicrobiota bacterium | reverse complement strand
CTACGATCAACCGCCACTTCGCGGATGCCGGGTATAACGTATTGGGAACCGGAAAAGTCTATCATTACGATTCGGATAACCGGGAGCAGTTTGCGGATGGATATCTGCCGACGCAATGCAAAGCGTTTGGACGGGGGTATCTGACCGAAGCTTCGCAGGAGATGATTGAATTGAACAGCCGGGAGCGTGAGGGCAGGGGATTGGGTCCGGAAGTAGCCGGAAGCGGCCGGGGACCGTGTACGGAAGTGGGACCGTTACCTGAAGAGGATTATCCGGACGGGGCCACTGCCGCCCGGGCGATTGCGGCCTTAAATGAACTGAAAGATACGGAAGAACCCTTTTTTCTCGGGGTAGGGTGGTTAAAGCCTCACTTGCCATTTGTGGCACCTCAAAAGTATTGGGATCTTTATCCTGAGGAGAACATTCCTTTTCCTGAAAACCATCAGATGCCTGCGGACATGCCCTCGTTTAGCGCGAATTATAATTACGGGGAGTTGCGGAATTATTATGATGTTCCATATGAGGGTGCCTTTTCGAAAGAATTGGATCTGCGATTGCTGCGGGGCTACCGCGCCTGTGTTTCGTTTATGGATGCCCAGGTCGGAAAAGTTTTGGACGCGCTTGAAGCAAATGGTTTGGCGGAAGATACGGTGGTGGTGTTTGTGGTGGACCACGGATTTCAATTACGGGAGCACGACTTGTTTTGCAAACACACTGCTTTTCAGGAATCGTATCACGTGCCGATGTTCATTCGTGCCCCGGGAGTCAGTATTGAGGATGGAAGGATTCGGGGGATTTCTGAAAATATTGATTTGTTTCCGACCCTCTGTGAATTGTGTGGTTTGCAGCCTCCGGCAAAACTTGATGGGGAAAGCCGGGTGGATTGGCTTAAAAATCCTGATGACGCAGGGAAAGAGGCTGCGTTTTGCGTGTGGGGGGTGGAGAAGAGGGCGGATCCCCACCAAGCCATTATCGGATTTAGCGTGGTCACCGACCGCTACCGCTACACCGAGTGGACCCGTCAGGCGGAGGGTGAAATCTTGTCCCGGGAACTGTTTGATTTAAAGCAGGATGCGGGTGAAACTTGTAATCTTGCTGTGGATCAGAACTTTCATGCTGTGATGCAGGATTTAAGTCGCCGGATTTCAGACTGGAAGTCAGGGGCAGACTAAAGTCCCTTATTCATTTACCCCTTTGATCTTCAGTTCCGCCAGCGCCAGTCCTTCTTCCCCTCCGAAGCTGTAAATCAAATAGATCTTTTCCCCTTCGCGGTAGATGGCGGGGTCCCGGAGTTCCTGTCGTTTGGTGGCAGAGGAGGGTTTGGATGGCTTCAGTTCGTACTGAATACCTTCCCAATCCCGTTCAGGACGGAGGACTTCTGTAGGCGCTGAAATTTTCCAGGTATTCCAATCCTCAGATAATGCGATTTTCACGCACAGAATGCGTTCGGGTGCATCAGATTTACGGGTAAAAAAGAGGTAAGCCACATCACCTTCGATTACCCAGGCACTGTGGCGCAGAATCACGTTGTCTCTGATGCCGAATTCGTCTGCTGCCTTTGCCGGTCCGACGAGAGGCTGGTCCATCTTCTCCCAGGGTTCTGAAATGTTTTTTGTCCGGTAAAAATCCCCTTCATTGGCAATCGCATACCACCAACTTTTATATGCAAAGGCTTTAAAGTAGGAGCGACCCAGTTTTTGATCTTCCACTTTCCAGGAAAGTCCGTCTTTGGATCGGGCCAGCAGGGTCATTTGACTGTCCGCTCCCTGCGGAACCGGTCCGTGCAAAAACATACAGAGTTCTTGTCTTTCTTTGTCAACATGCACATCCGGAGAGGCAATATGGCATTGCAGGGCCGGCGCAGTTTCCAGAGGTATCACCCCGGGGACATGCAGGGTCCATGGACCTTCCAGCTGATCCGCAACCGCCAGCCGGATGTACTGACCTCCGTGGTGTCCAAAATAGAGATAATAGCGGCCCAAAGGATTTATTATCCACTCCGGAACCTGAATGAGGCTGGGGCCATTTACATTGCCATCCAGAGAGGGATGATCCTTATAGTGAATGAGAGGGCCGGTGCCCAATCGTGTGGCCTCGATTTCGGGGGGAGAAAAGGGGGAGAGAGAGAGGGGGGATGAAATATTCATGCAGAAAAGAGGAGGAGTGGGGATGTGAATGAACGCTTACATATTTCCCTTTAAAGAAAAACCTCAATCTCCAACTCCCATACCCGGGAACAGCCCGAAGGTGCTTCTCGCTGGAATTATGTGGAAATACATGCTACATGCGCGCCATGGCTAAAGATAATGTCGATTTAATTTGTGATATTGGTGAGCTGGCCGGTCTGTTTGAAAAAAGCCAAAGCCTCTCCGATTTCCTTCAATCCGCAGTAAGTATTGTGGCTTTCCACATGCGTGCAGCGGTGTGTAGTATCTATTTATATGATGCGGATCATGAAGAATTGACGTTGGCGGCGACCCAGGGCTTGAATGCGGATGGGGTCGGGAAGGTTTCCCTGAAGCTGGGAGAAGGGATTGTGGGAACCGCCATGAAGGAACTGCGTCCGATCTGTGAAGGACATGGTTCGCTGAATCCGAATTTCAAACCCATTGAAGGGATTTTCGAAGAGAATTACGAAGCCTTTTTGGCGGTGCCCATTCTCTTGCGGGGCGTGATGCGGGTCGGGGTGTTGGTCGCCCAGGATCCACAGCCCAATTATTTCCATAAAAATGATATCAAAGCCCTGCGGGCGATTTCCTCCCAGTTGGCCGTGGTGATTGAAAATGCCAAATTGTTGATGTCTCTGCATGAGGCCGAAAGCAACCTTCCGGTAGAAAAGATTGATGAAGATGAGGCGCTCAAGCCGACCTTTATCAAAGGGGTCACAGCTTCTTCCGGCGTGGTGCGGGGGACTGCAGTGGTGCTGGATGGCCATGGTTATGATGTGTTAACCGCTCCTGCTGATGACAGTGTCATCCCGCCGGGAATGAAAGATTTTGAGGTGGCCCTCCAGGAATCGATTGCCCAGTTGACTTTTCTCCAGAACCGGATGGAGGAGCGTCTGGGAGATGTGGCCTCCCTGATTTTTAATGCCCATTTACTCATTTTGAAAGATGAAGGCTTCAGCGGGGAAATGCGCAAGCTGATTGAATCCGGAATGGCGGCTGACCGCGCCGTAACTTCCGTGGTAAATGATTACATTGGACTTTTCTCCAAAAGCAAGAACCCACGTTTGCAGGAAAAAGTTCTGGATGTGAAAGATCTTGGTCACCGATTGTTGCGGAATATTCAGCAGCACGGTGAGGACCAGGGGGATTACGCCGGACAAATTCTGATTGCCAAGGAATTGTTGCCTTCGGATGTGCTGAAATTTGCGGCCCAGAATGTGGAAGGAATTGTGATCGTTCAGGGAGGTGTGACCGCTCATATCAGTATTCTGGCGAGATCCCTCCGGGTGCCGATGGTCTTTGTGGAAAATGCCGCCATCTTGGATGTGGATGAAGGTACGCTGATTCTGATTGATGCCAATCAGGGCACCTTGTTCATGGATCCGTCCGATTCAGTATTGAAGCAGTATGATTCCCTGGTCAACCGCTCGGAAGTCGAAAGGCTCTCGGTAACCCCGGAAACGTTCACGGAAGACGGCACCAAAATCAAATTGCTCTGCAATGTGAACTTGTTGAGTGATATCGAATTTGCCATCGAGAATAAAGCCGAAGGTATCGGGCTTTACCGCAGTGAGTTTCCGTTTATTATCCGCAATGAATTTCCGAGTGAGGAAGCGCAACGGCTGATCTACGAACGCATTTACCGGGGGATGCCGGAAAAAGAAGTGGTCTTGCGTACCTTGGATGTGGGTGGGGATAAGAAATTGCCCTATCACCATCACGACGAAGAAGCGAATCCCTTTCTCGGGCTGCGGGCCATCCGCTTTTCTTTGAAAAATCTTGGGATTTTCAAACAACAGTTACGGGCAATGCTCCGGGCCGGCGTGGATCGTGAATTGAAGATTATGTTCCCCTTTATTTCATCTGTGGATGACTTTTTGGAAGCCAAAAAGGTGATGGTGGAGTGCATGCATGAATTGGAAGCGGAAGGCACGCCCTACAACGGCCATCCCAAAGTCGGTTTGATGGTCGAGTTACCTGCCGCGGTGGAAATTATCGATGAACTGGCCCAGGCCGCGGACTTTTTCAGTATTGGAACCAACGACTTGATTCAATATTTGCTCGCGGTGGACCGGACCAATGAATCGGTGAGCAGCATGTATGTCTGTCATCATCCGGCGGTGTTACGTTCCGTTTACCGGATTGTGAACTCCGCGATCAATAATGACGTCGAAGTTTCGGTTTGCGGCGATATGGCTTTGAATGAGGATATGCTCAAGTTCCTTATCGGCATCGGGGTGCGTAAAATCAGTATTGATCCCCAGCAGATCCCCAGAGTTCAAGCCTTCCTGGGTGGACTGCACACCGAAGAAGCCCGCAGACATGCGCGGAAACTGCTTCGTTTTGGCAGCCTGCGCGAAGTTAATCAGTATTTGGCTGAGCTGGAAGCGTAGGGCACATAAAAAAATCCGACGCATCCAGTGGATGGGTCGGATTTGTCGGATTTTCGGATCCGGTATTTATTCAGCCAGTTTGAGTCTATCTGAAAAGACCCGGGCTTGTTCGGCCCAGTTGCTCTGCGGGAAGTCTTCCTGCAGGGTGGCATAGAGTTCCAAAGCCGCTTCGCCCTCTTGTTTCTTCTCCAGAATACGGGCCTGACCCAATAAAGCTTGGGGATAGAGAATTTCTCCGGCTTCTACTGAGCGGAATCCTTCCAGAGCCGCATCCAGATTGCCCAAAGCTTCTTCGCTCATCCAAATGCCCCATTGTGCATTGTCGGAAAGTATATGGGTTGCATAGTTTTGCTGGAAGAGTTCGTATTGGGCTTTGGCCTGTTCAAATTCGCCATCATTATAGAGCAAGGCGCCTGCCTGCAAACGGGCCAGGGGTGCTTCCGGTTCATCGGGATAGGCTTCAGCCAGGACTTGCAGTTCTTCCGCAGAACTGGCGAGGGTGTAGGCCTGCATCACTTCCAAACGCAAAGAATCACTTTTACCCTGGGTCCACATGAAAAAAGTGGCTGCGAGAAGAATAACCGCGGTGGCAGGTGCCAGCCAGCGTAAATGTTTTTCCCAGTCCAGCTGGACCTCTTTGGATGCTTGTTCGTGTGATTCTGCGATATGCTTGTTGGACATGATGGTTTTCCTGACGGTTTTGTTGAGGGCCTCTACTAATCAGGCGGATTCACATTGGGCAAGCTTGAATTCCCACAACTCGGTTCTGGACAGTGGGAGGAAATCGGGCAAGAAGCAGTTATGCGTATTTTGACAGTACTATACATCGGGATGTTAACGGGATGGCGTCTTTGTGCTGCTGAATTGGAAACCCGGATGCATCAATTTGAATATGCATCCCCCGATTTAGTGGAAAGGCAAATCCGCGCCTTGGTGCCGGAAGCCCCCCGGGTGTCCATGAACCCCCGGGCCAATCAAGTCCTGGTCATTGCGGATGCGGAAACCCAGGACAAAGTGGCGGCCATGCTGAAAGTGTTGGGGCGCCCGCCCCGAAAACTGAAGTTCCGGGTGCAGCATAACCGCGAAGTGTTGAACTTTACCATCGCGGATGGCATCCCGCTGACCTTGCCGGTGAGCCAAACGCCCCCTCAAAATTTGATCATGCAGGCCAGAGGCCGCCTGGCCCCGGAAACCCGCAATCTGCCGGTAGTGGGGTCTGCGCTTCAGGCGCATGTGATTTTATTGCGGGAGGATCCGGCCGTTCTGCGGGTGCGGGTGGTGCCGGCGGTGATCTTCGGGGCCCTGCAACCCTATCAGGTGGTCAGCTATGACGATTTGGCAATGGACATGATGCTGAACACCGAAGAATATGTGGAACTGCAGAAAGTACTGGGGCATCACGATTTTTACCGACAGTTTTTACTCACTCAACCCGATCCGGTCGCCGCCCCCCGGCCGGTGAGCTTGCTGGTTTCCTTTGAAGGTGTGGAATTTCCCCATCCGGAAAGCGAAAATGAAGATTGAACCCTGGAAGTGTTTGTCCAAAAAATCCGTTTTGCGGGAAGCTCCCTGGCTGGAAGTTGAAAGCCACACCTTGGAACTGCCGGATGGCCAGGTGATCGAAAACTGGCAATGGATTAAAACACCGGATTTTGTGAATGTGGTGGCGGTCACCCCTGAAGGGGACTTTGTTTGCTTTCGGCAGCAGAAATATGCGGTAAGCGGATCAACGCTGGCCATTGTCGGTGGATATGTGGATGACGGGGAGAATCCGCGTGTGGCAGCTGAAAGGGAACTTCAGGAGGAAACGGGTTTGGCTTCCTGTGAATGGACGGACTTAGGATCCTACGCCATTGACGGGAACCGGGGTTGCGGAAACGGACATCTGTTTTTGGCCGAAAACTGCGAGGTTGTGGGCGGGGAAGTTCAGGATGATTTAGAAGACCAGGAGAAAAAACTGCTAAACCGGGAAGAGCTGGAGGCCGCACTGTTTAAAGGTGAATTCGGAGTGATCCCCTGGACGGCGGCCCTGGCGCTGGCTTTACTGAAAATGCGGTAGGTCTCATTCATGATTCCAGACATCCCATGTTAAAAGATCTTTCGGGAAGCGGGATGAATCAGCACAAAGGAAAATTAGGTGTGACAAACAAACAGGAGAGCTGGACAATTTGTGAGGTCTGTCGGGGGCGCGGGAAAAGGCGCCGCAAGCTCCGGAAAAAGGTGCGGCTCCGCTACCAAATGGAGAAGGCCCAATTTGAAAAGTCGCAGGGCGAAGGGAAAGCTCCGCTGCGTCCCCGGGGGCATCTTTATGCCTGTTTGGATTGCGGGGGAACCGGGCTGATTCGATCCGGGGAGAATCCCGTTCCCCATGTGGAAATGTATCCCCGGGTTGCCATTATCGGGGGAGGTATCGGAGGGGTGGCGCTGGCGGTGGCCTGTTTGCACCGGGGAATTCCGTTTACGCTTTACGAACGTGACCGCAATTTTGATGCGCGTTCACAGGGTTATGGACTCACCCTGCAACAAGCGAGCAAGGCGGTTGAGGCTTTGGGGATTCTTTCGTTGCAGCAGGGGATCTATTCCACCCGGCATGTCGTTCATAGTCCGGAGGGCAAAATAATCGGTGAATGGGGAAGTCGGAAGTGGCTCGAATCGGGAGCGAAACCTTCTCAAAAGCGGAAAAATGTTCATATCGCCAGACAGTCCCTGCGTTTGGCTCTGCTTGAGCAACTTGGAGGGGATGATGCCGTAGAGTGGGGGCATCAGCTCATCGATTATAAGCAAAGTGAGGGCGAGGGAGTGGATCTGTATTTTCAGGTGGAGGGGGAGATGAAATCAGCCAAGGCGGATCTGGTGGTGGGCGCTGACGGGATTCGGAGCACCGTGCGGAGGAGATTGATCGGTGAAGAAGCCACGCCTTTACGTTACCTCGGGTGTATTGTGATCCTGGGGATTTGCCGCCTGGACGATCTGGATGGAGTGGAAAGTCCTTTGCTCGATTCCAAAACCGTTTTTCAAACTGCCAATGGCCATGAACGGATTTATATGATGCCGTTTGCGCCCGGGGTGGTGATGTGGCAACTCAGTTTTCCCATGTCCGAATCCGACGCCAAGGCTTTAAGTGAACAGGGCACCCAAGCTCTGAAAGAGGAAGCCTGCCGTAGAACTCCGTGGCACGATCCTGTCCCGCAGATTTTAGCGGCGACAAAGGCGTCTCACATTTCCGGATATCCCGTCTATGACCGGGCGCTGCTGGATCCGGAAGAATTACAGAAAGAAGCGCAAGTGACCCTGCTCGGAGATGCGGCCCACCCGATGAGTCCCTTTAAAGGGCAGGGCGCGAATCAAGCTTTGCTGGATGCGTTATCGCTGGCCCGGGGGATCACCAAAGGATGCGGACCCAAATCTAACTGGAGGGAGGTGGGCATCAGGGAACGGGTGTTAAACGAATTTGAATCTGAAATGTTGGAACGCTCTGCGGTCAAAGTGAAAGGATCCGCAGAGGCGGCCGCATATCTGCATTCTGAAAGTGTTCTCGAAGAAGGGGATGAAACCCGGGGCCGATGCCGAAAGAGGAAAGATGGCGGATGAGTGCCGGGTGAGGGAATATTTTTTTTCGGATAATTCATTATTCCCTGAAAATATATTGTTGACTTCAAACGGAAGTTGATTACTTAATCAAATAACAAATTAAAATGCGTATTTGAAATTAGGAATTGAAATATGAATTCGTCATTAAAAACCCAAGGGCGGCTCCTCCATGCCGCCAGTGAGATCTTCGCTGAAAAAGGCTTTCGTGAATCCACGGTGGCTGAGATTTGCGAGTTGGCTAAAGCCAATATCGCCGCGGTAAACTACCATTTCGGTGATAAAATGAACCTCTACCGTGAGGTTTGGGGTTTTCTTTTCGAGGAAGAGGCCACCCGGCAACCGCTGCCTGAAAATTTTGATGAAATCGGGGCTGAAGCTTGGTTACGCTTGTTTATAAGCACCCGCATTGAAAATATTATGGATTCGGGTTTCGGCGGACGGCTTCCGCGCCTGCTTCATCGTGAAATGGGGGAGCCCACTGAATTGCACGAAGAAATCTTTATCACCCACCTTAAACCGAATCATGAACGGGTTAAAACCGCGATCAAAGAATTTATCGGCCCGGCATGCACAGAGGATCAACTGAAATTGGCCGTCCATAATTTTATGGGGTTGCATATTTTTCTAAATGTGGGCCACCAAAAATCCCGAAATTTTCCGAATGCTGAAGGCCCCAAATGTCGCCTTCCTCAGTTCGATGAACCTGCGGAGTTGATCCGTCAGATCGAAACCTTTGCGATCGGCGGATTACGGGCCACCCGCGATTTAATTCAATCTTCGGACGTCCCATTATGAAATTATTTACCGTTGGACTTCTTCTCGGCACCGCCACCTGGACCTTAACCTCCTGTACTTCCCTCGAACCTGAAAGGGATAATGTGGTGGCTACGCAAATTCCGCCTCAGTTTCAGTCTGAATCCGGATCCGCAGAACTTCAGCTGAATTGGTGGGAAGGATTTCAGTCTCCGCAATTAAATCAATTAATGGCCAAAGCTTTTGCCGGAAATCTCACTTTAGAACAGGCGGCCGCCCGCCTGCAACAAGCGGAAGCCACCGCCCGGAAAGTCGGGGCGGACGGAAAACTGAAGGTGAACGGGGAAGCCGGTTATGGCGTCTCCCGCGCGGATAGCACAAGTACCCGCTCGGTTTCTTTAGGCTTGGCTGCCGGATATGAAGTGGATCTCTGGGGACGGATTTCTTCTACGGAAAAAGCGGCTCTTGCCAATTGGGATGCGTCTAAGTTCGATATGCAAACTGCCGCCATGACTCTCTCCGCAGAATTGGCCAGCCGTTATTTTACCTGGTTAGCCCAGAATGAAGCATTGGCGATTTACAAGAGTCAGCAACAATCCAATCTGAATAAACTGTCGGCGATCGAGCTTCGTTATAAAACCGGACAGGCCACGGTGTTGGATCTTCTGCAGCAACGACAACTGGTGGCTGCCGATGAAGCCAAACTTCCGCCGGTGCGTGCCAGCATTGTGAATTCTGAACATGCCATCGCGATATACATCGGACAAATTCCGGGAAGTGATCTGCAATTGAAACCCGAACCCTTGCCGGAATTGCCTCCGCGGCCTGACGCCGGACTTCCTGTCAATCTGCTGGAAAACCGGCCCGACATTCAGTCCGCCCGCTTGGCGCTGGAATCGGCGGACTGGACGGTGGGTGCTGCCCGGGCCGCCAGGTTGCCCACGCTCTCTCTGTCAGGATCGGTCACGACCAGCGGCGAAAATTTTGATGACCTGTTCAACGACTGGGCTTCGAACCTTGCCGCAAACCTGCTTGCACCTTTGCTGGACGGAGGTTCCCGCAAGGCGGAGGTCGATCGGAGTTTGGCGGTGTCCCGTGAAACAATTGCAGCTTACCGATTGGCTGTGTTGGAGGCCATTCAGGAAACGGAAGATGCGCTCAGCAACGAATCCCATCAAGCCGACTATCTGCAGGCCCTGCAAAAACAATATGCGGCTGCCCAGAAGAGCGAAGCGGAATCCATCCGCCGTTATCAACGCGGGGTTTTGCCGTTTTTGGATGCTCTTACCGCCGTTCTGGCCCGCGAATCTCTCGAAATCACCACCGTTCAAGCTCAAAACGATCTCCTTACCAACCGCATTCAACTTTACCGGGCCCTCGGGGGCGACTGGTCCTTTATTCAGGAAGAAAATTAATGAAAAAATCTTTTAAACGTCTTTTCTCCACGCTGATTGGAATTCTGTTGCTGGCCGGGGGTATCCTGGGTGCCATGGGGTTTATAAAAAGTAAACCTGAAGCCGAGAGGCGGCGGGGAATGTCCTCGATGATTCCGGTGGTGGAAACCCTATCGCTTGCCACCAGTAATCAACCGCTCCTGATCGACGTTCTGGGTTCCGTGATCGCGGACAAAACCGCATCCCTCCAGGCACAAGTGAGTGGACGCATTGTCAAGGTTTCCCCGAATTTGGTCGAAGGCGAGCGAATTCAAAAGGGAGAGGTTCTCATTGAGATTGAAGCGGTGGATTTTGATCTTGCCGTAGCCAAAGCCGAGGCCGATCTTCTCACCGCC
>CAKZLZ010000209.1 GCA_937127435.1 uncultured Verrucomicrobiota bacterium | reverse complement strand
CGTTCGTGGCGCTACTGGCGGGTGGTATTGCGTGTGTGCGCGCTTTGCGCGTTCAGCCCGCGGCAGCTTTGAGAGGAGAATAACTATGAGTACTATGGCAATTACCTTGGAAAATGCGAGTCGGGTTTATCCGGGCGATGTGCGCGCACTGGACGGGGTAACCCTGCGCATTGAGCAAGGCGAGTGGGTGGCGTTGATGGGGTCGTCAGGTTCAGGCAAGACGACGTTCCTGAATTTGGTGGACGGTTTGGACCGCCCAACCAGCGGACGAGTCATGGTGTTGGGGCGTGACACCACCAAGTTTGTTACCGATGAGATAACGACCTTTCGCCGCGAAAACATCGGTCTCGTCTTTCAGCAATTTCATCTTATACCCTACCTTACTGCACTGGAGAACGTGATGTTGGCACAGCATTACCACTCGATCGTGGACAAGAAGCAGGCCGAGGTCGCGCTGGAAGCGGTACAAATGACGCATCGCGCCAGCCATCTCCCGTCGCAACTCTCAGGGGGCGAGCAGCAACGGGTTTGCATTGCCCGCGCACTGATCAACGATCCTAAGATTATCTTGGCCGATGAGCCAACAGGCAATCTTGATGAGGAAAACGAAGAAAAGGTGATCGCACTTTTCCAGGCGCTCCATCAGCAGGGCAAGACGATCGTCATCGCTACGCACGATCCCCTCCTCGGTGAGCTGGCTCAGCGAACGGTTATGCTCCGGCATGGCCTCGTGGTGTCCGAGCATCGCAACGATGGTGTTTGACGGTATGAATTATGAGGGGAAAATGTTCAAAGAAAAAAACAAGGTGCTGAGATGAAGAACGACAGCAATGAAACTTACCGTATTATCGGGCTGGACTGCGCCGAGGAAGTAGGTGCTCTCAAGGCGACCGTCGGCAAGCTGGACGGAGTCGAACAGATCGATTTCAATCTGCTCAACGGAACCATGACCGTTTCCTTTTCCAAGGAGACCGTGGGCGATGCGCAGATTATTGCAGCCGTTGCGAAGGCCGGCCTGAAGGTACAGCCGGTGAATGTAGGTGTCGAAGCAGAGCAGGGCTTCTGGCAGCGGCAGGGCCGCAAAATCCTCTGCATCCTCAGCGGGGTTCTTTTTGCCGCCGGGTTTGCGTCGCATGCCGTGCTGCACGGGAGTCTTTCGGATGCGCTGGTGGGCGGGGATGCCTTCCCGGACATCTCGATCCTGCTATATGTGGGTGCTGTCATCACTGGAGGATGGTATGTCTTTCCCAAGGCGGTCAGTGCCCTGCGCAGGTTCCGGGCAGACATGAACCTGCTTATGTCCATTGCCGTGGTTGGCGCGTTGGGGATCGGCGAATATTTTGAAGCCGCGGCCGTGGCCTTCCTGTTTTCCTTCTCCCTGTTGCTGGAATCCTGGAGTGTTGGCCGTGCCCGACGTGCCATTCAATCTTTGATGGACCTTTCGCCTGCAACGGCGCGTTACATCTGTCCATCCGACGGGGACATCATGGAAAAGCCGGTGAGCGAGGTGCCCGTCGGCGCAACCGTGCTCGTGCGACCGGGCGAAAAGTTTCCGCTGGATGGCGTCGTCAGTAAAGGCAACACTTCGGTCAACCAGGCTCCCATTACCGGCGAATCCATGCCTGTTTCCAAAGAGCCGGGCGACGAGGTCTTCGCCGGTACGATCAACGAAGACGGGGCAATTGAATTTCGCTCCTCCAAACCTGCCGCTGACACGACCCTCTCACGTATTATCCTCATGGTGGAAGGCGCCCAGTCCCGGCGCGCACCCTCTGAGCAGTGGGTGGAAAAATTTGCCCGGTACTACACGCCGGCCATGATTCTTCTCGCGGTACTGATCGCCGTCATCCCTCCTGTATTGTTTGGGGGGGCATGGGGCGATTGGTTCTACCAGGCGTTGGTTATTCTCGTGATTGCCTGTCCGTGCGCACTGGTGATTTCCACTCCGGTCAGTATCGTAGCGGCGTTGGCCTCGGCCGCCCGTGCCGGAGTGTTGATCAAAGGCGGCGCCTATCTGGAAGCCGCCGCCCACCTCAATGCTATTGCGATGGACAAGACCGGAACCATCACCCACGGCAAGCCCGAAGTGCAGGAAGTTATTCCCCTTAATAACCATACGAGAACTGAGTTGCTGGAACGCGCCGCCGCCATGGAGGCGCACAGCGACCACCCGTTGGCGCGGGCCATATTGCGGTTGGCGGAAAAGGAGCGAATCGATGTTCCCCAGGCCGAAGAATTCCAGGCGATCAAGGGCAAAGGGGCTTCAGCCACGATCCATGGACGCCCGTTCTGGCTGGGCAGCCACCGCCTGCTGCACGAAAAGGAAATGGAGACTTCAGAGCTGCATCGGCAGATAGAAGCCATGGAGGATGCCGGGCACTCCATGGTCATCATTGGAAACGAAGAACATGTATGCGGCCTCATCAGTATTGCCGATACGATCCGTGGACATGCGGCAGCGGTAATAGATGAACTCAAGAAAACTGGTATTCAGCATGTAGTAATGCTGACCGGCGACAACCAGGGCACGGCCGATGCCATTGCCAAAACGGTGGGCCTTGATGAAGTCCATGCCGAGCTCCTGCCAGAAGATAAGTTGAAAATCGTTGAGGAACTTGTTCGCCGATACAAGCACGTCGCCATGGTGGGCGACGGCATCAACGATGCCCCCGCGCTGGCCGCCGCCAGCCTTGGCATTGCCATGGGAGCCGCGGGAACCGATGCCGCTATCGAGACGGCTGACATTGCTCTCATGTCCGACGACCTCACGCGCATTCCCTGGCTGGTGCATCACGCCCAACGAACCCTGAACATCATCCGCCAGAATATCACCTTTGCTTTGGGATTAAAGTTGGTGTTCATGGGATTGGCATTGGCCAATCTGGCCACCCTCTGGATGGCCATTGCCGCCGACATGGGCGCTTCGCTCATTGTGATTGCCAATGCGCTGCGTCTGTTGCAATCCACCCCAAAAAAACTTTCTGCGTAACGTTTTGACTCTCTTGTCCGTCTTTACTTTGTGAAGGCGGGATTGAACTCCCAAAAACTGAAAAATGAAAACTGAAAACAAAATGAACAGGAGTCAAAAAATGAAAACGAAAAAAACCATCGGAATAATCGCTGTAGTCGTATTGGGGCTTATGGCAACTTCTTGGGCCGCTGATAGTGCAACCCCCACAGAACAGGCCCAGGTGGATAGAGGAACCCTCTGCTCATACGATACTCATGATCATGGAAGCTGCGGTCATTGGTACCGATGGGTTCCGGGTCATCACGGACGTTGTAACCTGGATAGTTGCGGCAGTAGGAGCCGAAATCGAAGCCAAGGGAGCACATGCTGCTGGTAAGGCCGTATATCCGGGGCAAGCTGGATGAGCATTGGTGCTTGTCCAGCTTGTTTGGACGGATAGAATAAATCTATGGAAATGTCAGACGCGAATCAAGAAACTTTAGACAAATGGTTGAAAAGTGCACGCAGAATGGATTCACAGGCACTCTCGAAACTTTGTGCACATTATTATCCCAAAATTCTTCGATTTATGCGCTACCGCGTAGGATCGAATCTGGCGGAGGACCTGACGGGTGAAGTCATTGTGAAAATCATGCGTTCAATAGAGAATCAGTCCGGGCGTTTCGAACCGTGGCTGTATCGGATGGCGCGTAACGTGATCATTGACCACGTGCGATATCGTAGCGTGAGACCGGAAACGGAATTGAGCGAGGAAATGTCGAATAACCTGATAAATGAAAAATCTCCGGATACTGCTGTTAGTCATCACATGGACATACAAACAGCACTCGGGCAGGTCAGCGATGAGCACCGTGAATTCCTGAGCTTAAAATTCATCCAGGGCCTGGACAATCATGAGATCAGCGAGATCACCGGCCAGAATTTGAATGCCATCCGAGCCATGCAGTTCCGGGCACTCAAGGCCATGCGGGACGTGCTGGCACCGGAAGGAGTCGAAACATGAAGAATATTGAAACCATCCTGGACGAATGTATTGATCAACTTAGGGCCGGGAGCCGCATGGATGAAGTGCTGAAAAAGCACCCCGATGTCGAAGATGAACTACGAAGTCTCCTTGGTGTCTCGCAGGGTTTGCAGGCATTGCCTGATCCAACACCATCCGTCGAATGCTTGATGCGGGCCATGTCACAGCAGATAACTCAGCCCGCCCGCGTGCAAGAACGCAGACAGGCCAAAATTCCTTTTTTCTCTCGCCCCGCACTCCTCCGCTTCGCTGCCGGCATCACGGTTTTCTTTTTTCTCGGGTGGAGCACGGTCGCCGCATCGTCGGATGCCGTGCCAGGGAACTTCATGTACCCCGTGAAACGTTTTGCGGAAAAAATGCACCTGATCTTCTCGGTAAACGACAAGGATGAAGCGGAGTTGAGAATCACGTTTTCTGAAAGGCGTTTGGCGGAAGCGCTCAAAACGTATCAGCAGGGGGGAGGCATCAATGACGGGTTGCTGCGTCAGATGCTGGAGGAGTCGAAGCAGGCCTTGAATCAGGCACTGGCACTTTCTCCGGAGGAGCGGTCCTATTTGCTCAGCCGCGTGGGCTACCTGACTGCCCACCAACAAAATGTTCTCGAAGCTGTTAAACGTACCGCCGACCCAAAAGAGCAGGCGGATCTTGAACCTATCAGCGAGTTGTCTGGGAGGCGCATGCAATGGATGGGGCAGATGATGAAAGACGAGAAAATGACCCCACCATCCTGTTCGGGTTGCTGGGGTGCATCCCCGGAAGCACAGCAAAATGATGAAAACAAAAATACAGAGCCACCCAAAACAATCGAGCAATGGATGGACTCTTGTCCCATGTAAGGCGAATGATGAAAAGGAGAAACACATGATAAATATGCTATATATAAAGGAAACTTCCATCCCCGTTGATGCGATGGAGGACCGGCTGAAAGTGTCGGCGAAGAACCACCAGTTTGGTGTGCTGAACGTGACTGACCTGCGGGAGAAAATGCACTCGAAGGGAGTTGAGTTTACTCCGGCCTGCAAGGTGTTCGATGTGTGCAATCCGCACCGCGCGAAAGAGGTACTGGAAAGCAAGCTGGAGATCTCCACCGCATTGCCGTGCCGAATCTCGGTCTATGAAGAGGGTGGGAAAACAAAGGTCGCCACCCTACTGCCAACCAAAGTTCTCGGCATGTTCGGGGCAGAAGGGCTCGATGCCATCGCCCAAGACGTCGAGAGCGATCTGATCGCCATCATCGACGAGGCTGCCGCAGTTGACTAGAGAGATATTCAGTCTCTCCGCTATTTATCACCGTCCATCCTGCTATAGGCTCGCTGGTTTTTGCATCCTCTTCCTCCGAAGAATGCGCCATTGAATAAATATGCGGAATTCACGCGAGAGACTGCTGGGGAGGCACGTCCGGCGCATCAAAAATATCGAAAGGCTGTGCTTGCATATAGTATAGGGGGGTATACTATTTAGTAACTATGGCACATACAACGAGAGACAAAGAAAAATTGATTGCCCGCGTCCGGCGCATCAAGGGGCAGGTGGCATCACTTGAACAGTCACTGGTGGAAGAGCACGACTGCACGGCAATACTCCAACTCATTGCATCCTGTCGGGGTGCGATCAACGGGTTGATGTCAGTGGTCGTAGAGGGGCATATTCGAGAGCACGTCATCGACCCCGACCATAATCCCTCCCCTCAGCAGACCGAAGCCGCGGAGGAATTAATTGCAATACTTAAAACGTACATGAAATAGGAGAATCCATGTCAAATCATGATCATCACGAACACCCGCATAACCATGAACATCCATTGGAATGGCTCGACTTGGCCCGCATTGTGTTTGTCGGAGCCTGTATTCTGCTGGTATGGCTCCGCGTGTGGGAACCGTTTTCGAAGGTGAGCATCATTGGCGTTGTTGCAACGCTTATCGGGGGTTGGCCGATCTGCAAGGAGGCTCTGGAGAACCTGCAGCAGCGCCGGATGACGATGGAGTTGTCCATGACCATCGCCTTGCTCGCGGCCTTGTTCATCGGGCAATTCGTCACCGTGCTTGTGATCGTTTTCTTTGTGCTGATCGCGGAAGTGCTGGAAGGGCTGACCGTGGGGCGCGGACGCAAAGCCATTAAAAATTTGCTCGATTTGCTCCCCCACGAAGCCACCGTTCGCCGGGCAGGCACCACCCAACAAATTGAAGCGGATGAGTTGAAGGTCGGCGAGGTTGTGCTGGTGAAGCCCGGAAGCCGTATTCCGGTTGACGGCGTTGTTGTCGGCGGTCACTCGTCGGTGGATCAATCGACCATCACTGGCGAATCGATGCCGGTCGAAAAGACCGCTGGCGTCGAGGTCTTTGCCGGGACAATCAATCAATCCGGTGCACTGGAGGTTCGCGTTACAGGCATCGGAAAGGACACCGCGTTCGGAAAAATTGTCGAGGCGGTGGAAAATGCCGAAAAACTGCGCGCTCCAATCCAGAAAACCGCTGATCGGCTGGCGGGCTATCTCGTCTATTTTGCAGCGGGCTGCGCCATCATTACGTTTCTCATTACGAAAAACGCCACTTCTACAATTTCCGTCATTATTGTAGCCGGAGCTTGCGGAATTGCTGCCGGAACGCCGCTGGCCATTCTGGGAGCCATTGGGCGTGCAGCGCGTATCGGAGGCATCATCAAAGGCGGCATTCACCTTGAAACACTCGGGCTTGTGGATACCATCATTTTCGACAAGACAGGAACGCTAACCGAGGGCGTGCCGCGTGTTGTTTATGTCCGTACCGCCGAGGGGGTGAGCGAAAGCGATGTCGTGGAGGCTGCCGCGATTGCCGAACGCCGATCGGAACACCCGTTGGCCAAAGCGATTCTTGCACAGGCACAGGAACTCGCTTTGCCCATCGTCGAACCGCAGGATTTCGACTACACGCCAGGCAAAGGCATTGTCTGCTCGGTTGATGGCGATCCTGTCGTGGTGGGCAACTCACGGTTTTTTGAAGAACACCACCTCGATGTATCCGAACTTACCCGAGAATCCAGCCCTCACACGCAAACCTTTGTCGCGCGTGGTGGTCGGGTGTTGGGTGTCATTGGCATTGCGGATGTCGTCCGTCCCGAAGCAGCCGAGGCGATCCGAGAGATAAAGGCACTGAAGATTCGTACGGTACTCCTGACCGGGGATACTACGGAGATCGCGGACATCGTGGGCCGTCAGTTGCAAATGGATGAGATCGACGCGGAATTGCTACCTGATCAAAAGGTCGGGCGCGTGAAGGCCATCCGTGCCGAAGGGCGGATCGTGGGGATGGTGGGCGATGGAATCAATGATGCCCCGGCACTTGTGGAAGCCCATGTCGGCATTGCCATGGGTGGCGGAACGGACGTGGCCCGCGAGAGTGCCGATATTGTTTTGATCGGAAACGATCTGCTTAAATTTGCTCAAACGGTGAAGATCGCGCGCTGGTGCCGTAGAATCATCCTGTTCAACTTTGCGGGCACGCTGGTGGTGGATGGAATCGGAGTGGGACTGGCCGCATTCGGTCTGCTCAATCCGTTGGCTGCAGCATTGATTCATGTTGGTTCGGAACTGGTGTTCATCCTTAACTCCGCCCGATTACTACCAGCCCTCTCCCGCGATGGCATCAAAACAACCCCCAGCAAATCTTCGAAAGAAGTGAGATGATGAAACCCATCAGGGGACCGCGATGGCTTATTTGGACTCGATGCACCACGCCTCGCCCACGTCGGAAACGAAGATTTTCCCATCCCCATGTTGTCCCGTGTGGGCGGTATCCAATATCGATGTATGCCTTGATCTCTTACAATGAATGCTCCTGTTTTCTGTATGAGAAAGCCCGCATGCCAAATCGATTCATCCCTCAGATTCATCGTGCCTGCGCGGCCACTTGCCGACATATTTTTCCGGCGATTTTTCGAATCGCTCGCGACACATTTCGGAACAAAAATAATAGGTCTTGTCCCCATATTCGGTCGTACTTATCGCCGTGAGCTGGCTTACAATCATATTGCATACTGGATCTTTGAAATCGTGCTTGGCTTCATGGTATTTCATTTTTAACTCCTTTTTTTTCGTATTAAGATATGGCTCATGTCATTCGCCACCGGGATTCTTGTTTTTGCGCGAGTTGGCCAGCTTGTTCAACGGACAGAGGCGGCAGTCCCCGGAATCGGTCAAGGCTCTTCCGAGACAGCAACCCACCTCCGCGCGGCGCTTCATGCCGAATTGAAGCAGGCCAATACAAAGCGAGATAATCAAAATGGCAAGGATCGTGTTCACTATCATATTTACCCTGGTTCAAAGGGATCGGCCTGTAATAAGGCGCACGCCTCGTTTGAAGGAAAAATAATACCATGTCCATTCAGCGAAAACCCGAAACCGGTTTCGGAAGCCAATCAGAAAAAGGATATGTACGAATGACCATAAAAACCAGGCGACAAAGCCGCTGAACTTCAGGCCACGAATATCCGCCACGGCTTTGGCCCGACCGATGGTGGCCATAGTGCCTTTATCCACATAGTGGAATTGGGCTGCCTGATCCCGGTTACCCCGGTGCTTACGCAGGTACTTCCCGACAAACTGACCTTGCTGCTGAGCCACGGGTGCAAGAGCAGGCAAGGACCCACCCTTTCCGTCATCGGCATGGGCGGCATCCCCCAGTACAAACACATTCGGGTAAACGGGAATACTCAAATCACCCTTCACTTTCACCCGGCCCGTTCGATCCTGCTCCACATTCAAACACGAAAGCAGAGGAGAAGCTACCACCCCTGCCGCCCAGATCAAATTGGGCGTTTCAATGCTGCCCTGTTTAAATGAAACACGATCCTTTCCTATGTTCATGACCGGCGTATTCAGCAGAACCCGAACGCCCATTTTCTCCAGCATCTTTCTTGCTTTTTCCGAGAGCGATTCCGGGAATCCGTTCAGAATGCCGGACGCAGCCTCCACCAGGAAAATCCGGACCTCATTAGGACTGATGTTTTTATAATCCCTCATCATCGTCCGCTTGGCGATCTCCGCAATAGCCCCGGCCATTTCCACACCGGTGGGACCACCCCCAACGATCACAAATGTAAGATAAGGTTCCCTCAGTTTGGGGTCATCGATCTGTTCGGCCTCTTCGAGTGATAATAGAATCCGTTCCCTGACACGCAGCGCATCCCCGATGGATTTGAGTCCAGGTGCATGCTCCTTCCAGGAATCATTACCGAAATAGTTGTATCCGGACCCGGGAGAAAGGATCAGTTCATCATAGGGTATTATTCGCCCGTCCGACAAAATGAGGTGTTGGTGTTCGGGGTCCACCTTTTCCACTTCTCCCAGCAATACACTCACATTTGAATATTTTCCGACAATGGCCCGGATGGGGGCGGCAATATCGCCAGGAGAGAGCGCAGCAGTGGCTACCTGATAGAGCAGTGGCTGAAACAGGTGATGGTTCGTTTTATCGATCAGAGTTATCTTGGCATCCGATTTACGCAATTCCCTGGCTGCGGAAATGCCTCCAAACCCACCGCCAACGATAACTATATGCCTTTGTTTTTCTTTACTCATGTGAAAAAGTACCCTTATCCCTTATTTGTTCGAACCTCGAAGCCCGCAGAATCAATAGTATGCCGAAGAACACCTGCATAAGGACAAGTAGTCTAACAAAGGTATGGCGAGGTACAATATCTCCATATCCGACGGTTGTTACGGTGACAAAGCTAAAATAAATGAAGTCGATGATAGAGGCTTTTCCTGTAATATCGGAAGGCAAACGGAAACATCCTTGGTGGGAAACGTTCACCAAGTAATAAATCCCCGCCATACCCAAGCCAAAAGCGAGATAAGCCCTTACCGCACTGTTCAAAGTCAACTTTTCATATTTGGTGTATAGGAAGTAAGCATTCAGAAATCCAAGGACCACCAATAAATTGGCGATGCCGTAATTGATTTCAGTTTGCCCGGATAAATATTCTGACAACAAAAATCCAATTCCCGTAATCTGGGACAAGAAAAACAGAACTACCCCCAGCAGAGCTGTGAGCAAGATGGGTTTCTTTTTCTTAAATAGAAAGCCGGGCATCTATTCTTTACCCGAATCCAGGCGAAGCCGCTTCAAGCGCAACGAATTGGTTACTACGGAAACCGAACTGAAGGACATGGCGGCACCTGCGATCATTGGACTTAATAAAATCCCAAAGAACGGATACAGCACCCCGGCGGCAATTGGCACGCCCACCGCATTGTAAATGAATGCGAAAAAGAGGTTTTGCCGGATATTTCGCATTACCGCACGGCTCAGAAGCAACCCACCCACAATGCCGCGCAGGTCTCCTTTCACCAAGGTCAGTCCCGCACTTTCAATCGCAACATCGGTACCGGTTCCCATAGCAATACCTACATCCGCTGCGGCCAGTGCAGGCGCATCATTGATGCCGTCCCCGGCCATCGCCACCCGTTTTCCCCTGGCTTGAAGTTCCTTTACGATACGCTGTTTATCCTCGGGAGAAACTTCGGCGTGGATAATATCGATGTCCAATTCTTTCGCCACCGCCTCTGCTGTTCGTAAGTTATCTCCGGTACACATCACCACGGAGATGCCCAATGCATGCAGAGACTGAATCGCTTCTTTGGAGCTTTGTTTGATCGGGTCGGCAATGGCCATCAATCCGAGCAGTTCTTGGTCTTTTGATACCCAGATGACCGTTTTCGCCTGGATTTGTAAGCCTTCGGCATCCGCTTTAAACGCTTCGGGAATCAGCACCCCGTTTTCTTCGAGCAATCCGCGTTTTCCAATAAGGATCTTCGCAGAATTCACCCGGGCACAGACGCCTCCGCCGGTGATGCTTTCGAAGTCTTCGATCTCCGGTATTTCCAGACCCTTTGTTTTTGCGTGTTGAACAATGGCCCGGGCCAGAGGATGTTCGGACTGTGACTCCACTGCAGCGGTCAGGCGCAACATGTCTTCCTCGTCCTGTCCCTCCGTGCTTTGAAGGTATACCACCGAAGGCCTGCCTTCGGTCAGGGTTCCGGTTTTGTCGGTAATCAGGTGCGTGATTTTTTCAGCCCGCTCAATCGCCTCCGCATTTTTCACTAAAATCCCATTTTGGGCTCCCTTGCCCACTCCGACCATAATCGACATGGGGGTTGCCAGCCCCAGCGCACAGGGGCAGGCAATGATGAGGACAGCCACCGCATTGACCATAGCATAAGCCATGGCGGGCGCAGGCCCCCATACGGACCATACAACAAAAGTGATCACGGCAATGAGTACCACTGCGGGTACAAAATATCCGGAGACCTGATCCGCCAGTTTTTGAATAGGGGCGCGACTGCGTTGCGCCTCGGCCACCATGCTGACAATTCGGGAAAGCACGGTTTCATCTCCTATTGCCTCCGCCTCCATGACAAAACTTCCAGTTTGGTTAACGGTGGCACCGATCACGTTTTCACCTACCCCTTTGGCCACCGGAACAGGTTCACCCGTGATCATCGACTCATCCACCCTACTTTTTCCTTCCACAATTTTCCCGTCGAGAGGAATTTTCTCCCCCGGACGCACCCGCAGACGGTCTCCTTTCTGCAACATCTCAATCTCCACTTCTTCTTCACTGCCATCGTCTGTGAGGCGGTGGGCGGTTTTAGCAGCAAGATCCAGCAAACTACGAATGGCCTGCCCGGTTTGGCTGCGGGCACGGGCTTCCAGCCACTGTCCTAATAAGATCAGCGTCGTGATAACTGCTCCTGCTTCGAAATAAAGCTGCACCTCCCCGTGTTTGCGGAAGGTGTCCGGGAAAAGTCCGGGAAACAATACCGCCACTACGCTGTAGATATAGGCAGATCCCACTCCCAACATGATAAGTGTGAACATATTCAGGTTCCGGCTAAGTAGAGAACGCCATCCCCTGGCAAAGAACATGCCTCCCGCCCACAAAATCACCGGGGTCGCCAGTACTAATTCCAGCCAGGCCTGAAGCCGGGGAGAAAGCACACCCTCAAATGACAACCCAGGAATCATGTTATCGAAAGCGAGTAAAATGATCGGGAGAGTTAAAATCCCGGCGATTACGGTTTTGAGTTTCAGGCTTGAAATCTCCTGCTGTTCACCACTATCGTCGTCCATCGCAGGGGCTTCAGGTTCTAAATTCATTCCACACTTCGGACACTGCCCGGGCGAAGATTCCTGCACCTCGGGATGCATGGGGCAGGTCCAGATCTTGGATGTCTCCGCTTTGAAGGCGGGGTTGCGCTCCAGCCGCATGCCGCACTTCGGACAATCACCCGGACGGTCCGAGTACACACCTTCGCACATCGGACAAAAATATTTAGCTGATGTAGAGGGTTCTACAGTTCCATGCGAATGACTTTCGGATGCGTGTTCAGAATGCATAGGTTTTCTCCTCGGGGCGGACGATTAAACAGAAACGAACGTCGCTTAGTTACACCTTCTAACGTGGGAAAAAGAGGATACCCTCAAACTAATTTCTATTATCCCTGCAGAAATGATCCCCGTAAAGGGGAGCATTCGTCAACATTGGATAAATTCGTTTAACTTTTATTTAAAATAATATGAATAAAATATTAAAAATTCTAAGGGTTTGTGGGGATATGTTCGTTTAAAAGAACATGAAACACCAACATTCGACATCAAAAAATTCATCCAAATCCAGTTTGAAGTTATGGGGAGCTGTTTCCATGGGCACCGGGGTGATGATTGGCGCAGGTATTTTTGCCCTGACCGGTCAAATGGCAGAATTGGCGGGATCCTGGTTTCCTCTGGCTTTTCTGCTGTCAGCCGGGGTGGCTGGCTTTAGCTCCTACTCCTACATCAAAATGGCCAGTAAATACCCTTCCGCTGGTGGTATTGCGATGTTTTTGAAAAAGGCCTATGGACGGTCAGTGATGACCGGGGCCTGTGCGGTGCTCATGTATACATCCATGATAATCAATGAAAGTCTGGTTGCCCGCACCTTTGGGACATACACCATGCAGCTCTTCGGCGGAGGCGGTCCAACTTGGATGATTCCTTTGTTGGGCGTCGGCTTATTGGTATTTGCATTCTTCATCAATTTGATCGGCAATAAGAAAATCCAAACCTTTTCTTTCTTCATGTCATTTTTGAAAATTGCCGGCCTAGTGGTATTGGCTGGCGGAGGACTGATTGCGTCTGGGTGGAATTTTGAGGCAATCTCCGCTGCCCCCCAACAAACCAGTCCCATCTCTTTTCTGGGTGCCATCGCTTTAGGGATTCTTGCTTACAAAGGTTTTACCACCATAACCAATTCCGGTGGAGAATTAGAAAAGCCCGAAAAGAATGTGGGCCGTGCCATTATGATTTCGCTGGCAATATGTACGGTGCTGTATGTGTTGGTCGCTTTGGCTACGGGAGCAAATCTTTCAATCGATGAAATTGTAAAAGCCAAAGACTATTCGCTGGCAGAAGCAGCCCGTCCGGCCTATGGCGATGCGGGCATGTGGATCACGGCGGGCTTTGCTGTCGTAGCGACGGTCTCAGGTATTATTGCAAGTGTGTTTGCGGTTTCCCGCATGCTGGACATGCTTACAGAAATGGAAATGGTACCGCACCGGCATTTCGGTTTACCCGGCAATGTGCAAAAACACACGCTGATCTATACTGTCGTATTTGCTATGTTGTTGACCGTCTTGTTTGACCTTAGTCGGATCGCCTCTATGGGGGCCATTTTTTACATTGTCATGGATCTTTGTATTCATTGGGGCGTATTCAAACATCTGCGGAAAGATGTGGGTGCGCGTGCAAGTATCCTAATCACGGCCATGGTCCTAGATTTGATTGTGTTGTCAGCCTTTGTGTGGGTCAAACTACAATCCGACCCCATGGTGTTAGGCATTTCTTTTGTCGGTATCGTGCTGGTTTTTGCCGGAGAGAAATTCTTTCTCAAGCAACATGGCGATGCCCATGACGATCCAAACTATCATATAAATGGAGAGTAAGATGACAGATCCAAATCAAAACAGTAACGATGAAAAACGAACGTGGCGAAATTATATTCCACTGATGGTGCTGATAAGCCTTAGTGCGTTGGCTTCGCTTGCATTGACAGGTTTCTCTTCCTTTTTGCTTACTGCATGGATGCAAAGCTTTATGGGGTTATTTCTGGTGATGTTTTCCATGTTCAAATTCTTTAATCTTCCCGGCTTTGCGGATGGATTTCAAATGTATGATCTGTTGGCCAAACGCTTTCGTCCGTATGCCTTGCTCTATCCATTTTTGGAATTGGGATTAGGACTTGCCTATTTGGCACGGTTTTCACTTCAACAGGTTTACATTGCCACCATTGTGCTCATGACCTTTGGAGCCTGTGGGGTATTTGCCGCCATGCGCAACAAACTTAAAATCAACTGCGCTTGTATGGGAACAGTCTTAAATGTTCCATTATCCACCGTGGCCTTGGTTGAAGACCTTGGTATGGCATTGATGGCATCAGTGATGTTGATCAAAGGCTTCCTTGGTTAAGCCTTAACCTCCGTGAAGTCCCTCATGACTATTAATAAAGAAAAGAGTCCTTTAGAACACCAAACTTATCTCTGTACGCTTTGCTGCAGTAGTTTTCGTGCGCGGTAAATGCGGGTTTCAACTGTTTTTCGGTTTGCCCGTATAATCTCCGCACATTCGTCGTAGCTGTGACCTTCAAGGATACAGTATACTAAAGGGAGTTTGAGTTTATGAGGAAGCTGGTCGATTGCGGTTTCGATGCGTTGCAGATTTTCCTTTGAATCGGCATTCGCATCCGGCGCGGGCTCATTACCGGGAAATTGATCTTGCATGCTCAACCAAGGCTCCCCCTTTACGGACGTTTGCAGAGAAAAGTGATCTTGAAGTTTGTGTTGCTTGCGTAAAAAATCCCGGCAAAGATTCCCGGCAATGGTGAACATCCAGGTGCGCACCTTGGCCCTCGGACGAAAGCGGGAAGCATTTTGATAAACTTTTAAAAATGCGGCTTCGGTGAGTTCTGCTGCGTCAGCCTCGTTGTACACAAATCGGTATACAAAACGGAACAAAGTTTTACGATGGCGCTCCATGAGATCCACTAAACCTTGTTCATCGCCTGATTGTATGAGCTGCAACGCTTGCAGATCCAGGTCATCCATGGTTGATTTACTCCGGTTCACTAAGACCTTGTACCGCCAACTCCTGTAGCATTTTCTGCTTTTCAGGAGGAAGAACCTGTATCATTTGAAAATAATGGGTAATGGCAAGTTGTTGAAGCTCTCCGTGTACCACATGCAGTTCGTGGATGGCATGGGTCACTTCGGGACTCATTTGATCCTGGGTGACCAATAGATTTGCCAAGTTTTGTATGCGCTGGTCAAAGGTGCTCATCAACACCTGCCTTTTTTCCTGATAAGCCGGTTCGAAGGCTTCGATGTTTTCAGCTTCCTCCTCCGTGAGTGACAATTCACGGTGCAACCACTCGTGGCCCATAGGGGCCTCAACATCAGGCTTTACGTTTTTATTGGCCCATTGAACAGTGAAGATAGAAACCAGCGAACAGATGATCAACAACAGGGCGGCATACAGCACCCAGCTAAATTTGTTTACGGTACGAATAGTCATCGTTTTGCCTGCCGGGTGTCTAAAAGATGCGGGCGATTAAAGACATCAAAATCGAGGGATTTGACGGCCAGATGTCGCTGAGTGATACGGTTATTTTTCAAACTGCTAATACTTACCGTGGTCACGGCGGTCATCAGAATCATGATGCTGGCAATGCCTGTGATAAAAGCCGACTTGGGTAAAAGAAACCAAAGCGGATTTTCTACACTGACATTTTTGGCCACTCGAATCCGCCGCAAAACGTTTTCATTCAAGCGTTCTGGACAGGCAGGTAAGGCCTGTTTCTTTATTTTATCGATATAGGAGTCTAATTGTGTGTCGTTCATATTATTTTAAACGGATCGGATGTGAAATAAACTCAAAAATAATTCTAAAACCTTAAAGTATTTTTTTCTTCTCATATTTTTTGGTAGAAACAATTTTTAAACTGTTATACAATATACGTTTACAAATATTACAAGGAATAGATCCATTTATTGGTTTGGCTTTGCACTTCCACTGCGACTAGCAAATATTGACCCTGCAACGGCTATGAGGATGATGGTTACACCGCCAGCCTGCAATTCATTAAGGCGTTCTCCAAAACCGGTCATGGCGATCAGCAGTCCGAACACCGGGACCAGGAACAGATACAAGGAGAGTCGGCCAGCCTCGGTTCGTTGCAAAAGCCAAAACCATAGCCAAGTGCTCAAAGCAGTGCCCGCCAATGCAAGTAAAAGTAAAATACTGACAAAATTTCCCGTCCACGCAATGCTTTCTTCAGCTTCAAAAACCGCTGACAAAATGAGCAACACCACACTTCCGGCGACCAGTTGCCAACCGGTCAGCGATAGTAGATCTTTGCCAGGGCGAAGCTTTTTGATAGTTACGCTGGCTACCGCCGCACTGGCCGATGAGCCCAGTGCCAACAACGCCCCGAGTAGATTGTGTCCGGTCTGTTCACGCAATGCGGGGAGTGATAGTAAGATCACGCCCGTCAACCCTAGCAAAAGTGTCAGTCCCTTGGCCAGTCCGATCTTTTCACCGAGGAAAAGTGCTGCCAACACGAGGATAATGAGAGGCTGGGTGTTACCCAATACCGAACCGATACCCGCACCGGTGAAGGCAGGACTCGCAAACATCGCCCCGTAGGTAAGGGTCGTGGCCAATAATCCTAAGGGAAGAATCCATCGGACGAGACGTGCTTCCGGCCATAAGGGCTTTCGTCGAATCACCAGTATAAGCAGAAGCATCAATCCACCTATGAGCGTGCGTAACCCTCCGAACCGCAACGGTGGTGCTGAAACCAGTCCCAGTTTGATGGCTGGATAACAGGCGGCCATCGGTACGATGACCACCAGCATCAAGCACGCCTGTCGAAGGGGAGAGAGCGGCGTTTCACGGAAGGGAGGTGGTTCTTTCATCGTTGTCGGCATAGAGGAGTATGAGCGGCTGGATGATTTTGGCTTAGGCGAGGGTGATTTGGGGTTCAAGGTACACATCCTGAATGGCGTGCAGAAGTTCGACGCCCTCGGTGATGGGGCGTTGAAAGGCTTTGCGTCCGCAGATCAGGCCGGTACCGCCGGCTCGCTTGTTGATGACCGCAGTGCGGATGGCGGCGGCAAAGTCATTCTTCCCTGAGGCTCCACCGGAATTGATCAAGCCCGTGCGGCCCATGTAGCTGTTGGCCACCTGATAGCGGGTCAGATCGATGGGATGCTCCGGCGCGAGTTCGGAATAGACGCGTTTGTCGGTTTTGCCGTAGTTTTCGAGAGCAAGGTAGCCGCCGTTATGCGTCGGCAATTTCTGCTTCACGATGTCAGCCCCGAGGGTCACCCCGAGGTGGTTGGCCTGCCCGGTCAAATCCGCCGCCGAGTGGTGGTCGATCTCCTGCTTGAAGGCTTCATTCCTCAAGTAGCACCAGAGGATGGTGGCCATGCCGAGTTCGTGGGCAAGCGCGAAGGCGCGGCTGGTTTCGACGATTTGGTGGCGCGAACCCGGCGATCCGAAATAAATGGTCGCCCCCACTGCGGCCGCTCCCATATCGGCCGCTTGACGCACGGAGGCGAAATAAATCTGATCGAATTCGTTGGGATAGCTCAACAGTTCGTTGTGGTTGAGTTTCACAATAAAGGGAATTTTATGTGCATACTTTCGGGCGACGGAGCCGAGTACGCCAAGGGTGGAGGCCACGGCGTTGCAGCCGCCTTCGAGTGCTAGCGTGACGATGTTTTCTGGATCGAAAAAGGCGGGGTTGGGCGCAAAGCTTGCGCCTGCGGAGTGCTCCACGCCTTGGTCGACGGGGAGGATGGAGAGATAGCCGGAACCGCCGAGTCGTCCAGCATCGAAGAGACGCTGGAGGTTGCCCAGCACCGGTATAGGGCGGTTCGAGTCCAACCAAACCCGATCCACGAAATCGGGGCCGGGCGTATGCAGACTTTCCAGAGGAATGCCGTGGCAGGTGTGCTGGAGCAGGTTTTCGGAATCTTGTTTCAGGAAGGCTTCAATATGGGAGTTCATGAGTTTAATGGGTTGGGAGTTGTAGTTAAAAGAATCATTTGGAATGCATGTGCGCCGGTTGTTCGTCAGAGAGTCGTGCGCGGAGGAAGAAAAATTCCGTGATCAGGATCACCGCCATCACGGCTGCCGCAACCATGAGCACCAGAGGATCCGAGTTGCCTTTGATCCACAGAAAACCGCCGAGGACGAGTAGGTCCAAAACAATGGCTACGAATGGAATCACCGGGTTGGCCTCCATTTCTTTTCTCAGGTGACGCAGTACTCCCCAGTGAACGGCGATGTCCATGATCAGATAAAAGATAATCCCCAGAGCTGCGATGCGGGAAAGATCGAAAAATGCGGTCAGCAGTAATCCCAGCACCACGGTATAAACCAGCGTATGTTTCTGGATGCTGCCCGGCATGTGGAAATGGCGGTGGGGAACCAGCTTCATTTCGGTCAACATGGCCAGCATGCGCGACACTGCGAAAATGCTGGCAATGATACCGCCAGAGGTGGCCAGCATGGCAAGGATTACGGTAAACCAAACCGCATAGTCACCCAGGGCCGGCCGTGCGGCGGCGGCCAGCGAGTAGTTGCGGGTTTCGATAATCTCCTCCAGTGACAGGTTGCTGGAGACCGCAAAGCCCACCAGCCCGTAAATCACCACACACAGGGCAATCGAGATGGTGATGGCTCTGCCCAGATTCCGGTGCGGGTCTTTGATTTCTGAACCGCTGTTGGTGATGGTGGTAAATCCTTTAAAGGCCAGAATGCCGAGGGCGGTGGCACCAAGAAATCCGGTCAGCGATGCCCCGGGATCCGCTGCAGTGAAATCCACTTTCACCGAATCGGCCACCAGCACCCCGACCACCCCAAACAGAACGATGCCACCAATCTTGATGAAGCCGAGTACAGAGGCGACCCCCTGAATCAATCCGGTGACGGACAGATTGATCAGGAAGGCCACCAGCAACAGCCCCACCCCCAACATGGGCACTAGTACACTGCTGTCGTCGATGGAAAATAGTTGCAGGGTGTAGGCCCCGAAGGTTCGCGCCAGAAAGCTCTGGGCGATGACCATCGAGAAATACATCAACAGGGCATGGAAAGCGGTGGTAAGGGTGCTGCCATACGCTTTCTGCAGGTACATGGCGATGCCGCCGGCGGAGGGGTAGGCATTGGATAATTTGACGTAGGAGTAGGCACTGAAGGAGACGATCAGTGCGGCGGAAAGGAAGGCCAAGGGAAACAGGCTTCCGGTCACCTCCGCCATCTGGCCCGTCAGCGCGAAGATCCCGGCACCGATCATCACGCCCGTCCCCAAGGCGACGGCACCGATCAGCGAGAGGCTGTCCGCCTGGTATTTCGAATTCCTGTCCGGTGTGTTTTCCATGTTTTTCATTTATTATTTTCCCAGTCGGAGGCTCAGATTATAAATTCCTGCACTCAATATGCCAGCGAACCAACCGAGAATAAAGGTGGTGACCAATCCCAGCGCAACCTGAGGAAGGGGCACGCTGGTTTTTAATATGGGTCCGACATCGAGGCCGTGTAGCAGACTGTTGAAAAAAGTCACCGCCGACTCCCGCGGTACGGTGGCCATTGTCAGCATACAGCCAAGGTAGAACACCAGTCCGGTCGTTCCGAAAGCGAGCCCCATACATCGAGGATTCAGATGGGAGGTGGAAAATGTGCGAAGAGGTGTTTCAGTGCTCATGGTCGTTGTCTCCTTTCCTGTCATGGTTATGCATGCCGAAGTGCATCAGATGGCAGAGCATCATCGCGCCGAAGGCTATGGCAAGCACCCAGCCACTTCCCAATCCCAGAGCTGGAAGGAGAAAGATCAGCAAGAGTGCCAGGCCGCAGCCGAGTACCATTATAAATATTTGTTTCATGGTTTCATTCCCGGGTGGTGGGTGAATTGTCATGGGAAGATCCCGTCTGGGTTGTGGTCATCTCCCGTCATTGCCTCCAGCGGGGAATGAACATCAGGGTGCATCTCGGTGTTTGGAGAAATCTCTATAAACGGTGGGATTGGGCAATCCAGGGTATCGGCGATGGCGCGGAGCAATTCAGCTTCGCTTTCCTGAATCAAACCATCTTCGCCGACGATTTGTACACAGGTTTCGATCAAGGTCTTTTTGACTTGTGGCGCGGCCAACGCAAAATGGTCGAGTGCGGTATCCAGTTGTTTCAATCCGGAGGCTTCAGGTGGCAGGTGTTGTAACCCACTGACTTTTGTCGCCAGATGGCCTTCACCCGCCCGGAATGCCTTTTCGACCTCCTCCTGATTGCTACTACTGGCATTCGCCAACGCGGAGAGCACAACGTTGGCATCTTGCACCAGGGGTTTGAGGGTGTGATATTGAATAGAAGCCGGACGGGTTCCGCCCGACTGCGATGCGAGGTGGCGCCGGACAATCTTCTGAAGAACAAATTCGAAGATTTCAATTTCCCCATCGCTCTCAATGAGCCATTTTAATGTCTGGTCGAATTGCTCGAACTCGTCGGGCCGAAGCTGACGCAAGGCTGGTAGGGCAATGTTTACGAGTGGCAAACGTGCAGAGGAGGCGATCTTAACGACATCCGCCCGGAGTGCAGTGATGGTTTCGCCTACCCCCGGTTCCGTTCGTTCGCCAAGTTCTTTAAGTTGTTTCGTACGGAGGATGTCGTCCGGACTGAGGAGTATCGCATATATGAGTGCAGTGGCATCAAGCGGTTCGCGGGCAGTGAAGAGAAGTTTATCCGGGAAAGACTTCCGCAATTCCTCGGCGTAGCGCAAATGTTGAGGAGTGGGCTTGCCAAGGTTAGGCAGCACAGCACCCATCAAGACCATATTAGACATAAACCCTTTATCGTCATTTTGCGTCCCGGGCATGCCGGGGATGGCTGGAAAGGGAAATCCCGATGGGGTAGGTTTCGCCGTCTGATGTGCATCGTCTTCTTCAACCGCTTTGATGCTGGCGGTTTTGAATTTTCCGTCCCAGCTCGGATCAATGGCACGGATGCGCTGATCGAGCGGGGGGTGGGTTGCCAACGCGCCAAGAAACGATTTGCCCATGCCGTTTCCGAAGAACATATGGCTGGCTTCCCCGGCGTGAGCAGATTCGAGCTTCGAGCCGACGCCGCCGATCTTTTGAAGTGCGCCGGAGAGTCCGGGAGGATTGCGGGTGAACTGAACCGCAGAGGCATCGGCCAAAAATTCCCGTTGCCGACTGAGGGCGGCCTGAATGAGTCGACCAAAGAATACACCAATCGCACCAATGACGATCAGGGCCAGTCCCAGAAACATCAATGGGTTATTTCCTTCGCGGCTGCGACTGCGTGAATAAATCAGGACCCGGCCAATCACTGCCAGACACAGGATGCCAAAAATGACCCCTATTAGGCGAAGATTCAGACGCATATCCCCATTAAGAATGTGGCTGAACTCGTGGCCGATAACCCCCTGTAATTCATCGCGGTTGAGTAAGGTCATGCAACCACGGGTGACCCCGATGGCGGCGTCGTTTGGGGTATGACCCGCGGCGAAGGCGTTGATACCTTTTTCGTCGTCGAGTACATAAATTTTGGGAACAGGCACCCCGGATGCGATAGCCATTTCCTCAATCACATTGCAAAGCTTACGCTCATCCGCTTGGGTGGTGTTCGGATTGATGAGCTGGCCACCGAGGGCTTCCGCGATCGCACCGCCTCCCTTGGCCAGGGCGGCGGTTTTGTAGAGGCTGCCCATGATGACGACACCAAGAGTGCCCAGCACGACGGTAAGAAGCAGCTTGGGATCCCACAGGACGAGTTCTGGCGGCGGGGTACCCACTGTCTGTTTGGCATTGACGCCATAGAATATCAATACGCTGGCAATGTAAACCGATGCGATGATGCACAACACCGCGATCACGAAGTAGAACACGAGTACTTTCGTGTGCTTTCTGGCTTGGTCCTGGTTCGCGAAAAAGTCCATAGGGAAGTTCTTCAAGTAAACGACACTTTCGTGGCCTCTCGTTCTTCCGGTTTCTCGATAGCGAACAACTCGGCGGCGGTGAAGTGAAAGGTATTGGCGACGAGGCTGCTGGGGAACACCTCCCGCTGCGTGTTGTAGGTCATCACCGCGTCGTTATACGCCTGCCGGGAGAAGGAGACTTTGTTTTCCGTCGAGGTCAACTCTTCCATCAGGCTCTGCATGGTCGTGTTCGCTTTGAGGTCAGGATACGCTTCGGAAACAGCCATCAGGCGGCCGAGTGCTCCACTAAGTGCGCCTTCAGCACCGGCGAGTTTCTTCATGGCACCAGGGTCCCCGGGATTGGCAGCGGCACTGGTGTTGGCGGATGATGCCATATTGCGCGCTTCCGTGACGGCTTCGAGCGTACCGCGTTCGTGTTTGAGGTAACCTTTTGCAGTCTCGACGAGATTTGGAATCAGGTCGTACCGCCGCTTGAGCTGCACGTCGATTTGTGCGTAAGCGTTTTTAAACCGGTTGCGCAACCCGACGAGTTTGTTGTAGAGGCCGACGACGAATATTGCCGCGAACAGTGCCAGCACTGCCAACACGATGAGGATGATTTGGGGGGTATTCATAATTATGTATCTTTGTCTTTTAGGTGCTTATCAGTGGAACAAGTAAGTACTCCGGCAGGAAAGAGAGAGGCTCCTACCGGAGTACTTTAGTTGATGTACTTAGGTCAGGGTGATCATTCATCCGAGGATTCGGCATCATGAACTACGTTCATGGTCATGCACTCCTCCCCATGTTCATCAACAAATTTGACCACGCGATGTTTTTTTGAGGGTGGTCCCATATAACTGACCTTGGCAACGTTCTTACAGGAGGGGCAATCGTAAGTGGCGCCTTCTTTGGCCATGTTTTCAGCCTCTTCTTTTGAGCTGATTTCCGCCATGGAAACTGCGTCACATTTTTTGCAGGTCATGGTGACCTTGTCACCGGGCTCCAATTTGGCGATATCCTCGGTTGTATTGACTTTATGCAATTTCCTCCAAGCGGTTTTGGTACCTCTTGCCTGGGCACTTCCTCCGATGAATACCAACATCATCAACATAAGGGGTATGGATTGGGTTATTTTACGCATGATGAATCTCCTAGCTGTGGGTTATTGTTATATGCAGTAAACCTGCATCTACCCATTCTAACGTTTCATCTTCTTTGAACCCTTAAACTATTTCAAAAAACTTATGAATGAAAGCGTTCGGGACTTCACCATAAATACATTTGAAAAATCCGGTACAATTGCTTCCCCCATATCCAATTGAAGGCGCAATAGCGGATCGGGAACCGTTTCAGGAAGCACCGTAAGCGAATGGGGTCAGATTTTCGGAGCTGAACGCCACTCACGCATCGCGATCACAGCAACAAAGATCTGATAAAGTTCAGTGGCTGATTTCAGACACCCGATTTTGGGAAGCGCAATCAGTGGCTCTGTATTGGAGACCAGGGTGATTTTACTCATTTTAAAACCACATCCGCCTCGGCCTAAATCTCTTCATCGCTCCAACGTACCGAAGGAACCCCATAACGTGGAACGGTCAGAAGAAAAGTCTCCCGGTCCATACCTGCAAGTTCTGAGGCGCGACCCGAACTCAGACGTTCCAATTCAAAAAGCTTGACCGCCAAGAGGAGTCTAGCCTCATTCGACAACTCCTGACAATCTAAACCCAAGGCTTATCTCCAAGTGGTCGGGAATAGGAATTTCTAAAGATTGCATAGTTTGAATCTACTGCTTCCCTTAAAGAATATTAACCCGGGATTCTTCCTGCTTGGATCGGAAAATTTAAAGCCGCTCGGTGCGACTCACACATTACCGTTTGCCGGGTAATTGAGAATGGGAGGATCCGTCCGGTGGATTTTTTCATCATGCAATCGCCCTAGGGTATGCTCGACCAAGCGGTCCAGTTTTTCCGCGGCCTCATCTACGGCCTGGTGTACCGACCCCGCTTCGCAGGTAACGGTGAGGGGTTGGTGACGTTTCAGCCGGCCTTCCATGGCGCAACGAATAACGTTTAGCTCACTGTCCGGACCATTCTCGTCGGCGAGATGAACTTCCACGCGCGTGAGTTGTTCGCTATGATGACGAAGAGTATCTTCGACAACTTCACTGATATGTGCAGAAAGCATTTTACCGCCTTCAATGTTATGGCCGGTATTGATTTGGATTTGCATAAGTCTCCTTTAGTTATCTTTTGGTGTTTATGTTTTCACTCATTTTGCAGTTGATAGATGGTTTAGAACAACCAACGCAGTCCGCCACCCGCGTGCAAAGAGCCAGCGTGCTGTTCCAAGAACGTCCTGCAGTTTCTCCAGAGTATTCATGGCGTTTGTGCTGCGGTACGTTGTGGTACTTCGCATTCATAGTGCTTTTCCTTTATGTCTTGAAGTGAAACTTCATCTACATCTTCTAACGTTCCAACCCTTTTGCACCCTTAAATTAAATCGCA
>CAKZLZ010000208.1 GCA_937127435.1 uncultured Verrucomicrobiota bacterium | reverse complement strand
GACGGAAAGCTTTTTCCGCCAGGCGCAACATCACGATGGAGTCTTTGCCTCCGCTGAACATGAGGGTGGGGCGCTCGAATTCGGCCGCGACTTCACGCATAACGTGAATGGCTTCTGTTTCCAGCAATTCTAAATGGGAGAGTTTATATTGGCTCATGGTATTTTAAATAAAGTGCTTACAGTTTTGCGGAATCGAGGTGCAGTCCGCACTCCCGGCTTTCCAAAACTTTGGTGGGGTCGTAGTAATTGAATTCGTTGGGCAGGTCGTGCTCGTCGATATAGGCCTGCATTTGCTCATCGGTCCAGGACAGTACGGGCGAGAGTTTGATGACCCCGTCCGGTGTTTTGGCCACGATAGGCATGGTTTCACGGTTGGGGTTTTGGACCCGGCGCAGGGCGGTGAGCCAAACGGCGGGGTTCATTTCTGCCATGCCGCGACGGAAGGGTTCCAGTTTCACTTCTTCGGTGAACTGGTCGTGTTTTTCCTGATCATCCAGGGTGGGGATTCCGCCTAAGAGGGTGTCACGGTGGGCCGCGGTGCGGGCGGGAATGTAGAGTTTGACGTTCAGGTTGAGTTTTTTGATGGTATCTTCCGCGCAGCGGTAGGTTGCCGGGGTGTTGTAACCATGGTCTACCCACAGGACCTGAATATCCGGGATTTGCTGCACGGCCATATGCAAAAGCACGGCTTCGAAGGGGCGGAAATTGGTGGAGATGATGATTTTGCCACCTGAAATTTCGTTTCCCCATTCCAGAATATCTGCGGGGGAGGCGTCTTCGAGTGCGGCATTGGCTTCGGTTATATCAAGTTGTTCGTTCATAAAAGTTACGGGATTAGATGGAGTAATTTAAAATATTGTCTGCGCGCAAGGCGTCCTGTTCACTGACAAGGGTCTGGAAATCTTTTTGGTCTAGGACATTTTTCAAAGTGCTGTCCGCTTCCTGCCATACCTTTTGGAAAACGTCCGGGTTTTTATCCTCGTCGGTGGGAAACCAAGGGCCTTCGACCACGCGAACCACTTCACCGATACTCAGATCTGCCGGGGGAACGCTCAATCGGTATCCGCCGTCTTTTCCGCGAATGGAGTCGGTGAGACCGTTCTGCTTCAGGTCACGCAGGATCGCTTCCAAAAAGCGGGGAGGAATCTCTTCCGCTTTGGCAATCTGATGAATGGTGAGAGGGGCCCCGCCGTGATTTCTGGCCAGGGCCAGTACCGCACGGAGCGCATATGTACACTTTTTGGATATCATAGTGCACTATCCCTATTGATTTAGTAGGGTTTGTCAAGGGGGCGAAAGGATCTTTTGAACGATTTGCCTGAAACCCCTGTATTATATGGCTTTTAAATCACTTAGAATGATTTCTGCCGCCTCCAGCGTGCTGACAACTTCCACGCCTTGGTGCTCCGGGTCAGCGAGTTGTTGATAAATACGGGCCAATCCGAAAAAATATTTGTTTTTAGAAGCGATCACTCTTTTACAGGTGACAGGCCAGGGGTTGAGGAGAACCAATTGACGGATCAGTGAAACGGCATCTTTGCCTACATAGGCCACTTCGTCCAAAAAAATCAATTGTCTCCAGGTTTCATCCAAATGGTTTTGGTGAAAATATCCGGTCATGCTGTCCACATGGGACATGAAATCTTTTTCGTTTACCGGTCCGTAGACCTTGGTGTAAACCAATTTGCGTTCAGGCATTAAAGTATAAGTTGCAGGCATGGCTCCAACATCGTTTCAGTAGAAAAAAAGTCCAGTTTAAAGCGGTTTAGGATTCTAAAATCCATGAGGGTTTCAAGGACCTTGTTCCCGGAATAAGGTCGGACACCGGGATGAAATTTTTTTTCACCCGTTATGGGGAGGGCTTCCCGGTTTCACGGCACTGGGAAATATAGCTCTCTGCTTCCTCCAGATTATGCACCAGTCCAACTTGCATCGTTTTGAAGTCTCCCAGATTTTGATACATACGGGAAAGACCATATAAAAATTTATCAGTGGTAATAATCGCGCGTGGACATCCTCCCGGCCAGGGATTGATGTAGATCAGTTCACGCACGGCCTTGGCGTTTACCCCTTCCATGGAGTCCACATCCAAAAAATTAATTATTTGGGCCCATTGATCGTCCAATTTTCCGTCCAGGAAGTGTTGCCGGATGGTTCCGAGATGATCCAGCATTTCCTGCAAAGTCAGGTGGCCATTTGCCGTGGAATATACAATCTTTTTTTGTGAATCCAATATGAATTGTGTTGGCATCGGTTTTTATAGGAATGCAGGGAGGTGAAGAAATGATCATCTCAAAATTCGATTCATTGTCCAGTGAAAATTATTCTGATCCTTTTATATCAAATTAGGGCGGATCGTCTGTTTCGATTTCCAATCGAAAGAATGTTAGGGTGGAAAGAATACTGCTCTGCATGCGGATGCGGATGAGGCGGGCGGTATCGACGGCGCCCATATCGGTTTCCGTTACGGTGCTGCCATCGATCAGCACGCTTTGCCAATCGGGGTTGATGAGGTCCGCGGTTTGTTGGAGGGTGTAAGTGAGATCGGTGGCGTCGGAATTTTTGCGGTAGAAGAAGTCCACATAGTCTGTGGGTGTTTCTAAATAGGGCGCGGCATCCACCGGCAGTGGGTCGACAGGTGAAAGGTTCATGCTGTAAGCTTCCAGATTGGAGCTGCCGTCGCTGTTGGCGTCTCCGGCGGGACTTTGGTCCGAATCCCCCCAGTCGTACTGCGCGGCCCAGGTACTGTAAAGTGTGAGGGCAGCAGCTTCCGCTGCATCCGAGTCTGTATCATTCTGTGCGACGAGGCGGTAATAGACATCGCCGGCGGGAGTGGGGGTATCACTATAACTTTCAATGTCAGGGTCCAAAGTCGCAATCACGGTCCATGGACCTTCTGCGGATTCCGCCCTTTCGATTTGGTAGGCGGTTTCGACTTCGGATTGATCGAGCCAACTCAGATCAATTTGGGTACTGCTGATTCTGATAGCTGAAAAATGGGTAGGCGCAAGGGGTTGATAAGGGAGAGAGTACGTAGTCAGAAAAGTATTAATATCGCTGTTGTGATCCCCGACCGGGGAAAATCCGGTGGAGTAGGGTTCGGCCGGGTCCCCTATGGTGGTTCGATACCATGAAATGCCTACCAGCTTGAGGGATCCGTTACTCTCGATCATCAGTGGCGCGCCGGAATCACCATCCAACGCATATGTTTCATAATCGACGGCTGAATTGTCTGAATCTACAGTCACTCCAATTGAAGGTCCTGTTGCTGTTGAATTCGAAACAGTTTGAGCGCTGTTATAAAGATCCACTACATTTTTCCCCACGCCTACATCCAAAGGGGTGGCATAACTTCCCGGGGAGCGTCCGAAATGAAAATGTTCCTTGTCGCGGTATGGATACCTATTCCGGAAAGAATACCAGGTGCTTGCTGACTCAGCAGCTCTGGTGTAGAATTTGTAGCCTTCAGGCAAAGGTAGATTTAACACAACCGCTCTTAGATCAGAAGTGCCGATTTGTTGTTGGGTGCTGGTTACGGTCCGGGTGACAGAGAGACCCGTGCTGTCATTTGACGCATAGAACGTGATGGTTTGACCCGTGGAGGGCGTATAATGCCAGGCGGTCAAAAAAACGTTGGGACTGATCATGGTCGCCCACTTCCCGTCACTGGAAATTGCCAGTCCGGAGAGGTCGAAGTCATGAGCAATGAAAGTTTCATTATTGGCAAAGCGGTCATTTTCATTGGCGGTGTATCCGTCAATGGTCAGGGCCCGGCTTATCAGGCTGACAGCAAGAAAGGTCAGGAACAGATTGATCCTGGATAGGGAATTTAAATGCATGGTATACATATCATACGCAATTCTTTGCTTTTTATTGCAGATTCTTTCTGATTATTTTCAGGAAAGTCCTGATGCAGGATACCTTGAATAATTTTTGTGTTTCGGTTGAATGTATATCTTATGTCCGAAATTCCCGTACAAACTCTTCCTGCTGTTTCTTTCCCTGAAAATGTAATTTTCCCTCCTGAAAAACGCCCTTTGGGCGGCCGCAACTGTTTTCCGGTGCTGGCAGCTGAATATGGACCGCCTACATATTTACATTGGGAGCACCCCCGGATTTCTGAGCGGGAAATGCTTTTGCGGTTTGTGGCGGCGACAGATGAGAGAGTTCTTCACCGGGTGCAGGTTTCCAATGCCGCTTCCGGAGAGATTTTTGGCCAGTTCGATGTGTGTTATGCCTGCCCGGGACAGGTTTTTGAGCTCATGCTTTCTGCCGAGCAGGCGACTTCGGCTTTTCGTGACGGGTTGGCGCTCTCCCTGCTCGAGGGCCCCGCACTTTGGTTGGTAAACGAAGGTACCCGCACAACCCCGGCGCAACGGCCTCAATTGGTTGCCGATCCGGGACCGGCCTCTCTGGAGCGCTTTCTGAATTTGTTTTGTTCCGCGGCGACTTTACAACCCTGCGACTGGATGGAAGTATGCGTGCTGGACGGGCTTCGGGACTGGAAGGGCCTGGGCAGAGAAGATGCATCGGAAGCGCTCCGGCTTCATTTGGAAACTGCTTTTCATCCCACAAAGGGGCAGCGCGAAAACATTTGGGGGCGCCCCTGTGATGAAGCGCCCGGCGGGCCTGAATCTACGGGACCTTTTGCGATTCTGGCCCTGGAAGAGCCGGGGCATCCCGCACTCCGTTTTGCAGAGCAGGGTTTTGTAAATTCACATGTGCCGGATCTGGATGTGATTGCCCGGGGGCATTTGGTGACGGAGAGCTGTTACAATGTTGCCTATCCGATGATGGCTTTGGCGGTGACGCGCGGCGATGCGGATTTAAAAAGAAGGTCCTTGCACCAACTTCGGATGTGCATGAAATATCTGACGGCACCGGATGATCTCTCTCTTCGCTATCATCTAAGTACCCAGGAGCGAACGTTTCAAAACTGGAGCCGGGGCGTCGCATGGTACCTGTTGGGGTGGATGCGCACGCTTTCACTTTTACCCCCTGAGGAACGGCCGGAGGATTTGATTGAAGAAGCGGGACGAATGGCCGCATGGGTTGTAAAGTATCAGCTCCCCGGAGGACTCTGGCCCTGTTTTCTTAAAGAAAAGGAAGTGGCGCCCGATACCTCCGGTTGTGCAGGGATTGCGGCGGCGATTGCCCTGGGAGTGGCGGAAGGCATGCTGGATGAAAAATATTTTCCCGCCGCTACGAGGGCTTATGATGCGTTGATGGCCTGTACCCGTTATGATGGCTGGTTACGTGGTGTTTCTCAAAGTAATAAAAAGGAAACCCATGCCATGGATATTCAACGTCATGCCTTTCGCGTGATCGCTCCCTGGGGAATGGGCTTGCTGGCGCAGTTGGCGGCCGCACTTTCTGACTGTAAAAACACAACCCCTCAAAAATGATGAACGCCATTCCCGAACCCTGGATTTTACCCGTCACATCCTCAACGGTTGATCGAACTTCAGAGGAGAACTGTCCTTTGGAAGGCGGACAATGGGTGGAAGTGTCGAAGGTGGATCAGGGCTTTTTTTATCAGTTTGAACCCGGAGCTCTCGCGCATGCCCGGTACCTGACTTGCGATGTGTTGTTGGACGGAAAGGTGGCCGGGGTTTACGCGGTGACCTTGCAAGAAGGGGCGTCCGGACCTCAATATTTGTGTCACTTCGCCTTTCTGCCACAATGCCAGGCCCGCATTCGTTTGCCGCTGGATTCTGTGGATCAGAACCGTTGGTTGTTTCCCAGGGAAGGGGCCTGGTTGAAAGTGATTGTGCAGGGGGATCGCGTGGATTTAAACAAAGTGGACCGGGCAAGTTTTGTCTGTTACCGACAGGGGCCGGAGCGCTTGCGTTGGTGCATGAGTCCGTTGACCGCGGTGACGCAAAAGCCTCCCCGATTGGAAAAACCGTTGTTGCCTATGGGGCCGTTGCTGGATGCATGGGGACAAAGCACGCTGAGTGACTGGCAGGGTAAAACCCCCAATGAAGAAAGCTTGGTGAAGCGGCTTCAGCAGCAGTTGGCGGATGTGGATCTGTCGGCTTGGCCCGATGCTTTTTCCGCTTATGGTGGTGCGCGTGAGCTTCGGTTTAAGGCTACCGGATTTTTTCGCAGCCACCATGATGGGCGACGTTGGTGGCTGGTGGATCCGGAGGGGCATGCCTTCTGGTCTGCGGGTTTGGATTGTGTCCGTTCAACGATCGGGACAAACATCAGCGACCTTAAAGATGCGCTGGAATGGAGTCCGGAGGGAAAGCCGGGCTTTGAGGCGGCAGTGGGAGAAAGGAATGGGGCGATGGAAGTGGATTTCTTCCGCAGCAACCTGATCCGTGCATTCGGGCCGGAGCAGTGGAAAACAAACTGGGAAAAATTGGCGCTGGCGGATTTAAAACGATTTGGTTTTAATACCATGGCAAACTGGTCTGAATGGGAAGTTGCGCAGGAGGCGGGCTTTCCTTATGTGCGTCCTTTGCAGTGGCCGGTGCAGGGATCGGAGTTGGCTCCCCGCATTTTCCGGGATTTTCCGGACCCGTACGATCCTGCATTCTCCACCGAGGCTGCGGCCTATGCGCAACAACTGGAACCCACCCGGGAAGATCCGGCGTTGCTGGGATATTTTTTAATGAATGAACCGACCTGGGGTTTTGCCTCCATGACCCCGGCCGAGGGCATGCTTTTTCAAACCTCCGGCTGTGAAGCGCGAAACCGTCTGGTGGATTTTTTGCGTAAACGTTATTCGCTGGAGACCTTGCGTGAATCCTGGGGGGAGAGCGTGGATTTCGAAAAAATTTGTAGGGGCCGATGGCAGAATCCGTTGACGCCGCAAGCGCGGAAAGATCTGGAAGATTTCAGCACCTTGTTGGTTTCGGAATTGTTCACAGTTCTCAGTGAAGCCTGCAGAAAAGTGGACCCGGTACATCTCAATTTGGGGGCCCGTTATCACCGGGTGCCGCCGGATTGGGCTTTGCCGGGGATGAAGAGTTTTGATGTGTTCAGTATCAACTGTTATCGGGAAACCGTGGATCCGGTATTGGCGGAGGCCTGCGAAAAATTACAGATGCCGGCCCTGATCGGTGAGTGGCATTTCGGGGCTTTGGATGTGGGCTTACCGGCTAGCGGCATAGGCCGGGTTGCCAGTCAGGAGGATCGCGGTAAAGCATTTCGGGTGTACACCGAACATGCCGCGGCCCAGGCATGGTGCGTGGGGGTTCATTATTTCACCTATGCGGATCAAAGTGCGCTGGGACGTTCGGACGGTGAAAATTACAACATCGGATTTGTGGATATTTGTCTGCAACCTTACGCGGCACTCAGGGATGCGGCCCGCAAAAGTCATGAAGGACTTTACGATGTCGCCACAGGAAAACAGGCACCCTATGACCGGAAGCCGGAATATTATCCGCGCTTGTTTTATTAAAAGCAAGGCTGAGCCCAGTGTGGGCGACCCTCTATCTGCATGGCCTACCAGTGAGAGAGTCGCCCATACAGGGCTCACAATCGTTAGAACCCATTGTTCCTGGCCC
>CAKZLZ010000207.1 GCA_937127435.1 uncultured Verrucomicrobiota bacterium | reverse complement strand
ACCGGTTTTGCCCGCCAGGGAAAGGCCCTTTTTGCCCAGGGGACGGTTTAATTCTTCACAAAGTTCTTCATCTGCAGGTGTACCCAGCCAACAAACACTGCCCTGGGTTTTTTCCACCCAGGCTTGGGCGACCGCCTGAAAGCGTTCGCCGGGCCATTGTTTGGATGGCCCCCGGGCGGCACCGGGTATACATCCCAGAATGGGGCCGGAAAGCGGGGAGAGAAGTTGCTGCGCTTCTGTAAACGCTTCTGCCGGCGGCTCCAGCAAGGGGGCGGGTAAAATTTCCGGCAAGGGGCCGGGAAGCAAGAGTTTGGCGATTTCCCATTGTTGGTGCCGATTCTCCAATTCGGAAAGGGACACCGGATCCTGAATAAGGAAACGGCGTCCGCATTGAGTTGCAGTTCCCCGGCGTGCGGGAATCCCGGCCAGCGCCGGTAAGAGTGCAGAGCGGAAGGAATGCGGCAGGATGACCGCTGCATTACAGTTCAGCGATTTTAAAGTTTTGGCTGAAGCAAACAACTCACCGGTGCCGGCGGGAAGGGGAATGACTTCGGAGACGGCGGGTTGCATTTCCCAGAGTCCGCATTGACCGGGGCGGGCCGCCACCAGAATCTTTGCTTCGGGATGGAGTTGTGCACGCAAGGTTTGAAGTGCCGGCATGGCCATCACGCCATCGCCCAACCAATTGGGAACCACGACCAACAAGCGAAGCGCAGGATTATTCAAGACAGATACGTCGAATCCAGTCATGGTATTCCTCCTGTCCGGTAAACATTTCAATTTCCACCCGTAAATAGAGCATGGGCATTTCCCGCCGTTCTAAATGGGGGATGCGCACTGCATCTTTTTCCGTGGTGACAATGGCATCCACATTCAGCTCTTTTGCGCGCGCCACGATGTCCAGAATTTCCTGTAGACTGTATCGGTGATGGTCGGCAAAGGTGATGTGTTCCTCTACCATGGCGCCGTGATTGACCAATTCGCGTTCAAATCCTCCCGGAACCGCGATCCCGGAAAGGGCCATCACTTTTTTCCCTTTCAGCCAGCTCAGTTCCTCTTTCACATCCTCAAACAGATACTTCAGAAAGCGTGGGCAGTGACGGCATTCGGAAATTTCGGCGGTGGGATTCAGTTCCCTCAACCGGGTGCTTAACTCCACCGCACCGTCTCCGTTGCTTTTGGTGATGAAAATAAAACCGGCGCGTTTAATGTTCCGGATGGGCTCCCGCAAAAGTCCGCGGGGCAGGGTGCGTCCATTGTCAAAGGGGTTGGTGCGGTCCACCAATACAATATCCAAGCGGTGTTTAAGCGCCAGATGTTGGAAGCCGTCATCGAGAATCAAGGTGTCGCATTTTAATTTGCGGATAGCGTGCCGTCCGGAGCTGATACGGTCTTTACCTACAATTACCGCGACTCCCGGAAGGTTTTTCGCCAGCATGTAGGGCTCGTCTCCACTGAACATGGGTTCCACTTTCAGGCTTTCCCCGTCGGAAACCAGCAGGGAGGCCTCCACATCCACTTTGCCGACCATTAAATCCTTTAAGCGTTTCTTAAACCCGCGCTTTTTCTTTTTCTTTTTGTAGCCCCGGCTGAGAATTGCGACCCGGCGGCCATTTTCGGCCAGAGAGCGGGCCAGCAACTCCACCACCGGGGTTTTCCCCGTCCCGCCCACGGTCAGGTTGCCCACACTCACCACCTGACAGCCCAGGGTATGATGCTTTAACAATCCAATGCGGTAGCCCCAGAGGCGGGTTTGTACAATGCCGGTAAATACATAAGAGAGGCCGCCCAGCGTCACCCGAAGCAGAGACGCACCGGTGCCGCGGCGGGTGCCGTCCACCACGTCCAATAAATAAGTTTCCGCTCTTTCTAAAAATTTTCGGGCCATGCGGAGTCCTTATCCCAGCTCAGCAGGGATGAAAAGCGAAAAGGGGGGTCAGTGGATGCAGTGCAGACGGTAAAAAAGATAGGGGCTTTCCGGCTCAACCTCCGTCTCCTCTGCACCGTAGAGCATTTTGACACTTTGCCAGTCGCCACTCAGCAGGGAATCCCGCCCTTGAAGTTCATACATGGGGGCCGCCCGGTTCCATTGCAGCATATTCCCGGATGAACCCGGCGCCAGGCTGAGTTGAGGGGAAGACCTGGGGCCTGTTTCCCAAAATGTAGGGCTCAGGTCCCCAAAAGTACCCGGATCTCCTTCTGCCCCGAAATTTGACACCATGATTTCTTCTCCGGGAGGGATGTCGATCACATGCTTGGGCGTAACCGTAATCGTGTTCCCACTTTGAGTATAGGCACCGTTCCACATTTCCCCCATCACATTATTCCCGGCATCAAATTCAATTTCCCAATCACTCACAGTATGGCTTCCGGTATTCGTGGCGTAGATCTCTGCTTGATAAGCTGTTCCCCCCCACCGTACTGTTTCTTCCACCCGGAAGGTGATGGGTTCAGCCACAACGACCCGTTTTTGAAATGCGTTGTCCGGAGCGGGGTATAAAGTAGCCGGATGGTGGACCGAACGGAAATTGTTGGGGCTCAAAACATTCAGGATGACTTCGTTTTCGGGAACCGGGGTGTAGGTCTGTACGGTGAAGAGGCCTTGGCTGACGGCGGTATCTGCGGAAACCGGGTTGCGCATCCACTTATCCAAGGCGCCGACGCCCACCACAAAAACATCTTCTTTGGCCAGGGCCCATTCCAGAAAATCGTTCATGGCATTGATGTTTTTATCTTCGGTGAGCCACCCTTTATGAAAATAGATACCGACAGGGATCCGGTTTCCTTCATATCGGGTGGTGAAATTGTTTTTTAATACTGCCAGCATTTCCGCTTCTGTGGCCACATCCGGATCCATATTGTGATAACCGTTTACAGTGTTCTCATCGGTCAGGGTCCACATCGGGATTTCGAGCAGGTTTGGATAATTTTCTGCAGGGGGTTCCCCCGTCCAGGCATATTGTTTGAGACCGTCATGAAGGGTGTAGGGCCAAATGTAATGGGCTTCATCCGGACTGTTCAACCCATCCGGCGTTTCGGGGACCGACGTGTCATAGCTGAACCCGAGCAAGGCGAGCGCTTTCCACATGTCGGCGTTGTAAGCCAAGTAAGGGGCGCGGAATCCGGTGATCTGCTCACGGGGAATGCCGGCGTAACGGGTTAACGCTTCACGACAGCCTTCAATTTCCCGAACCCAGGTATCGAAAGAAGTATTGTTCTCCTGGGAATTTCCGGTGGTATGGGTCATGGTGTGGGCTGCAATTTCCTGGCCGGCGGCATGCAACTTGTGAATGAGATAGTAATCGGAAATATCCACGCTGATGTAAAAAGTCATCGCGATCGGGGACCCATCCGCATTTTGATGATCCAGAATTTTCAGGATATCGTCGTAATTTGTGGAATTTACCGCGTCATCAAAGGTAATGAGAATCAACTGGGGGGTGTCTGCCGGAGCCAATCCTCCGGGGGCGGATGTGGACACCGGGATATTGGCAGGGGGATCCGAAGCGTGGACCCCTCCGGAGAGGAGGCAAGCAGAGATGACCCCGAGGGAGGCTTTTGTGATTTTTATTAAAAACCTATGCATACTCCATACTTTGGGGGCTGCCTGTTAAGGAAACAAGCAGAAAACCGTGCGCTTTTTGTGCTTATTCTAAAGATTTACGGGTGGTTTTAGTTGGACATTTGGATGCGGGCAAGTCTCCGGGAAAACATCGGGGAGTCGATGTGGAGGCATACCTTCCACATGATGTCTTTCCCCATGTTGACTTCAGCAAATATCTCCAGGATTCCGCAGGTCGGAAAGTGATGCAATAAATTTTCCCTTCGTCGGAATTTTTGAATGAACCTTCTATTAAAGAAACATAAGGGCTTGCGTATAAATTTTGGAATGCCTACCTTTTTGAAAAATGATCAGGTAGC
>CAKZLZ010000206.1 GCA_937127435.1 uncultured Verrucomicrobiota bacterium | reverse complement strand
AATAATATGATCAACATAATCTGCCAGATTAACTGCTTCCACTTTGGGTATTTGTGAGAATTCAGGGCCATTAGTAATCACAACCAAAGTAAACAGCTTGCGAGCCTCTTTTAGAAAATCAGCGATACCAGGATAAAAATCAAAAGCCTCTATACGATCCGCATCAAATTTGTCCTGAATGGCTTTCACCTCAACTTCAGAAACATCAATAACATTTTGCTCCGCCAAAAGATCGCGAATTTGTGCGGCACCTATCGAACTCAAATCCGAACCGCGCGCTTGTAGCCACCCCAGCAAAATTCTCTCCTGCAAAACCTCCGGCATAAAACGCCACGGTTCCAAATGGAGCGTTTCCTCTACCAGACAGCCCTTGCCTCTGATCCGTGCCTCATGCGAAACCCAGGCTTCCAGTTTTCGTTGCTGTTCCGCAAACTCGGCCAAATGTTTGACAGTTCCGGGGTTAATCCGGTCACGCAGGAGGGGCAATACTTCGTGACGCATCCGGTTCCGTAAATATTCCGACTCCGCATTGGAAGGATCCTGTACCGGTTGAAGCCCCCAGGCGGCAACTTTACTTTCAATCGTCGCACGTGAGGTGGACAACAAAGGACGTAACAAACTGACGGACTCATTTAAGGGGGTACGCCAATCCATTCCTCCGGCCCCCCGCGGTCCGGTTCCCCGGGTTAGTTTCAGCAAAATTGTCTCCGCCTGGTCATCCAAATGATGCCCCAGCGCCACCTGATCCGCATGAAAAGCTTTCGCCGTTTCGGCATACGCTTGCCTGCGCAAACGGCGGGCAGCCATTTCCACAGATTCACCCGCTTGCTGATTTCCATGCACATCCAGTTCGTGTAATTGGCAAGGCAAACCCAGGGTCCATGCACGCTGACGAACCTCATGTGCTTCCTGCGCACTTTCCGGACGAAGACCATGGTCACAAGTTAATACCGACAACTCCAACCCGAGTTGTTTTTGCACGGCCCATAATAAATACATGAGAAACATACTGTCCGGTCCACCCGAACATGCCACCACCACCCGGTTTGTTTCTTTTGGGAAAAACGAACGGGTACCTGCAAGCTCAATAAAGGATTCGGTAAATGTCACAGGTATATTGTACTCCTGCTGTCAACCCCTTTCAAGTGTAACCACGGCCTTTCACCTGTTTATGCGGGCCGTCTCGCGGTTCAGCGAATTAAAAAACCAAACCTAATATAAATTCGGAGTTTATGTATGAGCAAAAAAAAGCCCCTGAGGTCCGTGACCTCAGAGGCGATTTTGAAACCGGATCTTTTTAAAGATTCGGATTCACGCTGGACCAATCAGCCAGCGGAGGCAGAACGCCCATTTCAATCACTTCGTCACGCAGTTTGGTGAGGTGAGTATAAGAAGCTTTGAGTGCTTCAATTTCTTCCGGCAGACCGGCAGGCATGGAAAGCTTGAGCCCTTCGCTGGTTAATTCGGTTTCCATGGCCATCATAATGTTTTCGAAACCGAAATCATTCACATAACCACCGACGGGCCAAGGATAACCTTCCCCTTCGATAACGCCTTTAATCATCAACACGGACTGATGAGCCGGACTCTGGAAGGAGCTGCGGCCACGGAGTTGGATGATTTTTTTACCGCCCTGACAAACGTTGGCACGAATCTCGTCCCAATCGGCTTGCGAGAGTTTGTCGGTACCGATCAGATCGGTCAGGGGGGTGCCCTGTACTTTGGCAGTGGAAGCAAATACGGCCATCATTTCACCGTGTCCGCCATAGGTACGGCAACCGGTCACGTCACTTTGCGGGACATTGAAGTGTTGTCCGAGAGCGGTTTGCAAACGGGTAGAGTCCAGGGCCGCCAGGGTACCTACTTTGGAAGGATGCAATCCGGAATGAACCAGCGCAACCAAACCGGTGATGTCGGCAGGATTGAAAATCACCACCATGAACTTCAGTTCGGGGCAATACGCTTTGATATCTTTACCCAGTTGTTCTGCGATTTCCGCGTTGCCTTTCAGCAGATCTTCACGGGTCATCCCTTCTTTACGGGGAGCGCCACCGGAAGAAATAATGTATTTCGCGTCAGTCAGAGCTTCTTTGATATCATCGGTGTAAGTCAGGTTGGCACCGGGGAATGCACAGTGATACATCTCTTCGGATGCGCCTTTTACACCGGGGAGGTAAGGATCATAGCCGCAAACGTTGGGACTGAGACCCATGGTCAAAACAGCCTGCATCATATTGGAGCCAATAGCGCCACCAGCGCCGAGAATTACAACTTTGTCTTCGGTTAAATATGCCATATGTGTCTTCCTATAAGAGTGATAACGATTTGGTTCAAAACAATGTGTAGAGACTAACGTTATTTTTTTAACAATTGCAACCCCCGAGTCACAAATTGGTAACTTTTCGAGTTTTGGTTTGGACCCCGGGCCCGGGCTATGGCATGGCAGGCGGACATGGAAACCCAATCACATATTGAAGACAAGCCCTCCTGGTGGAAAACGGCATATTATCAACGTAGAATCTCTTTAATCGTGATACTCTCCATTGTGCTCATTTGGATTGGCAACCAACACCGGCAATCAAAAGCACCGGTCATAGAGGTCGTTCAGGCAGAGCCGACTCCTGAGCCTCAGCCGCAAATTTTGATCCCCCTCCCCACCCCGCTTCCACCCTGGCCGGCCTTTTCGCACCCCAGCCCACAACGCCAATGGGCGGAAATTGAAAATCCGAAAGTCTATATGCCAACCGGATCCGGCCGGGTCGCCTCCGCAGGTTATGGTTCCGTACGTACCAACAGCTCGGGTCGGGCGACCTTCCATGAAGGAGTGGACATCGCCCCGGTGGAGTGGTCAAGAGGCAAAGCCGCGGATAAAGTTTTTGCGGCATCCGACGGAAAAATCGTCTACATCAACCGGGTGGGTGGCAATTCGAGTTATGGCATGTATGTAGTGATCGAACATCAGGACGATGTGGGCGAAGTTTACACCATTTACGCACATCTCGCCTCCGTCCTCCGTGAACTCAAAGCAGGAAATACGGTCACCCGCGGACAGGAAATTGCCCAAATGGGACACAGCTCGACCCTGGGGATTCCCGTTCAACGAAGCCACTTGCATTTCGAAATGGGAATGATGCTGAATCCGGATTACAACCGTTGGTACCGGGCAAAGAAATTGACCCCGAACCACGGAAACTATCACGGGTGGAATTTCACCGGATTTGATCCGCGCCTCATGCTGGTTCCGCTGTCCGGTCAGGAAAAAATCCCCTTCTCTTATCTGGAAACCCTGCAAAACAAATCTGCGGCTTGGGAATTACTGATCAAAAATACAGGCAGGCCCCGTTACTTCGCGATGTACCCCAAACTTTGGATCGGCGATCCTTACAATGGAAAAGTGATGTTGCTCCGCATTTCTGAAAGTGGCATCCCCCTCTCCGGTCGCAATGCCACGAAAGAAGAGATTGAACAGATGGGCTCCAGCAAAACGAAAGTGCTCACCGTAGACAAAGAAGTCCTCGGACGCAATGGCCTCCGTCATATCATACAAAGCAGAGGCGAATGGAAATTGGGAAGCAACGGCGACCGCTGGCTGGAGATCCTGCTCTACAATGCCCGCTAAAGGCATCCAAGAACTCCGCCCTGCCCTGATCGCCATCGGCTTTCTGGCCATGCCGGCCATGCTTTTCGATTTCCAACTCAAAGCGGAAACCCTGCTCGCGGGATTTTTTGCCGCCTTTGCGGTGTATCTGGCCGACCATCTTCTTCCTGCCGGGAACAAAGGAACCTGGCCGCTCATTGGATTATGCTCCACCGCCTTTGCAGGCTTTGCATGGAGGTCGCAACAGTTTTCGTTCCCCGGGCTCCTCTTCTATATCTTCTTGGCCCTGGTTTATGTCTTGCCCCTTCTGCCGGGAAAAAAACGTTTACAGGATATCCCCATTCTCAGAGTAATTGCCATCGTCACCGGATGGGCTTGTATCCCCATGCTCCTGATGCCCTTCCCCTATCGGGTTGCATCCGTCATTTATCTGGTTGGGGTGAGTGCATTCATGTTTCCTGCGGTTCTCTGGAGTGATTTGGCGGACAGGGGGGAAGATCAGAAATCAGGTCGTTTAACATGGTCCACGCAACTGCAAACGCAAAAGCGGACCTCCCTGATTTTATGCACATTGCTTCTTTCGGGGTTATGCTTCAGTTTACCCGGCTTGAGGATCATGCTCCCCGCCCCACTGCTTTACCTTTTCAATATCTCCAGGCTCAACCGACATCCCCATCACAGTGACTGGGTTTTGTTGTGGCCTTTCATAGGAAGTTTCAGCCTTCTTCTTTTTTAAGCAGAAGGATCAACAAGGTATCCTGCAAGATCTTGTTCAGATCATCATAGTGGCTGAATAAGATTCCACAATTCCGGATCCCATTCGGATTGCATATCCCCGCTTGCAGGATGAAGTTGATCCCAGGTGTTTACCTGCATCGTCCCCGGAAGCACGGAAGGGTCAGAACTTAAAATAGTATCGTTCGTGTTTTTCATCCATTGGGAAAGCCGTGACCGGAGCTCCGCTTTGACCGTCGCACAAGCGGGGTCTCCAGCAAGATTCACCAACTCCATCGGATCCTTTTCCAAATCGTACAACTCTTCGGCGGGAACTTCCCTTTCAAACCTTCCGGTTTTCAGCCATAGTTGCTTGGTCAATCCGTCATCACAATTGGGCAGCACCGGTGAATGCGGGGCGGCGAAATTCCGGATATAATTCCATTTTTTACTGCGCACCGATCGCTTGGGCTCAAATGCCGCGTGAAAGGTAACTTCCGCAAAAACCACATCGTTTATTTCCGCGTCTTGATTCCCCGACAAAATGGGCAGCAATGAATGACCCTGTAACCACGCGGGTGGCGGCGTACCGAGCAGCTCGCAAATGGTGGGAAAGACATCCAGATGGGAAACCAACGATGTGGAACGGATGCCGGGTTTGATTTTCTTTGGCAAACGCATAATCAACAACACCCCGGTTCCCCGTGAAGTTAGACTGCATTTCATTTCCGGAAACGGCACCCCATGATCAGTGGTCACAATCACCAACGTATCTTCCGCAAAACCGCGTTTTTCTAAAACGTTCAGGATCTGGGCATAAAACCCATCCAACCTTTCAGCCGAATTCGCAAAGTCCTTCCAATCCCTGCACACATCCGGGTGATCGCCGAGAAAATCAACCGGGGCGTCCATGTCATCCGGACAACCCTCTCCGTCCCCGGGAGAATCTCCGTCATGACTAAATCCCAGTCCCAGGCGGTGGGTTTCAATATATCCCGCATCTAAAAAGAAGGGTTTGGTGGCATCGAAATTTTCCAGAAAATCACAGGCCCGTGCCGTAATCTCTTCGCCTGATCCATGATACCCATCCACAAATTCATCGTATCCATGTTCCGCATCGCCGGGACCAATATGGGAAAGTCCGGCCTTCACCGTGTAGAAGCCCTGCCCTTTTAAATAATTCGCCAAATGATGCTCGGGAGTGTTCATCTTTCCGCCCCGGTGGGACAGCCCGACCATGCCTGCTTCATGCGCCGTGTGCCCCGTCAGTAAACAGGCACGGCTGGGAGAACAAGTGGGAGCCGCACAGTGGGCTTCCAAAAACATGGCCCCCTCCTCCGCAAGGGATTTCAACGTGGGAGTGGCAACATCAAATCCATAGGGTTCAATGGCGCGTCCGGTATCGTGGGAATGGAAATAGATGATATTCATGAGGGTGAAATCCTAGGCAGAAGACGTAAACGATGGCAAGCCCAATGATAAAATGCCCTACTCCCCATATGCCCCCAGCCCTTTAAACTTTGAGTCCTCCCGCAAGCGGTAATCATCCGCGGCCGCATCCATAAACAATGTAGGGAGCTTGTCTTTCCCGAGAATGTGCCCATCGGCTTCAAGCGTCTGACCGGAGGAAGGACGTAGATATAAATTGTTTACCCGGGTGCCGTCTCCAAAATTTCCCGACATCCCATCGATGATATTCCCTTCGAAGCTCATGTTCCGGATCGATTTATTGTTGGTAAAAACGCCGACCTGCCAATCCGAATCCGGATTGCCGCCGACAATGGTATTCCGGATAAATTTTATGTTGGTCAGAGGGCTGGCATTCCAGATCCCTACCGACATAGAATTTCCATCCCCATCGAAAACATTCCGGGTAAAAGTAAGGTTGTCTGCTTGTTGAAAAGTCAGGGCGGCATTTCCCCCGGTGACCACATTCTTTTCCACCACAATATTTTTACAGCTCAAATACAACGTCAGTCCATTGGCATGCATGCCCTTGTGATCCGTCACATAATTCCCGGTCATGTCTCCGTCCGTACAGGTATAATAGTCCACCCCGGTGGAAGTGTTTCGATCAAACCGACTGTTGCGCACCGATACATTTTGAGATTTTTGAAATACCAAACCTTTGGTATGGCCCGGACATTCCCTTACCTGTCCCCCATCAAACATCACCCTATCTGATGTCCCCGCGTAAACGGCGGAACCGGCACGGACAAAATGGACATCGCAATCCCGGATTTTCACGTCCCGGGTGGAGCGGAGCCGGATCGCGGATTTGCCTCCTTGACGGCGAATGATGAAGCCCTGAAAACGCAAATGCTTTGCATTCTCCGTTTCAATCCCGCCCCTGCCCGGGGAAAAAGTCACCTTCTGTAAATCCACATTTTCAGGAGGCAGGAAAAAGACCCGGGTTCCTTTCCCTTCCGGCCCCGGTTGAATGGCATACTCAGCGGGTTGATCGATCAAAGACACCCCGTTAAACAGACTGTACTTCGTTTCTTTGTAAAGTTTCTGACCGAAAAAAGGCATATGCAAAGTTCCTGTTGACGGGTCAAATCCGGTCACCTCTTCATAGAACAAGGCATTCGGCCCCGCATGAAATCCCACAGTCAACCCTTGATAAGCTTCCGGGTTCCGGGACGTCAGGTTCACAGGATCCACAATCATACTGGACAACTTCACATCAAAAATATTTTCCCCTTCGGCTGTCACAGCGGCGATTTGGGCAATGGCCGTCCAATCGTTTTTAATTTCTCCATGAACTGAAAGAAAACGATAGGTTAATTTCTTGAATTCAAGTGCTTCAGGCAGGGCGAACATCTGCAATTTATTTTCGTCCGCTTTTAATTCTACCCGGAGGACTTCTTTGCCATCCGCTTCAAAGACCATCTCTTTTACCGGCGTATATTTGGGTTGCATCATGATCCCTAATTGAATCACGGGTTGAGGCACCTGTAATCCCACACTGAAGGCGGCACCGACAACCGGACTCACCACCGCGGACCCCCGTTCGGAGGGTAGTGCCAGCAATAAAGGACGCTGACGGTTCCCTTTGGTTCCCGCCTCCAGAGAAAGACTTAAGGGGGAAGAATGCTGGATCTGCCGGTCGACCTGATAATAATCAGCCGTATTTTCCTGAAAAATGGTATCTGACGGATTGGGTTCCTGGGCCACCGGAAAAACCCGGGTGGTTGAAGCCAGGTTGATGGTTTTCCAACTGTAGGTTCCCGGGAGATCCGCCACCAGAATTTCAGACCAACGGGTATTGCCACCGGCCTCCTCCAAAGAACTGGCGGGGCGCCAGGAAGGCACCAGATCGCCACCCTCCAAAATTGCAGGGCCCTTGCCAAAAACACCGGCGGTATTTCCGTCCAAAATAATCGGGGCATCGCTGGTTCCGGACTGACGAATATTCAGTGTCCCTCTGTATTCAACGCCGCCCTTGAACAAAACCACATCCCCGGGAGATAATTCGGTGGATTGAGCAACATCTTTTGCATTTGGATCTCCGGGACAATGCTTAAACGCAGTGCCGGGCGTTTTCCCATCTGCAGCGTCATTTCCTCCCTCATAATCAATATACCAGGCCGCCTTTTGGGGATGCTCATACGGTTCAGGAGAGAGAGCGGGCAACCAAGGCTTGTCAGCATAGGAAAAAGGAAGTATGGATATTATCAGTAAGCAAAGGATTGATATCATAATAAATCCTTCTCCTCTCTATAAGGAAAAGTCCATGAAAATCTCAGTGGGAACACAAAATTCCGATATCCCCGGAAGCGACAATCGAAGTATTCAAAAAGCGGTGGATCAAGTATCTGCAGCCGGAGGAGGTACGGTATTTTTACAGGCGGGCACCTATGTGTGTCATGATTCTGTGCGAATGAAATCTCATGTGCGACTGATGGCGGAACCCGAAACCGTCACTCTGATTCCCGGTCCTACCCCGATCAGTTATCTGGCCATGGACGCCGATATTGGCGAACGGCAAATCACCCCGATAAGTACCGAAGGATTTTATCCGGGGCTGGGTGTCATCTTAAGGGATGATGATAAACCGCATGCGCAGGCCCGTTCTTCTTTTCAGATTACCCGCATCGAAAACGGCACCCTCTACATCGACGATTGGATTGTTCACGACTGGATCGCGGAGAATGGAGGAAGGGTCATCGGATACGGCCCTCTGATCCATTCCATTGAACAAGAGGATATTGAAATCGACGGATTGATTCTGGACGGCCACCGGGCAGACGCCCCGGAAGAACTCAAGACCCTTCGCGGGCAAAATCTATACTGCAAACGCACGAGGAATATTACCATTCGAAATTGCATCAGCCGCAATGCCTACGGAGATGGATTTCGTTTCGGGACGAGCTCCAATGTCGTCATTGAAGATTGTGAAGTTCACCACAACCGTCATTACGGGGTGCATCCGGGAAGCCACACCCGGCCGGTCCGCTTTTCGGGTTTACACATTCACCATAATGAGGCGGACGGCCTTTATGTTTGCTGGGGAGTGCAAAATTCCATTTTTGAAAACTGTCATATTCATCATAATGGGGGCCGGGTTTTCCGGAGTGGATTCAGTATTGGCCATAAAGACAGTGACAATCGTATTGAAGGAAATCATATTCATGACAACGCGAAATACGGTATTGCCATCCGCCAAAAAACGGAAGCCAACGGTGCCCACCGCAACCACTTCATCAACAATCGAATTGAAAACAACGGTACCCTTCCCCAAAACATTCCCGCAGAGGTATTGGCATGGTTGCCGGCACCGGAAAAGATCGGGGCGGGCATAGATGTTCAAGGGATCACCCAGGACCTGGTCTTTGAAAAAAATATTGTCCGGGATACGCGGCAGGGAAATGAACGCACCCAGGTCATGGGCATACAATTACATGAAGGATTGACAGGACTTGTGCTTAAAGACAATGAATGCACCCCGCCCGTAAACATTCCTCCCGCCTCATGAATCAACATCGCGATAATCTTTGCCCCTTCTGCAATACAGACAACCACTGTAAAGCGCATAGCCAAACACCCTGTTGGTGCGGGAAAGTCACTTTCCCTGCAGAACTTTTGGCCTTGGTGCCCGCAGAACAGGTGATGAAGTCCTGTATTTGCAAAACCTGCATCCAAGCCTTTCAGCAGAATCCAAAAGCCTTCACCGAAAAGTATAGCGAGTCCGTATAACCGAAGGAGGACATTTGTACGGGCGGAACATCCTACAAGTTGATCCCTTCTGACGAAATTGCACGGTGACAGGTCTAGAAGCAAACCCTGATGCCAAGTTGATGCTTTAGAGCTTTTTAGCCACAAAAAGGCACAAAAAAACGCCTCCCCTATAACCCCGTTCCGCAGAAGATTTGGGAGGTTGGATATTAAAACCCGTCCCTAATCTTTTGTGATTTCTGTTTTTTGTGGTTAAAATTGTTTCAGAGCAGGGTTAAAGGGGCGGTATGCTTTTCGTGCCTTTTGCCTGCCCGAGCTGTCGCTCGGAGACGGCCAGGTTGGCAAAATGCCTTCGCAAAAGATTTTATGAGCTACGACTATATTTAAAATGCTCTAGCATTGTCAATCGACGACCGGACAGGTATGAAATCGCCATGATCACACACGTTACAGCTATTACCAATCAGAAAGGCGGGGTTGGAAAAACCACTACCAGTATTAACCTTGCAGCCGCTTTGGCCCTAAGGGGGAAAAAGACCTTGTTGATCGACCTGGATCCTCAAGCCAATGCCACATCCGGTTTGGGTTTAAATAAACTTTCGGAACAGAGCATTTACCCGGTGCTGTTAGGTGAACAAACCTTAAGTGACGTTATTCAGGAAACCGACCTGCCCAAATTACATATGGTATCTTCCGAACTTGATTTGGCGGGAGCCGAAATTGAGATTGCGCGGATGGACAGTTATCTCACCCGCCTCAAAGAAGCCCTGGATCCGGTCATTGCCTCGGGCACCTACGCATATATCATTTTGGATTGCCCCCCCTCCCTTGGATTACTCACCTTAAATTGTTTAACCGCGGCCAACAGTTTGCTGGTTCCTTTGCAATGTGAATATTACGCGTTGGAAGGACTCAGTGTGATTATGGATATGGTGATTAAAGTGCAGGAATCGTCCAATCCCAAATTACGTTTAGACGGCATTCTGTTTACCATGTTTGACAGCCGCACCAATCTTTCCAAAGATGTGGTTGAAGAAGTACGCAATCATTTCCAGGACGGTCTTTATGAATCGGTCATTCCACGAAACGTTCGCTTAAGTGAAGCTCCCAGTCACGGGGAAAGTATTTTCACTTACGCCCCGGCTTCCCGCGGAGCGGCGGCGTATAAAGAATTGGCGAAAGAATATATCCGGCGGAACTAATTTTCTGAAGGGGGTGAAATCTCAGCCACAGGTTCCACCCCAAAAATCAAGCCACCTGATGGTAACTGCGTTTGGATACGACATCGTGTAGCATTTGCTCCAAACGGTCGATGCTGTCGTCCCAACTGAAAAAAGTTTCCACCGCGTTTCGGCCGCGCCGCCCCATCAATTCCGCTTTTTCCTCATCCTGCAACAACATGGCGACATAGCCGGCCATTACTTGCGGCGCATCGGCAATAAATGCATTGCTTCCCTGGTCGACCTGAATGCCTTCAGATCCGATGGAGGTGCTTACCACCGGCAGGTTCATCGCCATGGCTTCAAGAATTTTCCCCCGCACCCCGGATCCGGAAAGAACCGGACAAACATACACTTTGCTTTTGGCGAGAAAAGGCCTCAAATCCTGCACCCCGCCGGTCACTATAATTCGCTCATCGCGTTTGGCGTGACGCCGCATGGCAGACGAGGGATCACGCCCCACCAGGTAGAGTTTCACTTCCGGATCCAGCTGACGCAAAATCGGCCATACAGATCTCAGGAACCACAAACAACCGTACTGACTTTGATCGCTGCTGAACCGGGCCGTGATGATGATACAATGTTCCTTGGGCAATTCGGGAATGGGTTTAAACATGCTACAGCTTAAGCCCGGACTCACCGTCGAAATTCCCAGTGTGCTGTCCTCTTCTAATAAGTCAAAGCGCTCTTGGGAAGTCAGGGTGAGGACACGGTCCATCGATCGATAGAGCTCAAATTCAAGCATGCGCATATGCCGGTATTCCAGCCATTGTGTGCCCCATGTCAAACTGGCTGCCATTAAGT
>CAKZLZ010000205.1 GCA_937127435.1 uncultured Verrucomicrobiota bacterium | reverse complement strand
GTGGTGGGGGATTTCAGAAATAAAGTATCCGAGATGATTCCTGAAGCCATGCACAGTGCGATTCCCGGTTCGGGCATAATGGCATGTTGACGGAAGAGGCGGGCCACCATGGTGCAGGTGGAACCCACAGTATCGTTTATAAAACGGATGGGCTCACGGGACATCAACCCTCCGCCAATCCGGTGGTGATCAATGACTTCTAAAATTTGTGCTTCGGGTGCGCCTTTCACCGCCTGGCTGTATTCATTATGATCCAACAAAATCAGTTTTGCGGGTTGCGGATCAATCATATCCGATTTCGCGAAAACGCCATAAAGTCTTTCTTCGTCATCGAGTACCGGAAAGAGATCCTGTCCCGCTTCCTGTACCCGGTCCCGGATGGTGTGCAGCAGTTCGTGGTGGTCAAAAGTGATGAAATCGCGGTCCATGGCTTGGCTGACAGGCTTGGCCGTGCGCACCAGCAGGGCGGTCATGGCAGTATCCAGCGGGCTTGAAATGACCACGACGCCTTTTTCTTTGGCCTTTACCAGCAATTCTTCTTTCATGGAGAATCCACCCGTGATCACCACGACCCGTACCCCCATGTTAATCGATTCCGCTTGAATGGTCGGGCGGTCACCCACCAGAACCATCAATCGGTCTGTGGGGTAGTTTTTGATACGGTCTTTAAATCCGTCCCGGCTCATTGCGCCGATAAACATCACCAACTGTTCATCTTTATTGATGTCGAATTCGCTTTGGAAGGTTGCGCCCAACACGGAACGTACCTGTGCCAGGGTTGAATTAAGAATGCGTTGTTCCCCGAGATCATTTTCGTCGGGAATCAGCATGTGCATCAATTGCAGAAGGGTCAGCAATCCAATTACTTTTTGATCATTGTCAATGACCGGGATGGCTTTTAGACGATGCTGCTGCATGCGCCGGTAGACTTCCATAAACGGTTCCTCTTCCCGGGTGACCATGACATTGGTCCGGCAGATCTGACCGGTGGTCGGGCGCACGTCCATTAAAAGTTTAGGATGGGGGACGCCGGCCGTCTCCAGCGCAAACTCCGTCCGCAAGTTGGCAGTGCCGCAGGCTGCAGGAACCGCTTCGGGATAGCAGGTTCTGCGAAGCAGGTCGGCATAGGCGATCACAGAACAAATTGCATCCGTATCCGGATTGCGGTGGCCAATTACATAGACGGGAGGTTTATCCATAGCTATGCGGTATAGCGCTTGATATCTGGGGATGCAAGCTTGAACAGGGGGACCCTGTTATCCTACAGATTCGCCGTTGAGAAACTTCTGGATATCCGTAAGTTGTTCGCGGCTAATGACCACCGGATTTTCAATCCAGTCTTTCCATACACCGGAAATTCTTGAGGTGTCGCTGATGTTTTCGGCCGCTTGCCGCACGGCTTGGCGGAAGCTTTCCATGAGGATCGGCGTACCGATAAATAATTGTTCGTCCGGTAACCATTTGTGCGCCCGGGCGTCCCGAATGGTTTTGCAGGTTCGTTCATCAATTCCGGTCAGATATACTTTTCTTCCGTTTTTTTGAAAGCTTTCCGCAAAGTCAAGAATGGCATTCCAGCTTGAGAAATCGATGGCATAGGTTTGCCGGATTCGCAGGACAATGATCTCCGGGTCCTGGATTTGGGTGATTTCATTTAATTGTTCCAGCAATTCGTGGGCGACGGTGTAGCTCAGGTCTCCATGCAGGGAGAGTCCGACCAAAGCACTGGGTTGGTGTTGAGAGCCCGGGGTATAAGGCCGTTCTTCAAATGATCCGTCTGGCTGGGGCAGAATTTCTTTCAGATGTAAGCTCCGGCTGCGTTGAAGCAAGAGCATGGCCGCCAGGACTATTCCGGTGAAAATCCCGTATTCGATGCGGACAAATACGGTGACCAGCAGGGTGCCGATCATGACCCCCACGTCGATGCGGGATGTGCGCCAGAGGCGCTTTATGCGTTTAGGGTCAATGAGCCTTACCCCGATGAATAAAAGCAATCCGGCCAGAGAGGCGGCAGGAATAAGATTAATCAGTCCGGGCAAGGTTACCAGTGCAAGGGCGGTGGCGAGGCCGAAAATGACATTGGCAACAAAAGTGATGCCGCCGCTTTCTTCAATCAGGGTGGAGCGGCTGAAACTGCCCGAACCCGGAATCCCCTGAAAAAAGGAACTGGCAATCATGCCCAGACCCTGCCCGAAAAATTCCTGATTAAAGTTCAGGCGCATGCGGTGGCGGACGGCCAGCGTTTGGCCGATGGAAACCGCTTCGATCAGTCCGACCACGGCCACGGCCAGAGCCGCGGGGAAAAGGGTGGGGACGTGTTGCATCCAGCCTTCAAAGAAGGGGGAAACCGGGGTGGGTAAACCGGTGGGGACGGGGGCAATGTCCTGCACCAGGGTAATGTTACAGCCCGGCATCCAGTAAGCATAGGCGATCCCCGCTCCCATGGCCAGCAGCGCTACCGGAAAGCGTTTCCCGTATTTGTTCAGTCCGAACATAATCCCCAGGCTGATAATACTGACAACCACCGAATGGGGGGCGGCCTCGTTGATACGGCTTATTTTATCCAGCACTTGCGAGGGAAACCAGGTTTCGTCTCCCTTGGGAATGCCTAATAAATGGTGCAGTCTGCCGAGTGCAATCATGCTTCCCACTCCCATGGTAAAGCCTAAGAATGCGGATTCGGGTACGAAGTGTATGAGTCCCCCCAACCGTAACAGCCCCATTCCCATACGGATAATACCCACCATCAGGGTGAAGAGAAAAACCATTTGCATGTGGTGTTCAGGGATCACCAGCGTCATCATGGGCATCATCGCCGCCGCAGTAAGCAGTGATGCGGAGTTGGTCGGTCCGGTATTTACAAAAGGCGCACTGCCCCAGAGGGCCGCCACAATCGAGGCCACCATGGCCGCATAAAGACCGTGGATGGGTTGGACTTCCGCCAACATGCCATAGGCGATGGCTTGCGGAACTGCAAAAATGGCAACCGTGAGTCCGGCCATTACATCCCCGCGGATAAAGCTGCGTTTGTATCCGCGCAGAACCTGAATAAAAGGTGCGGGATGGATGTTGCCGGAGGTAGGGTTGATCATCCCTTTTCCATAACTCACCTGAAATTTATGACAAGTCCCTGACGAGAGAATCTCCGCAGGCGATGCGTGAATTTCGCTTTCACACCTTTCCGCCATGGCATATGGTGCTTTTATGGCTGATACGAAACTACAATTAAAAATTTGCGGACTTATTCCTGCACCGGGCGGCGTGGGCGTTTTCCTGGAAGCTGAAGGGAAAGTGATTACCATACGGGTTGATCACATGGTCGGGCAGGCCCTGCAGTTGGCGGTTGAAGGAACGGTCCCGCCGCGTCCTCTGACGCACAATTTATTGGCGTCGGTTCTCGGTGGATTGGGGGTGAAAGTTGTACAGGTGGTCATTCATGATTGTCGGGAGGGGACTTATTACGCCCGCTTGCATCTGGAACAGGAAAACGAATTGGGAAAAAGCGACCTTGAGGTGGACAGCCGTCCGAGTGATGCCATGGTGTTGGCTTTACAGCATGACGCCCGCATATGTATGGACCGGAAAATTTGGGAAGCTGCGGAGGATATGAAATGGGCCTTGGATCAAATGGAAGGCGGCGCTTCAGGAGAATGGAAGCCGGGGGCATGATAAATAGACAAAATATTTTCTTTTTTTTGTGTAATGGATTTGTCTATAGTTCGACGTATAGACGATAGCTGATGTTTTTGTCAGTTCTTAACCCAATCGTATGGAGTATATAATATGAAAAAAGTAGTAATGTCCTTAGTTGTTTTGAGCATGGCCGGTTTCCTGTATGCAGGAGATGCTTGCTGCTCTACCAAAACTGCAAAAGAAAAAACTGAAAAGAAAGTTTGTGCCGATTGTGCCAAAGTTGAAGGCGCTTGTGATGCCTGCAAAGCCAAAAAAGCTGAAAAAACTGAAGCCAAAGACTAATTCGTCTTTTCTGATGCTTATTGCGGTCCCGTTTATGCGGGGCCGTTTTTTTTTTGTCTGCGTGCTTTGCGGATGGAGAAGGGCCACTCTCAGGATTTATCTTCGTAATAGCGGAGTTCCCGTTGAACTTTTTTGCGAATCCGCTCCCGGTCAGAACCGAAAAGCCTCTGCCGCAACTTCCCGGGCCACCACAATAGCCAACAGAGATAGGGCAGGGGCCATATCACAATCACACACATCAGGGCATGCATCCATGGATGTCCAATGCGGGGATCCTTCATGGAATCCCGAAAAACGTGAATAAAAGTGGCCAACATCAGGAGGCCCATAATGATAGATTCTTGGGTGGAGTTTGGGAAAGTGATCATGAACGAATTCCGACAGGAGAATGTTTGAGGTTGTCGAAACCTTTTAGGGGTTATACACTATGGAAAACCCCACAAGGAGCACTATCATGTCAAAAGTACCTTTAGTTGAAGAATTTATGACCAAGAAGGTGGTCACCTTAACCCCGGATATGAATATTTATGACGCCATTTTGAAAATGATGAAAATGGATGTTTCCGGTTCTCCGGTCTGTACGGAAGATGGTCTTTTGATGGGGATGTTGTCCGAAAAGGACTGTATGAGCATTTTTGCTTCGGCGGTGTACAGCAATCTGCCGGGAGGAACGGTGGCCGAATATATGGTCATGCACCCAGAGACCATTGGGTTAAAAGCTGATTTATTTACGGTGGCGGGAATTTTGATGCACCGTCCATACCGTCGCTTGCCGGTGGTGGAAGGTGAAAAACTGGTGGGGGTGGTTTCCCGGACGGATGTTTTAAAAGCCAGTGTTGAACTCTGGCATCATCCGGATGGACGTGACTGGTCCGACTCCAAGTATTTGACCAAAGAACTCAAGGCGATGCTCTGGAAAAAATAAAGGTCGACCCGGCGCTTCAGCAGTTCGGAGAATATTTGGAAGGAGAGAAAAATGCATCCCGGCATACCCTGGATGCTTATTCCCGTGATATCCTACAATTTGCCGCTTTTGTGTGGCCGGATCAACCGGCCCCTTACCCATGGCCTGCCATCACCCGAATCCAGGCACGCAGCTTTCTGGTAAATGTGCAGAAAACCGGAGCGATGCCGACCACGACCGGCCGTAAAATTTCCAGTCTCAGAAGTTTCTACCGGTTTTTACTCAGGGAGGGGGAGGTGAAAGTGAATCCTTTTTCGGGATTGCCCCAACCTAAAAAAAACCGGGATCTTCCACAGATTTTAAGCCCGGCTGAGATTTTACGTCTGTTGGACGCTCCCCGGGTTCACTTTGAGCAACAGGCAAAAAAGGATGCATTCCACAGCTATCAAGTGCTTCGGGACACCGCCATTTTAGAAGTGCTTTACAGCAGCGGGATCCGGTTAAGCGAACTCACCGGGTTGAGGGAAGAGCGCATTGATTTGATTTCGGGAGTGGTCCGGGTACTGGGTAAAGGCCGCAAAGAGAGAATCTGTGCATTGGGGGGACCTGCATCGGAAGCGTTGCATGAAGCCATAGAAGGAAGGGATGTGTTCCTTTATTCTTTGGGGCTGACCGCACGACCCAAAGCCATTTTTCTCAATAAGTTAGGCTCAGCCCTGAGCAACCGGTCCATTCAGCGGATGATGAAAACCATGTTGCATGTGGCGGGGTTGCCTGGAGATTTGTATCCACATGCGCTCCGCCATTCATTTGCCACCCATCTTTTGGATAACGGAGCGGATTTACGCAGTGTGCAGGAATTGCTGGGTCACAGCAGTTTATCCACCACCCAAATTTATACGCATGTGTCGATTGAGCGTATGAAAGAAGTCTATACCCAGGCACACCCCCGGGCGAGGAGATAAGGGTTAGAGAATAAGGAATAAGGGATGGAGGGTTTGATCCACCCTTACGCATCCTCAATGAGGGCTCTCTCCCTTATTCCTGATCCCGGGTTCCGTGTCCCCCATCGCGTGAACGCTACGGGAAAACCATCTGAAGATGGAACTCGGAACGTTCCCGCCGGGTTTTGCGCGGAAGTCGGGTTCAGAGTTCCGACTTCAGGCGGTTCTACCGGATGCCTTCAGGTATCCGGTTTCAGAACCCTTCTTCTTTATCCCTTCTTCTTTATCCCTTCTGCTTTAAAGCTTAACCGAAATTCCGGAAAAGAGGGTGAGGTCATTTTTTTCTACATCCGGCTCCGGGTCGTTGTCATATTTATCCTGGAGTACCACCCGCAGCGCAAGGTTGGCATGGAGATTCGCTTCTACGCCCACTTCAACATTCATAAAATAATTGTCTGTGTCAGAAAAATTTACGACGCCTTCCAGAGATTGCCATACCCGGGCGCCTTCTGAGAACTTGTATTCAAATTTCTGGGCCAAACGGAAAGCGGCGTAATCGTCTGTGTTTCCCCCTACTTCTTCCAGGACATATACCACTGAGGTTTCGGTATTCAATAAACGGTTATCATCCCTTAAAAAGTAATAACCTACACCGGGACCATTGTTGATCCGATAGTCAATTTTGGCCAGTTCATCCGTTTCGGCAGTCAAATTATAAAAGGCGTACATTTCATCAGAAAACAGCCAGTTGGATTGGCCTACAGCCTTGCCCCGGTCGAGATTGGTGGTTTCAACTTCTTCACCATCCGCCAGAGTGTCCTTGGTGCGTCCGTATTCATAGGAGGCTGAGAGCAGGGTTTCCTGCTTTTCATGAATATTTTTGGTTTCAACCCCGGCTTTCAACATTGAAGTATCACTGTTGCCGTCTGTAAGGGTGAATCCGAAGTTGATATCGGTTTCAAAACCTTCAGTTTCCTGGGCATTTACGAAAAGGGCTGAGATTTGAAGTGAAAGGAGGAGAATGAAAAAATTTCGCATAAGATATATAAATAGGGTTATGGTTGTGTGGGTTGAGTTAGGTATCTTTCAATAAAAAGCAAACGTTCGTTCAAAATTTTTAAGAATACGGACTCATATCGGTCCTGCCTTGACCCCAAGGAATTCTCGCGTAAAAGGAGCGCATGTCGAATTCGTCTCCATCTCAAATCCTGTTCGTATGTACAGGAAACACCTGCCGTTCTCCTATGGCGGAAGCATTGGCGCGGCATTTAAGCCGTAGTGTTGAGGGGTGGGATTTTGCGTCGGCCGGCGTTTTTGCCCGTGAGGGTCAGCCTGCCAGCCAGCAAGCGGTCACCGTAATGAAAGAGTCGGGAATTGATATTTCCGGCCATGTTTCCCGTCAATTGACCCCGGCCAGAGCGGAAGCGAGTGACTATATCGTTGCTTTGACGGAGGGTCATGCGGACCTGATCCGCGAAAATTTTCCGGAAGCTGCGGGGAAAATTCATACCTTACACAGCTACAATCCCGCGAATGCGGGACGGGATGTAATGGATCCTTTTGGCGGAAGTGTGGAATCATACCGCAAAACCCGGGACGAAATTGAAAGTGCTTTATCCGACCTGATCTTATCGGTCGTAACCCCATCATTGAAAACTCAGCAGGAAAAACTATGAAAGTTATTTTAGGATCTGACCACGGTGGATTTGATGTTAAAAATCAAATCGAACAATTATTAAACGAACAGCAAATCACCACCCAAGATGTAGGTGCGGACGGATCTGTGTCTGTCGATTATCCTGATTATGTGGATGCTGTATGCAGTTCCGTCACTGCCGGCGATTCGGATTTTGGTGTATTGGTTTGCACCACCGGAATCGGCATGTCGATTGCCGCCAACCGCTATCCGGGCATTCGGGCCGCGCTCTGTGGCAATGCCCAATTGGCGACCATGGCCCGTTCACATAACAACGCCAATGTACTGGTTTTACCTGGGGAAATGGAGCCTCCGGTTCTTGCCGCCATTCTTGAAGCCTGGTTGAAACACGATTTTGAAGGGGCAGGCAGCCGTCACGAACGCCGGATTCACAAGATCGATGATTTAGCTGAAAAAGCTTTTGATCCCATTGCTTTGAAAGAAACCGATCCTGAAATTTACCAAGTGGTAAAAAAGGAAGCCAAACGTCAGTTGGAAAATATTGAATTGATTGCCTCCGAAAATTATACCAGCCGTGCCGTTCAGGAATGTAGCGGATCGGTTTTGACCAATAAATATGCGGAAGGATATCCCGGGAAACGTTGGTATCACGGTTGCGAATTTGTTGATCAGGCAGAGCAATTGGCCATTGACCGGGCCAAAGAAATTTTTGGCGCAGAGCATGCGAATGTACAGCCCCATTCCGGTTCGACTGCAAATCAGGCCGTTTACTTTGCAGCCCTGGAACCCGGAGATACGATTCTGGCGATGGATTTGTCACATGGTGGGCATCTCACCCATGGAATGAAATTAAACTTCTCCGGACGGTTCTTTAATGCTGTACATTACGGGGTTTCAAAAGAATCCGAACGTTTGGATTACGATGTGATCGCGGAATTGGCCAAAGAGCATCAACCCAAAATGTTGGTTTGTGGCGCCAGTGCCTACAGCCGGATTATTGACTTTAAACGGTTACGCGAAATCGCGGATTCTGTGGGAGCATTGTTATTTGCCGATATTGCACACATCGCAGGTTTGGTGGCTGCAGGCTGTCATCCTTCTCCTTTTCCGCATTGTGATTTTGTAACCACCACAACCCACAAAACATTGCGGGGCCCCCGGGGTGGCATGATTATGTGCAAAGAGCAATTTGCGAAAGATATCGACAAACAGGTTTTCCCCGGTGTTCAAGGCGGACCGCTCATGCACACCATCGCTGCCAAAGCGGTTTGCTATTATGAAGCCTTGCAGCCGGCCTTTAAAGAATACTGTGAACAGGTGGTCTGCAATGCCCGCACCTTGGCGGATGGTTTGGTGGAAGAGGGCTTGCGGATTTGTTCAGGCGGAACAGACAACCATGTCATGCTGGTTGATTTGAGTCCTCTGGGTGTCACCGGTAAAGATGCGGCTTCCGCATTGGACCGCGCAGGAATCACGGTGAATAAGAATGGCATTCCTTTTGATAAGGAAAGTCCGTTTGTGACTTCCGGTATTCGTTTGGGAACCCCGGCCATGACCACTCGTGGGATGAAAGAACCGCAAATGGAACAAATCGCAAAATGGATTGGGCAAATCTTAAAAGCACCGGCTGATGAAGAATTGCAGAAAAAAATCCGGGAAGATGTGGTTGCATTGACGCAAAATTATCCCGTTCCTTAATTGTAGAGGCGCAGAAAATGTGCCGTTCTTTCCAAAATTCTTCTTTCAATTTCAGCTACTGTTCCTAGCCTACGCACCATGGATTTAAATCGGATCAGTTTCAAGGGCGAGGATTTACTGAACTGTCTATTGTCTGTCACCACTGAAAATCTCATGGTGATGGACATGGATGGGAAGTTGTTAGAAGTAAACAAGGCTTTCTGTAATTTTGCAGGACAGTGTCGTGAAGACTTGTTGAACAAGTCTTTATTTGATTTTGAAACCCCTCAATCGGAATGTGTTTTAAAGCGGGATTGGGCACAGATATGTGCTGCAAAATCCTTTTCGTCTGAATTCCTTTTTCAAACAGTGGATGGTGTCCGTCACAACATGACGGGTAATTTCTGCACGCATTCATCAGACGGGCACAAGGTCTTATTTCTGTTTTGTAAAAAAATCCCCCTGGATCCGGAAAAGCTGAATTTGCTGAACTTGCAAACGGAAGCTTTGGCTTCCACGGCTAATGCCGTGGTGATTACCGATGCCAACGGGTTGATTGTCTGGACCAATCGTGCCTTCAGCAAATACACGGGCTTTTCCCGCGAGGAAGCCTTAGGCAACGCCCCCGGCGCTTTGCTTAAATCCGGGAAACATCCGGTTTCCTTCTTTACCGAAATGTGGGATACCATTCGCAGAGGGGACATTTGGCAGGGTGAACTGATTAACCGGCGGAAAGACGGCAGTCTTTATCCTGAAGAAATGACCATTACCCCGCTGTTTAATGAAGAGGGGCAAATTACCCATTACATTGCGGTTAAACAGGATGTGTCTGAAAAGAAAAATCTTCAGGAAATGTTTCTGAGGGCCCAGCGGCTGGAGAGTGTGGGAACGCTGGCGAGCGGGGTGGCGCATGATTTGAACAATGTATTGTCACCTATTGTCATGTCTGCTGATCTGCTCATGGTACAGACAAAAGATATGCACACCCGCGAAATGCTTTTGATGATCAAGGAAAGTGCGAAACGCGGTGCTGATATTATTCGTCAGCTCCTCACTTTTGTCCGCGGTGAAGATGAAGAACTGGTGGAAATGCAGGTTCGGCATCTCCTGAAAGAACTGGTAAAAATCTTCAGGGAAACTTTTCCGCGCTATATCACGATTGAAGATCGGATTGCGGTGGATCTGCATCCGATCAAGGGGAATGCCACCAATTTACATCAGGTGTTCACTAATCTAATGATTAACGCCCGTGATGCGATGCCCAAGGGAGGGAATCTTTTATTAAAGGTGGAGAATGTGGCTCTGAATGAGGCACAGGCCCTTGAAATCGAAGGCGCGCGGGCCGGAATGTTTGTGCGGGTACGGGTAGAAGATGAAGGGACCGGAATTCCGATTGAAATGCAACAGGATATTTTCGAGTCATTTTTCACGACCAAAGAAAAGGGCAAAGGCACCGGACTTGGCTTGCCCACCGCGGTGACCATTCTGAAAAAACATAAGGGATTTCTTACCCTCAATTCTGAAGTGGGGAAAGGCAGTGCCTTTGATGTCTACCTTCCGGTTTTTGATGGGGTGTTTGACGACACCATCTTTGTTCCTGAAGAAGAATTGGTATATGGAAACGGGGAAACCATTCTGGTGATCGATGATGAGGAATCGATTGGCTTTATGCTGAAAGGCACTTTGAAATCCCTGAATTATAATGTGGAAATCACGGACGGGGGGAAGAAAGGATTAGAGTGGTGGATGGAAAACCGTGAAAATTGTGACCTGATCCTGTTGGATATGATGATGCCGGAAATGGATGGTGCCGAAGTGTATAGCCGTCTCAAAGAAAACAATTGCCAGGCCAGAGTTCTGATTATGAGTGGCATGGTTTCTGAAGAAAAATTGTTGGAAACCGGTGTGGATCTTAAAAATGCATTCATTACCAAACCGTTTGCAATTGTAGATTTGGCTAAAAAAATCCGCATGCTTCTCGATGCTTAATCCGGGCGGTTTGTCATGAACGAATCTGCTTCTCTTGTTGGTCTTTGGATTTCAACCACCCGACCCAAAACACTGTTTGCCGCCTTGTCACCGGTGGTAATGGGGGGCGCACTCAGTGTGGCGAATGGCCCGTTGAATTTACCCGTGTGGTTTGCCACCTTGTTGGTGGCCGTCCTGATTCAAATCGGCACCAACTTTTGCAATGATTTTTTTGATCATAAACAGGGGGCGGATACCGAAGCCCGACAGGGCCCGCTCAGGGGCTTGCATTCGGGCCGTATTAGTCTTCGGGCGATGGGCCTGGCCACGCTGACTTGTTTCGCAGGCGTGGGCCTGATCAGTGCTTGCCTGATCAGGCACGGGGGGATGCCGGTGTTGTGGATGGCCGTGGCCTCAATTTTCTGTGGCGTGTTTTATACCGCGGGAAGATGGTCTTTGGCGTATACGGGTTTGGCGGATCTTTTTGTGATCATCTTTTTTGGACCGGTGGCGGTTGCCGGTACCTATTACTTACAATTTCCCGCGGAGGGATGGCCGCCCCTGTCGGTTTATGTGGCGGGTTTGGGACCGGGGTTGATTGCAACTTCTTTGCTTACCGTAAACAATTTACGGGATGTGGATGAGGATACCGGGAATGACAAACGTACACTGGCCGTGCGCTTCGGACGCAGCTTTTCCCGAAATGAATATGCGGTGTGCATGCTTTCTGCATTATTCGCTCCGGTATTGGCGGCGGTGATTGCAGGCAGGGGCTGGGCGTCATGTCTTGTGCTCTGCCTTTTGCCGCTGATGCTTAAACTCATCAAACAAGTACGGGTGGGAAGCAGCGGTGCGGAGTTGAATCCGGTGTTGGGGAAAACCGGTAAGATTCTGTTGATGTATGCGGTGATTTTCTCCGTTACCTGGCCGTTGGGAGGATGAATGATTCGTTTCATTCCATACCGGCTTGCGTTGAAACAACCTCTTTGTTTGCCGGGCATTGAGCCCTTACGGTTTCGCGAAGGACTTTTGGTCCATCGACCGGATACAGGAGGCTGGGGAGATGCCGCGCCTCTGCCGGGATACTCATCGGAGTCGTTGGCAGAGCTGCTGGAGGTGGTGAAATCTTCCAACCCCGATTGCGCGGCCTTTCCCAGTCTGCGCTTTGCGCTTGAATGCGCAGAGAGATCCTTTTCCGCTCCGGAACAGTCTGTGAAAGTAAATGCCTTGTGGATTGTAGAGAAGGAAACACTGGCGGATCTCTTGTTGCGTCTTCGTGACTGGCCGCGTCCGGTGATTAAAGTGAAACCCGGCGCGTCACCTCAAGCGTCAGCGTTATTGGAATTGCTGGCGCAGAGACCGGATTGTCGATTGCGAGTGGACGGAAATCGTCAGTGGTCCGTCGAACAAACCCTTCAACTTTACGATCAATTGCCGGATGAAGCGGTCGAATATATGGAAGAACCCCTGGCCGATCCGGATGCGTATCTCCGCCTCTGGTCCAGAGCTGATCTGCCCGTTGCGCTGGATGAGTGTCTGTTGGAACCCATTGGTAAAGAGCTGATCCTCTTTAAAGGGGTAAAGGCGCTGATCCTTAAACCCACATTGTTGGGCAACGCCAGCGATCGCTCGTACTGGATTCAAAAGGCTGGGGAACGGAATATAAAATGGGTCTGGAGCAGTTGTTTTGAAAGTGGGGTGGGACTTTGGCATATTGCCAGACTGGCCCAAAAGGAGGCGGTTGCCGGATTGGACACCGGAGGGGTATTTAAACAGGACCTGCTTTCCCCCCGGCCTTTGGTGTTTAAGGGTGAAGTCATCCCGCCAAAAGAGCGTGAATTGCACGTGTTTGAAAATGGTTTGATCAGGTTTGAGGATTGACCTTTTTTGTGGGTGTTGCATCGTTTGAAAATTATCAGGAGATGACTTATGGCGGTATCGGTTGAAATTAAAGATTTGGTGAAAACATTTGGTGAAACGCGGGCGGTGGATCATATTACATTGACCATCGAACCGGGTGAGCTCTTTTTCCTTTTGGGGCCCAGCGGTTGCGGGAAGACCACCTTGCTTCGTTGCATCGCCGGTTTTCATCAACCGGAAAGCGGCAGCATTCATATGGGAGACCAGGACGTCACCCGTCTGCCTCCCCATCAGCGTGATACCGGTATGGTTTTTCAGAGTTATGCCCTGTGGCCGCACATGACCGTGGCACAGAATGTGGCCTTCGGGTTGGAAATGCGGAAAGTGGGCAAAGCGGAAACCGCCAAGCGGGTCAAGGAAGCCCTCGCCATGGTCAAAATGACCGACCGCGCGGACTATAAACCCAATCAGCTCTCAGGCGGACAGCAGCAGCGGGTGGCATTGGCACGGGCCCTGGTGATCCATCCGAAATGTTTGCTCCTGGACGAACCGCTCTCCAACCTGGATGCAAAATTACGCTTGGAGATGCGGACGGAAATTCGCCGAATTTGTAAAGAGGCCGGATTGACGGCCATTTATGTAACCCACGATCAAAAAGAAGCGCTTTCCGTGGCGGACCGTTTGGCGGTACTCAATGGCGGGGTTATTGAACAATGCGGCACCCCGCAGGATGTGTATCTGAAACCGAAGACCGTGTTTGCGGCCGGCTTTATTGGCGAAACAAATTTCATGAACGGTACGGTCAAAAAGATTTCCGGTGAAAGAATGATTATTTCCACTCCGGAAGCGGAATGGGAATCCATTCACGGCCTGGCGCAATTTAAGGAAGGGGACGAAGTGACACTTTCCCTGCGGCCGGAGACCTTACATTTGGGGGATGCTTCCCCCGGCCAACCCAATGTGGTGGGAGGGGTTGTCCACGATACGGTTTATCTTGGCGAAGTGGCACAGCATCAGATCCGGATCGGCGGCGATTCGGGTCGGAACTTAAAAGTGTTTGATTTGAACCCGCGTATTTTGGCCCGTGACGGGGAGCAGGCCGCATCCATTTGGGTGGATGCGCAGGATGTGGTGATCTTGCCCCGGGGGAATGCATGAAGTCCTGGGGGGTTGTGTTTGCGGCCGCACTGGTGATTGCGCTGCCATTCATTTTTAAAAAACCACCTTCGGCCGGAACCTGGAAAGAGGGGGACCCGGTTTTGGTGGTGATCTCTCCCCATAACGAAGCGATTCGTTTTGAATTGGCTTCCGGATTTACCCAATGGCATGAAGAAAATTACGGGAAACCGGTTAAAATTGATTGGCGTACCATTGGGGGCACCACGGAAATTGTGCGCTACCTGGATGGTGAAACCCAGGCCTCTTTCCGCGGATGGTGGCGGAATCAGGGAAAGGCCTGGCCTGAAGGCGCGACGTTGGCCCTTACGGACCGTCACTTTAATGAACAGGGGGCGGATCCCGATTTACTGGCCGTGCGGGAGACTCTGCGGAATACGGATGATCCCGCTACCTTTACCACCGGGATTGATTTGTTTTTCGGAGGCGGAGAGTATGATCATTCTAAAGTCTACCGGCAGGGGCTCACGGTCAATCCCTGGCCCTCGGGCATTCCCGTCGGGTTGTTTGAAACCGAGGAGGGCGACACCCTGATTCCTGAAAGTTTGAGTGGAGAACGCTGGAGAGGAACCGGATTTGTGGGGACGGCATTGAGCACCTTCGGTATCGTGTACAATGCGGACCGGCTGGTTGACCTGGGGGTAAAGGAAGCACCGGAAAACTGGGAAGACTTGGGGGATCCGGTATATGCGGGTCAACTGGGGGTCGCGGACCCGACAACAAGTGGAAGTATCGCCAAGGCCTTCGAGATGATTATTCATCAGCAGTGTCATGAGGCGGTTCAAAAAGCCGGATTCAGCAAAGAGCAAATTTCCCGCTTCGAAAAAGAGCTCTCCCTGGCTCCTCCCGGCTATCAGGCGGCGATTGAAGAAGGGTGGGTCAACGGACTGCATTTGGTGCAACGCATTGGGGCCAATGCCCGGTATTTCACTGACAGTGCCGGCAAAGTTCCCATTGATGTGAGTGCCGGTGATGCAGCTGTGGGGCTGGCGATTGACTTTTACGGCCGGTATCAGGCTGAAACCAGCCGGGGGCCGGATGGTGAAGAACGCATGTTTTATGTGACCCCGAACGGCGGGTCGAGTGTGAGCTGCGATCCGATTAGTCTCTTGCGGAGTGCGCCTCACCGCGAACTTGCAGTGCGTTTTATTGAATACACCCTCAGTGTTGAGGGGCAGCGACTCTGGAATGCCCGGCCGGGTACACCGGGCGGCACCCGGAAGTTTGCCTTGCGCCGTTTGCCGATTCGCCGTGATTTATATCCTTCTTCGAATCCTGAATTTCAGAAAGTTTACCAGGAAACCGCGTCCTTTAATGTGGATGATTTGTCTGATCCGGGGGTGAATCCCTATGTTTTGGCGGAATCGTTTTCCTACCATTATCGCTGGACGGGTAGTCACTTTACCATTCACCGTCAATTGATCCGCGCCATGTGTTTAGATGCCGGGGAGGAATTGCGGGCGGCCTGGGCGGCGATCAGGGAGGCGGGGGGACCGGAGGCCGTACCGGAAGCCATGGAGGCCATGCAAACCTTACCGCCCGGATTTACCTGGACGAGTGCATTGGGCCCCAAATATGAAAGAGGAAGCGAAATGGAAGTGATGAGAGAATGGGTGCTCTTTTTCAGGGCGCAATACGAAAAGGCCCGTCAGCTTGCGGAGGAATCTCATGCGTAAATCTACAGCACGGATTATTTTCGGGATTACGGTTCTGGTTTTTGCGGTCGCCTTTCTTTTTCCTTTGGGCCTGGTGGTGGGGAAAGGTTTTTTCACGCCGGATGGCACTTTGACTTTTGAATATCTGATTGGCGTTTTCCGCAATCCGATCTATGTCGAAGGACTGTTGAACAGTCTCCGTTTGGCTTTGGGAACCACTTTTCTGGCGACCTTGTTGTCCCTGCCATTGGCATGGCTCTCCAACCGTTATGATTTTGCCGGAAAAAAATGGGTCAATGCACTTGTGCTGGTGCCCATGATTTTACCGCCTTTCGTCGGCGCCATCGGATTTCAGCAGATTCTGGGTCAGTATGGTGCGTTGAATGCGTTGTTAGGCACGGATATTGACTGGTTGGGGCAGGGGCGTTGGTTTGGGGTGATCCTTCTGCAATCACTTGCGCTCTATCCGATTATGTATCTCAATGTGGCCGCATCATTGGCCAACATTGACCACGCCATGGATGAAGCCGCTGAAAACATGGGCGCCACCGGTTGGGCAAAGTTCCGCCGGATCACCTTGCCCCTGATGACACCGGGAATGTTTGCCGGGGGGACCATTGTTTTTATCTGGTCTTTCACCGAACTGGGCACCCCGCTGATTATGAATTATACCCGCTGTGCTTCCGTACAGGTGTATGATGCCCTCAAGGAAATCGGAGGGAATCCGTTTCCGTTCGCATTGGTGTTTGTGATGCTGTCCGTGAGTGTGATCCTGTATGCGGTCAGTAAATTTTTATTCGGAGGCAAAGCCTACGCGATGCAGGGAAAAGCCGCGACCACCTTTACCACCGAACGAAAGACCGGGTGGCGTGGGTTCTTGACTTTATTGCCTTTCCTGTTGGTCATCAGCCTGGCGCTTTTACCCCATCTCGGAGTGATCCTCACCAGTTTTACCGCTCCGGGTGGATGGTATCAGTCTGTACTCCCTCAATCGGTGACGACCGGAAATTATTCGGAAGCTTTGGGACATGAGATGACCGTAAGCAGTATCCGGAACAGTCTGACCTTCTCCACGTTGGCGGTATTGTTTAATCTGGTATTCGGGATCTCAATTGCCTTTGTGGTGGTGCGCTCCACCATTCGGGGCCGGGCCATTTTGGATGGACTGGCGATGTTGCCTTTGGCGGTTCCCGGCTTGGTGATGGCATCCGGATATTTGGCCTTCAGTTCGATGCTGAGTAACACTGCCTGGGTGAAAAGTTCGGATACCTTGCACAGCTTGTTTGATGTAAAAACCAACCCCACCTTGTTCCTGGTCATGGCCTACGGCATTCGCCGTTTGCCCTACATGGTTCGATCGGCAGTGGCCGGGTTGCAACAGACCAGCGCCGGACTGGAAGAGGCGGCCGCAAATTTGGGCGCCAAACCTTTGGTCAGCCTGAAACGGGTGACCCTTCCTTTAATCACAGCCAATCTGATTGCCGGAGCTCTACTCGCATTCTCATTCAGCATGTTGGAAGTTTCGGACAGTTTAATGCTGGCGCAACGTCAGGATTATTACCCGATCACCAAAACCATTTACGAACTTTTCCAACTCATCGGGACCGGGAAGTATCTTGCATCCGCCCTGGGAGTCTGGGCCATGATGTTCCTGGCGGTTACGATCGTGGGATCCAGTTTGCTTCTGGGTAAAAAAATGGGTGCATTGTTCCGGGTCTAAAACTGAGAAAAGAAAAATGCTGCCGGATCAAATTTTCACAATATTTAATACTGTGGAAGCGGTTCTGTGGTTTTTCATGGCTTTGTATATATTTTATCAGTTGCTGAAAGAGGGAAGGAAAGGGAAGTATTTTAAAATCCTTGCGGTTGCAGGTACTACTTTTATAGCCTTTGGATTGTCAGATCTCATTGAGCTTCAAACCGGAGCCTGGTGGCGTCCCTTGGGATTGTTGGTGCTCAAAGCCGGATGCCTGTGTGTATTCTTTTTGTGTTACCTGGCGTATCGAAGAATTAAAAAGGAAGCTTCTTCGCATCGTACATCACATTCCTGACAAAGCTTCAGGAAAGACCAAAAAACAAGGGTTTTTCACGGGGACCGTGGAATGATATTCGTTCACCATTCGATATCCATTTAGAGGCTTGTACCATCGGAATTCTGTTGTTAAAGACTCCGTATGGAACAAAGAACGTTGATTATTGGTGATGTGCACGGTTGCCACAAAGAGCTGAAAAAGCTTTTAAAAAAGGTGAAGGCCGACCCTGAAAAAGACAAGATTCTCTTTATTGGCGACCTGATCAATAAAGGTCCGGACTCCCGTAAAGTGTGGGAACTCTATAAGGCCTATAACGGCACCTGTATCATGGGGAATCACGAGTTGTCTTTGTTGGAACTCGCACAGGGAAAACTCCATAAACACAGCAAATATTTTGATGCCTTGCGCAAAAACTTCGGCAGTAAATTTGATGAATTTGTAGCGGATGTCAGCCAGTTTCCGCTGTGGTATGAAGATCACGAGCTCATGTTGGTACACGGCGGACTGGTACCGGGACTGCATCCGGATCAGACTGATCCCTGGCATTTGGTCACCATCCGGACTTGGGACGGGGAGGGGCATGACCTGAAAAGTGAATCCAACCCGCCTTGGTTTGATCTATATGAAGGTGACGACCTGGTGGTTTTCGGCCATTGGGCCGCCTTGGGGGGACTGGACCGTCCGAAAGTAATAGGTTTGGATACGGGCTGTGTTTACGGCGGGGAATTGACCTGCCTGATCCTGCCCGAGCGTAAACTGGTCAAAGTGTCCGCGCTTAAAAAATACGCGCAAATTTAAATTGGCTATACGGCTTAAATTAAAAGCTGTCGCCCAGACCCAGCAAGTCGAGCAGGCGGTCCAGATCGGCGTTTGACTCAATATCGGTCTCGAGTTTCCCGCGTTGCTTCTTACCGTTTGCTAAACTTTTGCTGGGGGTGAGCCGCACGCTGGTTCCAAATTTCTGATGCAACTTGTCGGTGAGAAATTGCACATGATCCGCAGGAATGTCTTCTTTCGAATGACTCGAGGTTTTGGGTTTGGGAGGATTTAAAAGGGTTTTAACCTGACGTTCAATTTCCCGGACACTCCAATTTTCTTTAACCGCCTGTTTGGCTATGAGCTCCTGTTCTTCTTTTAATTCGAGTGACAACAGAACTTTTGCATGCCCCGTGCTGAGACGGCCGTCAGAAACCATGGTTTTGACTGCAGGTCCCAAGGCCAGCAGACGTAAAGCGTTGGCAACAGTAGCCCTGCCTTTGCCCACCCGTTTGGCAATGGCTTCCTGGGTGAGTGAAAATTCATCCGCCAGGCGTTGGTAGCCTTCCGCTTCTTCGATAATATTCAGGTCTTTCCGCTGCAGATTTTCTACCAAAGCAATTTCCAAAGCTTCCAAATCGGTCAGCTCGCGCAGGATGATCGGCACCTTTTTGAGCCCGGCCCGTTGAGCGGCCCGGAAGCGGCGTTCCCCGGCAATGAGCTGATACCCGGAACCGTCTTCTTTACGTTGGCGGACCAGGAGGGGACTCAGGATACCCATTTCGCGAATGGACTGGGTCAATTCTTCGAGGGCCTCCTCTTCAAATCGTTCGCGGGGTTGATAGGGATTGGCGGTGATAAGGTGAACAGCCACTTCCAAGTTGCCTTCTTTCGCGGCTGAAGGAGCCGGAGGCGGAGGCGTAACCGGTGTTTTTTTGGCTGTTGCTTTTTTCTTGGCCGGAGCCACAGGTTTGCGTGGGGCAGGTGCATTTTGAGCGGGACTGGTCCCTTTTTGCATCAGCGCATCCAATCCGCGTCCTAAACCTTTTTTCTTTGTAGCCATATCAAATCTTCCTTAAAATTATTGTCGCCCACTGGCGGTTTTAATCTGTCTACCCAAATACTCACAATAGACAATCTCCGTTTGGATGCTGTTTTTCCGTTTGCAATCCCAACAAACCTGTATATATTCGTTTATCCGGAAATACAGATGGAAGCAACAACCCCCAACCTCAATTTATTTAAAGCACTCAGTGATGAGTGTCGTTTACGCATTTTACGGGCGGTTTCGCAAGCGGAATTGTCGGTTGCTGAACTGGTGCGGGTGTTGGGCTTGCCACAATCAACTGTAAGCCGTCATCTCAAACCTCTACGGGAATGCGGATTGTTGGACACCCGTCGGAATGGCACCTCGGTTTTTTATCACCGCGGTCCCGCTTTTTCCGACTCCGATTTGCATCAGGTGATTGACCGCAGTTTGTCTCAAATTCCGGGTGCAAACGAAGACAAAGCTTCTGTCCGTCTAATATTGGACGAACGTATTTCCCGCAACCGCGACTTTTTTGATGATATGGCCGGCCGCTATGGATCGCTCACCGAGCCGGGGGGCGGATGGTCTGCAGTGGCTGCTGCGCTGGCGATTGGATTTTCAGGATGCAAAGTGGCGGATGTCGGTGCCGGGGAAGGAGCTTTGACGTTACAGTTGGCCCGGTTTTGTGAGCAGGTTGTTGCGGTGGATTTGTCTCCGCGGATGTTAATGACGCTGCGGAATATTGCGGATGAGGCCGGGGTCGGGGAAAGGGTTTTGACCCTGGAAGGAGATTTGGAAAATCTTCCTATTGGCGATGGGGAAATGGATGTGGTGTTTATCAGTCAGGCCCTCCATCACGCGGCGCAGCCTCAAGCGGCGATTCGGGAAGCGGCGCGTTGTTTGCGGCCCGGAGGCCGGCTGGTGGTTTTAGATCTGGTTGCCCACGAACAGGAGTGGGTGCGTGAACAATATGCCGATCTCTGGTTGGGGTTTGAACCCGGGGAACTGAAAACCTATTTTGAAAAGGCCGGATTGGTCAGTGGCAAGGGTGCACAGTTGCCCGGTGCCACGCCGGACTTGCCCGTTTTACTAATGACAGCACTTAAAAATAAATAAACCTGAAGGACAGAATATGACCGACACAATCGATTCAAAAACCGATTACATCATTAAAGATATCGCACTTGCGGCTTACGGACGCAAAGAAATGGACTTGTCAGAAAACGAAATGCCCGGATTGATGGCGCTTCGTGAACAGTACGGAAAAAGTCAGCCCTTGAAAGGTGCCCGCATTGCCGGTTCCCTGCACATGACCATTCAGACCGCCATGTTGATCGAGACCTTGCAGGCACTGGGGGCTGAAGTGCGCTGGGCCAGTTGCAATATTTATTCAACCCAGGACGAAGCCGCGGCTGCGATTGCCGCGACCGGTACACCTGTATTTGCGGTCAAAGGCGAAACCCTGGAAGAGTACTGGGAATACACCGACAAGATTTTGGATTGGGGCGATGACGTTTATCCCAATATGATTTTGGATGACGGTGGCGACGCCACTTTGTTTGTACATCTCGGCGCCAAAGCGGAAAAAGACATCACCGTGTTGGATGTCGAACCCGAAAGCGAAGAGGAGGAAGTCCTCTACGCCCAGTTGCGTAAAGCGGTGGCCAAAACCCCCGGACGTTTCGCCAAACTGGCCGCGTCCATTAAAGGGGTTTCAGAAGAAACCACCACCGGCGTTCACCGTTTGTATCAGATGCATGCCAAAGGCGAATTGCTCTTCCCCGCATTTAATGTGAACGATGCGGTGACCAAGTCCAAATTTGATAACAAATACGGATGCCGTCATTCTCTTCCCGATGGGATTTGCCGTGCCACTGACATTTTGATGGGCGGAAAAGTTTCCGTGGTCGCCGGATACGGTGACGTGGGCAAAGGCTGTGCCGAAGCGTTGCGCGGTCAAGGTGCCCGGGTGATCGTGACTGAAATCGATCCCATCTGCGCTTTGCAGGCGGTAATGGACGGGTACGAAGTGACCACCATGGCCGAAGCTTGTCAGGAAGGGGATATCTTTGTGACCACCACCGGTTGCTGTGATGTCATCACCGAAGAACACATGCTGCAAATGCGCGAAGGCGCGGTGGTTTGTAACATCGGACACTTCGACAGTGAAATTCAGGTTGCCGCCATGAAAAAATATGAGTGGAACAACATTAAAGCCCAGGTCGATCAAATCACTTTGCCCAGTGGCAACAAGATTGTGATGTTGGCTGAAGGCCGTCTGATGAACCTGGGCTGTGCCACCGGTCATCCCAGCTTCGTGATGTCCAACAGCTTTACCAATCAGGTACTGGCACAGATTGAGTTGTTTCAGGATACGGAAAAATATCCGGTTGGACTCTACGTGTTGCCCAAACACTTGGACGAAGAAGTGGCCCGTTTGCATCTTCCGCGTTTGAATGTCAAACTGGACACCCTGAGCGAAAAGCAGGCCAAGTACCTGGGTCTTCCCCAGGAAGGTCCCTACAAACCGGATCATTACCGCTACTAAAATCGATGTGAGGGTTTATCCCCACAAAGAGCCAAAGCCACGGAGGGGTTTCTTCCGTGGCTTTTTTTGTGATCACCCTTATTGGATCAAGAGATGAACTCCAATTCCGGCGATGCCCGCACCGACGTAGCGTAAAAAGCGGTCCCCATTCCTTATCCCCATGAAAATGATGCCCAGAAGTATACCGATGATATGAATGCCTGCGGTCCCGGTGATGAACCCGGCGGTATACAATGCGGGCTGGGCGATACCGGGCATTTCCAAACCGTGGGCATAGCCATGAAACAGAGCGAAAATTCCCACGAAAAGCAGGGTGAATCCCTGGGGAAGTTTTTTCTCGATGGCGAGAGCCAGGCCGAGTGCAAACACTGAAAATGAAATCCCCAGTTCTACGGGCGCGAGCCCGGTACCCTGCATGCCCCACCAACCGCCCAGCACCATGACGCCGATGAAAGTAAGGGGCACGGTCCAGATCGCTTTTCCTCCCATTTGAGTGCTGAGGATGCCCACGCTGACCATGGCCAGCAAGTGATCAAATCCGAGTACCGGGTGGCTTATGCCTGCTAAAAATCCGCTTCCGTTCTCAATGGAATGGGCATGGGCCATGACCGGGAATAAAAGGGCGAGTAACGGAAGAATGATTTTTATTTTCACAGCGGACAAGTTTGATTTGAATAGTTATTTAGGAATCGGATGACGTCGCCTTATCCAGGGTGGAGTGTAGTTTTCCGTGGTGGGTAAGGGTTTCGAGTTTGAGGCCCGGCTTGAGGTTTTTTATTTCGCTGATGACGTTGCCCTTTTCATCCCGGGTAATGCTGAAACCCCGCCGGAGAACCTGGTAGGGATTGAGGGCATTGAGTTGTTGCTCAAAGGCGGACAGCCGGTTGCGTTGTTGCTCGATGCGGTTTTGTATCAGTCGGGCCTGCTGTTGATCCAAGTCGTCCACTTGTCGCTGGGTTTCGCGTATCCGGTGCTCCAGATTGTGTCGAAGCTGGAGGCGCTGTTCGGAGAGTTGGCGTTGGGGAACTTGAACCTCCCGCAGCAATGCCCGTTGCATGCGGTCTTCAAAGCGTCCAATTTTTTGACGGTATCCGGCAACCAAATGCAGGGGTTCATGAAAAAGTTTATGGCTGCGCAATTCGTTCAGGCGATTGCGCAACTGCAAACGTTTTTGGTTGAGGGAACTTTGCAGGCGTTGATCGAAGCGGGAAATCTTGCTTTCAAAATCCTGTTTTTGTCCAATCACCAATTCCGCGGCGGCGGAGGGGGTGGGCGCGCGGAGATCGGCTACAAAATCGCTGATGGTGAAATCCACTTCGTGGCCGACAGCTGAAATAAGGGGCAGGGTACATTTGGCGATGGCGCGGGCCACCACTTCTTCATTAAAGGCCCAAAGATCTTCCAGAGATCCGCCGCCGCGTCCGATGATGACCACATCCACATTTTGGGCCTGGTCAAAATAGTCGATGGCCCGGGCGATGCTGGCCGCGGCTGCTTGGCCTTGAACCGGCACCGGGGCAATCAGGACCTGGCGATCGGGAAAGCGCCGGTTGAGCACTTGTAACATGTCCCGGATGGCGGCGCCGGTGGGGGACGTCACGATACCGATTCTGGCGGGTAAAAGAGGAAGTTTCTTTTTTCTTTCTTGCTCAAACAGGCCTTCGGCTTTGAGTTTTTGTTTGAGAATTTCGAAGCGTTTTTGCAAGTCGCCCAATCCGCTGTCTTCAGCTTCTTCCACCAGAATTTGAATTTGGCTGCCGCGTTCGTAGGCGGTAATGAGTCCGTAGGCCCGGATTTTCATCCCGTCTTTGGGGACCAGGGCCTCAGGTGAACGGCGGCCCTTAAACCATGCCGCCTGAATCTGGGCGTTTTCGTCTTTGAGGGTGAAGTAAATATGACCCGAATTCGGGGTGGAAACGTTGGAGCATTCCCCTTCGATCCACACCCGTCCGATGCTGCGTTCGAGCAATTGCCGGACTTGTCCGGTGACTTCCCGGACGCTTAAAACCTTTCGCTGAAAAGGTTCTTCAGCTTTCATGCTGGATGCGCACGTGCTCCGCGAGGGTTGCTTTGCCGGTCCGGTCGCAGTCCACCCGGAATCCTTCCAGAGAGACGTTTTTATCCGCCGGTTCAAAACGCACGGGCAGACCGGTGAGAAAACGTTTTAGAACGGCTTCACGTTCGCAACCAATGACCGAATCTTTGGAACCGGTCATGCCGGCATCGGTCAGGTAGGCCGTGTGGTCGTTGAGAATACGGGCGTCGGAGGTTTGAATGTGGGTGTGGGTGCCGACCACCGCGGAAACGCGCCCGGCCAAATGCCATCCCATAGCCATTTTTTCAGAAGTGGCTTCGGCATGCATATCCACAAAGATGGGCTGATTCTTGGGGGCAAGTTTGAGGATTTTGTCGACGGTACGGAAAGGGCAGTCGCTGGGATTCAGGAAGACGCGTCCGATGAGATTGATTACGGTAAGCGCGCCGGCTGAAGTTTGTACGGTGACCCATCCTTTGCCCGGGGTGCCGGGTGCAAAATTGGCGGGGCGCAGAATCCGGTTCTCTTCATTCAGATAGTTCATGATCTGACGCTGATCGTAGGTATGGTCTCCAAGGGTGATCACATCCGCACCCGCATCGAGAAACTTGGCGGCCATGTCGGGATTGATCCCTTTGCCGTTGGCCGCGTTTTCACCATTAACGATGATGACATCGACTTCACCCTGTTGTTTCATGGGGATGGCAATGTCCATAAATGCCTTACGACCCGCGGAACCCATTATATCGCCTACAAATAAAATTTTCATGTGCTTCTGATAGCGTAGAGGAGGCGGGGATGCAAGAATGGATGGTGGATTGCGGTGAATGTTCGCAGAACATCCAGGGTCGATATGCGGGATCTTCCCCGGGAAAATTTTGAAATGACCGGTTTACATCCGGAGCGGGGACTTGGAGTTTTTTAGTCTGTGGAAATATTAAGGTTGTTTAAATGCCGAAAAGAGGTTTTATTTATTGGATCTGTGGTCAATATTTCAAAATGCGGATCCCCCTGTTTCTTTTATGATACACAGCGAAATGGGGATCCAGATTGAAAGGACAAAGACGGATGTTGAAAAAACTGAACCAAATTCCTCAAGGTAAACTGAACGCATGCTGATTCTGTGCATTTCGATTCTACTGCAATTGGCGGCGGCGGCCTTGGCGTTTCTCAAAGTTCGCAGGTTGAAGAACACCCTCGCCTGGCTGATGATCTGTATTGCCTTCCTGCTGATGGCCCTGCGGCGGCTGATTACGTTGGTGCACGCTGTACAGTCGGATGTTGAGGGCATAAACCTGAGTGCTGAAACGGTGGGTTTGCTGATTTCCTGTCTTTTGGTGGGCGGGGGCTGGCTGATGGGAAGGGTGTTTGAGCGGCTGAGTATCCAGCAGGAAGAATTGCAGCGCACACTGGATCAGCGGATTGAAGCGGAAGCCCAACTGAAAAAAAACGACGGGTTGTTGCGTCAGATGGGCCGGATCGCCCATGTGGGGGGATGGGAGTTTGATCCCTTTACGGGCAAGGGATCGTGGACGGCGGAAGTGGCGAGGATTCACGATCTGGATCCGAAAGATGAAACTTCAATGGAAAAGGGCTTGAGTTTTTACCAAGGAAAATCCCGGATTCTAATTGATCAGGCGGTGGAGGAAGCCATAAAATTTGGGAAGCCGTACGACCTTGAACTTGAACTGGTGACGGCAAAAGGCGTTCGGAAATGGGTGCGGACCATTGGCCGGCCGAAGATGAAGGCGGATGAAGTTGTGATGGTGCGGGGAACCTTTCAGGACATTACGGAACACAAAGAAGCGGAAGAGAGGATCCGTCAGGTGACAAAACGCCAGGAAGAGCTGTCCGACATAATCGAAAAATCCGAGCAACCGGTGGGCGTGGGCTATCCGGACGGAAGGCTGGGCTTGTGCAATGCCGCTTTTTGCACGCTCACGGGCTACAGCATGGAGGAGTTAAGGGTCATCGACTGGAATGAGGTGTTGACTCCCCCGGAATGGAAGGACCGTGAGCAGGCGGCTTTACGGGGACTCAGTGAGTCCGGAAAACCGGTTCGGTACCGGAAAGAGTATCTACACAAAGACGGTCGGCGGGTTCCCATTGAAATGTTGGTGCATGTTTGCAAAGATCCGGCAGGTGCCGTTCAGTTTTATTACGCGTTTATTACGGATATCACGGAGCGGCTGGCGGCTGAAAATGCACTGCTCTTATCTGAAAAACGCTTTGAGGATATTGCGCTCAGCTCCGGAGATTGGGTATGGGAATGTGATGCGGAGGGAAGGTTCATCTTCGCGGCCGGTGAAGTGGCGCAGATTACCGGCTACCAACCTGAAGAAATTGTGGGCATGCAGGTCTTTGAACTGAAGGATGAAGAGGAGGCGGAAAGGTTCGGACCCATATTCAGGGAATTTACCCTGGAAAAAAAAACGATGCTTGAGCTGGAAACCCAAATAGTATCCAAGAACGGCAGGAGGGTCTATCTGTTGACCAATGCCGTGCCGGTCTTCAACGATGAAGGGGAGCTGCTGGGATACCGGGGGGTGGATAAAGATATCACGGAGAAAAAACACAAGGATGAGGAGTTACGTAAGTATCGCGAGCATCTGGAGGAGTTGGTCGAGGTCCGGGCCGCTGAACTGGAGAATCTGAACCGCTTCAGCCATACCATCCTGGAAACTGCGCCGATGGGGATTGTAACTTTTAGATCCGACGGGCAGTGTGAGAGTGTCAACAAGCACATGGCCAAACTTGTGGGTGAGAGCCGGGAGCAACTTTTAGCACGGAATTTGCATGATTTTCTGGATGGGGGGGCTTCCGCTTTTCCCCGCTTGGCGCAAAGCTGTCTTGATTCCGGGGAGTCGCAGCGGGAGACGGTGTCTCTCACCACGCCTGGTGGAAAAGAGGTGGTGATCTTTGTGCGTTTTGCACGCTTTGTAGTTGATGAACAACCTCATCTCATGTTGATGGCGAATAATGTGACGGAACGCATCCGCTCCGAGAAAGCGTTAAGGGCGTCCTCGCTTAAACTACAGGCCTCCAACCGGGAACTCGAGGCCTTCTCTTATTCGGTAAGTCATGATTTGCGCTCTCCGTTGCGGAGTATCGATGGATTCAGTCAGGCGTTGCTCGAGGACTACGGAGAGGTTTTGGATAAAGAGGGCCAAGATTATTTACAGCGAATCCGGGCCGCAGCCCAGCGAATGGGAGGCTTGATCAATGATCTTCTGCAACTCTCACGCATCAGCCGTTGGCAGTTGGAAAACCGGACCGTAGACCTTGGGGAGCTGGCGTTGCAGGCCCTGTCCTCCCTACAGGAACAGGACCCGGAACGGGTAGTAGAGATGGTCATTGGTAAGGACCTCGCAGTGGAGGGGGATCCGCGGCTACTGAGGCTGGTGATGGAGAATTTGATAAACAACGCCTGGAAATTCAGCCGGAATACGGATAAAGCAAAGATTGAGGTGGGGACGGCAAGGAATGATTCGCTGGACAGACCGCATGCCGATCTGGCCGGGAACAGGAAAATTATTTACGTGAAGGATAACGGGGTTGGATTTGACATGGCCTATGCCGACAAGTTGTTTGGTGCTTTTCAGCGATTGCATTCGCTGTCTGAATTTGAAGGCACCGGGATCGGTTTGGCGACAGTGATCCGTGCGGTTCAGCGTCAGGGAGGTCTGGTCTGGGCGGAAGGACAGGTGGGTGCGGGAGCCTCACTCTACTTGACCCTGGAGACCTGAACCTTAAAATTTTATTCAGGTTATTTTGTTTTTTAAAACCTGCGCTTAGGCCATAATGAAAATCATTTTTTTAAAATACCATAAAGAGGAAAGACCGCATGGAGAATAGTACTGTCATTCTGTTGGTTGAGGATAATCCTGATGATGTAAAACTGACCCTCCGGGCTTTTGAAAAGAATAACATTTCGAATGAACTGGTGGTGGTCAGGGACGGTGCGGAAGCGCTGGCGTATCTTTTTGCGGAGGGAGAGTATGCGGACCGGGAGTTGAAAGATTTACCGGGACTGGTTCTGTTGGATTTAAATCTTCCCAAAATTGACGGTCATGAAGTTTTGCGCCGCATCCGGGCGGATGAACGTACAAAATTTTTACCGGTGGTGATTCTGACCACTTCGACTGAGGAGTCTGATTTGGTACAGAGTTACACCAATGGATGTAACAGTTATGTTCAGAAACCGGTTGATTTTCAGCAGTTCTCGGATGCCATTCGGCAACTGGGCTTGTACTGGGTGGTGCTCAACCGCAGACCCTCCATACAATCCTGAATCATGAGACAGGAACTGTTTAAATAACGGAGTGAACATGGAAGAATTTGAATTGTTACATGTACTGATCGTCGAGGATTCTGAAGACGACACGCAGCTGATCCTGCGTGAGCTTCGCAAGGGGGGATTCCAACCTGAATGGCAACGGGTGGAGAATGCGGATGCATTCAGGGAGGCGCTGCAAAAGCAACGTTGGGATATTATTTTATCGGATTTCCGTATGCCTAATTTTTTAGGGCATACCGCGATTGCGGTGTTAAAAGATGAAGGGAATGATATCCCCTTTGTGGTAATTTCGGGTTCCATTGGTGAAGAAACAGCGGTGGAGTTGATGCGGGTGGGGGCCGCGGATTTTCTACTCAAAGATTCTTTGAAACGGTTGGTTCCCGTTGTTCGACGTGAACTCAGGGAAGCGACGAACAGGAAGCAACGTTTGCTGGCTGAAAAAGAGGCGGAAGATTCACAGGAAAGGGAGGCACATCTCAACGCCTTGTTGAATTCGATACGCAATATTAATAAATTAATTGTCAGGGAAAAAGACCGGCAACTTCTGATAAATGAAGTTTGTGAATTATTGGTGAGTTCGAGGGGTTTTTTGGGGGCTTGGATCATACTGGAAGATTTGGAATCCGGAGAAATGGTTTATGCGAACGCGGGGCTTTCAGATGAGGTATTTCAATCCATTGTCGAAAAACTGAAAAAGGGAGAGCCACCGCAGTGTATTACCATGGCCATGGAAGAAGGGGTGAAAGTGCTCGCCCTGGATTGGGACAAGGAATGTAAATTATGTCCACTGGCAAAGGGGCGTTTGCAAGGAGGGAATATGGTGGTGAACCTTAGCCATGCTGACACTCCGTACGGACTTCTTTGTGTTTATACAGCCCTGGATC
>CAKZLZ010000204.1 GCA_937127435.1 uncultured Verrucomicrobiota bacterium | reverse complement strand
TCGTTCCTCCTTTACCCCGGGCTTACTGCGTTGCCCACCATCCGGGGGCATGTTTCTCATCATTTTGATACCAAATAAATCCCCTTGCAAAAAGCGGACAAGTCGTGGTAACTCTAGGAATGCCGTTATTTGATAGGCGGTTCCACCCGAGGAGACATCATGAAAGAACAGACAGCCCAAAGTGCCCATTGGCACGCAAGTATTCGTATTGTGCTCAGCATTTTGCTGATATGGTTTTTAGTTTCACTAGGTTGCGGCGTTTTGTTCCGTGAATTTCTGGATGAATCCATGCCTTCAGTTGGGGGTGCTCCCTTCGGTTTTTGGATGGCACAACAGGGATCTATCCTGTCCTTTGTCGGCCTGTTACTCCTTTATCGGTTTTTGATGAACCGTTTGGACAAAACCCATGGATTGGAGGATGAGGCATGAGTCAGGAACTTTGGAACTACCTTTTTATTGGTTTATCTTTTGCGCTGTACATTGGCATCGCCTTCCGGTCCAAAGCCGGATCCACTAAAGAATATTACGTCGCCGGTGGCGGGGTCTCTTCTTTTGCCAACGGAATGGCCACCGCCGCGGACTGGATGTCTGCCGCCACCTTTATTTCCATGGCCGGAGGCATTGCCGCCAGCGGATACAATGCCTCACGGTTTTTGATGGGCTGGACAGGTGGATTTGTACTCCTCACCACCCTGATCGTCCCCTACCTCCGGAAATTTGGAAAGGTAACAGTCGTCGATTTCCTCGGAGACCGTTTTGAGTCCACCACCGCCCGGTTGGTGGGCGTGGTCTGTGCCATCTTTATCTGCATGACCTACATTATGGGACAAATGCGCGGTGTAGGACTGGTCTTTTCCCGCCTGTTTGAAATCGAAATCGCGACCGGCGTCCTCATTGGATCCGCCATCGTCTTTTTCTACGCCGGTCTCGGCGGTATGAAAGGGATTACCTACACTCAGGTGGCCCAATATGTCGTCATGATCTTTGCCTACACCATTCCTGCGGTGTTTATTTCTCTCTTACTCACCGGAAACGTGATTCCTCAACTGGGTCTGATCGGGAATTACACCCAAGACGGCGCTGAAGCCGCCATTCCCCTGTTGGAAAAATTAAATCAACTGAATGTGGATCTGGGTTTTCCCAAGTATACCGATGGCAGTCTCAGCAAGTTGGATATGTTCTGCATCACCGCGGCCCTGATGTGCGGTACCGCCGGACTTCCGCATGTGATTGTCCGCTTCTTCACCGTGAAAAGTGTAAAAGCCGTTCGTTCCTCCGCCTGCTGGACCCTGGCCTGTATCGCTGTGATTTATCTTACCGCTCCGGCGATTGGCGCCTTCGCCCGAACCAACTTTATGAACGAAGTTCATCTCTCCAGCTACAACGAAGTGCCGGAATGGTTCAACAACTGGGAAGACCGCGGACTCATTGCCTGGGTCGACAAAAACCAGGACGGCATTCTTCAGCACCAGGCCGGAGACGTTTTTGAAGGCCGGGTGCCTGAATTCAGTGGCGAACGGGGCGTATCCGGGGAACGCATTCTCACCAACCCTCTGACCGCCAACGCCAACGAAGTGTATTACGACCGGGATATTTTGGTGATGGCCAACCCCGAAATGGCGGGACTTCCCCGCTGGGTAATCGCCTTGGTGATGGCCGGTTGTGTCGCCGCCGCTTTATCCACAGCGGCGGGATTGTTACTGGTCCTTTCGACCTCAATTTCCCACGACCTGATGAAAAAGGTGATTCATCCCACAATGACCGACAAACAGGAAGTCCTCTATGCGCGGCTGGCATCCTTTGTCTCGCTGTTGATTGCAGCCTATTTCGGCATCAATCCCCCCTCCGCCATTGTGGCCAAAACCGTAGCCTTCGCTTTCGGACTGGCCGCTTCATCGTTCTTCCCCACCATTCTTATGGGCATCTTCTTTAAACGCGTCAATAAATTCGGCGCGATCCCGGGAATGATTTGCGGCATTACCTTCACCTTCGGGTACATCACCTATTTCCAATTCTTTGCGGATCACACGAATTATTGGCTGGGGATTTCTCCCGAAGGAATCGGCTTCGTGGGCATGATTCTGAACTTTGTCATTACCCTGACAATTTCATATCTCACCCCTCCCCCCTCCGCAGAAATTCAGGCGATGGTGGAAGAGATCCGCAATCCGAGAGCCGTGAAGAATTAAACGGCCGGGAAGAAAGCGAACGTCCAACATTCAACACTCAACATCGAACGCCGAAGGGTTTCTCTCCAAAAACTTCAAAGTTGGATGTTCGTTGTTGGATGTTCGATGTTCACGTCACAACCATTCTCTGCCTGATTAAAAAAGAAAATCCGAACGTCCAACATCCAACACTCAACATCAAACGACGAAGGCGTGGTTCGGCTCCCCCACATCCTGTGCTGTGCCTTTTAAAGGGAGCTCCCTGGCAGAGCCAATCCGAAGCAAAGGGAGTCCCCCTTGGGGGGCGATCCTCATATCCCGAAAAGGACCCGCCCCCCCTAATCACCGGAGTCCCGCTTGCGGGGTGAACGGAATATTCTCCCCAACATCCACCCCAAGCAAGACTTGCCAAAAGTCTCTCCCCTCTCAATAGTCCAGCATGTCATGGTTTGATGCACTCACCGGGTTTTCAGAAGACAATCCTCAAACAATCTATCAACAGTTAACGTCCTCCCCGGGATGGCTGCATTCCGCTGTAAATGGGGGAAAATTCCACTGCGGAACTTTATCCACCCCATCCCTGCAGGAACTCAGACATCAATTTAATGCCCATCCGCCCTCCCCGGGAACTTTGCGATTAGATGAAGTCGTCGGAGACGCAAAGGCCCTGCATGCGGCCCCCGCAAACGCAGGCGCCTGCTTCCAAGTCGCCTCCCAGTTTAATTTACTGGAAATGGCCAGTCCCAAAGTCACTCCCGAAGCCGGCGTCGGCATTTACGAAATGGATCATACCCAGGGCCCCGCCTGTGCGGTGGCCTGCG
>CAKZLZ010000203.1 GCA_937127435.1 uncultured Verrucomicrobiota bacterium | reverse complement strand
CATTTCCGATAAAGCGATCATCGCCATTCTGTCACTGGCAGCTACCATTCCGATGGTCACCGGCGAGACCATCGATGATATCGTCACGGCGCTCAACGACACCACCAGCGGCATGGGCCGCTACGTCACCTTCTCGCTCGATGGCGATGGCAAGCTCGATATCACCGCCGGTGAATTTGATGGGGTGACCGGATTAATCACCAAGGGTGGAAATGTGGAAGTGGGCACCATCCGCGCGGGTGCTGCAGGTACCCAGGATGTAAGTCTGACTGCCGCCGGTCGAATTGAAATGGCGGATACGGTTCTTTTTCCTCTGGCAAAAGTCCGGGCAAATTTATTTAACGCCATTTCCTATGGGCGCATGGATTTGCTCACCGGAATCAGTCGTTTTCGCGGCGTCTCCAACATCCTCGGCAATATAAGTGTTCTCGAAGATGATGAGGTGGTGATCGAAAGCCTCACCGCCGAAAACGGATCCATTGATTTTACCAGTGGTGGCACCATGACTGCGGAACGGGTGCGGGTGTTAACGGATATTGCTCAGGTATCCACTTTCGATATTCATTTGCACGCGACGGCGGGTGATATTTTGATCGATCTGGTGGATGCCGGTTTGTTGTTCAACGATTTAAATATACGCGCCGATGCGGGTGGGATTTATGAAGTTGCGGATAACGATCCCGATGTCGATCTGATTGCCGATGTGGCAACGCTGACGGCGTCCGCCGGCATCGGAAGTTTCCGGGGACTCGAAACCAGCTTTAATGAACTCACTGCCAGCTCCACGTTTGCGGGCAGTATCGACCTGAATGAAACGGATGGCATTCTCCTCACTTCGGTGACGACTGAAAATGGCGACATCATTTTGGATACCGCGACCGGCGACACCTTGGTGAATCTGATCCGGGCGGGAGCGACCCGCGGCAGTGATCTCTTCCTCAATGCCTTCGGAGGCTCTTTGCTCGAATCCGGTGCGGATGCCGCAGCCGATCTGCAGGCCCGGAACGTGACCTTGAACATCGATGGTTCACTTCAAGAGCAGGGCGGGGGAGCCCTCGAAACCTGGATTGAAGATCTGATTGCCCACCTCACCACGAACGGTGAGATCGAACTCGACGAAGTGGATGCACTGATTCTTCAGGATGTGGACACCGTCAACGGCTTTATGAATATTCGCAGTGGCGGACAACTCACGGCCACCGATGTGCAGAGTCTCACCGACAGCGATGTCAACGACATCACTTTCCGCACCACCACCGGGGACATTCTGGTGAATCTGATTTCTGCCGGGTTCGGAAGCGGGGATTTGTTCCTCACCGCCGATGCGGGCGGCATTCAGGAAACGTCACCCGAAGACGGTACTGCAGATTTAATCGCCGATGTGGCCACGCTTACCGCGACCGGCGGCATTGGCAGCCTTCGACCCATCGAAACCAGTTTTAACGAACTCATCGCCAGCTCTTCGGTGGCGGGGAATATCGACTTTAACGAAAGCGATGGTATTCTCCTCACTTCGGTGACGACTGAAAATGGCGACATCATAATCGACACTGCCACCGGCGATACCTTGGTGAATCTGATTCGGGCGGGAGCGCTTCGCGGCAATGATCTCTTCATCAATGCCTTTGGCGGCTCCTTACTCGAAGCGGGTCCCGGAGATGTGGAGGAAGATCTGCAGGCCCGGAATGTCACTTTGAATATTGAAGGTGCAATTCAACAGGAAGGGGGAGGCGCCCTCGAAACCTGGATTGAGGAATTGATTGCGCATTCCCTCTCTGCCGGCGATATTGAGCTGGAAGAAACCGACCGGATCACGCTTCAGGATGTGGATACCTTTAATGGATTTATCGATCTTCTGAGCGGCAACGAAATCCGGGCGGTTGATGTGGAGAGTCTCAGGGACTCCGATCGAAATGATATTACCATGGTTGCCGGCAATGGGGATATTCTGGTGAACCGGGTGTATACCGGCGGAAGTGCGGCCGACTTAATTCTTACTGCTGAACGGGGCGGGATTGAAGAGTTGTCGTCAGATGCCGGAATCGATTTACGTGCGGACAACGGCCTCTTGAATGCTTTTGCGGGCATTGGAAGTCTGGATGCGATTGAAACCCTGTTTCAATCCCTGACCTTAATGGCCAATGGCGATATTCGATTTGATGAGGCGGGCAGTATGGTCCTTGATTTTGCCGAGTCTGCGAATGGCGGATTGTTTATCAATGTCGCACAAAATCTTACCGCCTTGGATTTAAGTACGCTTGCGGATGGAAGCGCCAACAACATTGAATTGACGGTAGGGGGCGTGTTGTTTGCGGATCAGATTATCGCCGGTGCCAATTCCTTTAGCGGGGGTAATCCGGCAAGTCAGGCCAATGTGATTGTTACCGCAGGCTCGATGGTTGAGTTCGGTTCGGATTCACAAGTCGATATCCGGGGCAACCTGCTCGACTTCCGGGCGGGCAGCATTGGCCAGGGGAATCCGCTTGAGATCAGTGGACGCACCATCAACAGCGTTGCCGGCGGTTCCAATCAGTTGCGGAACTTTGCGGGTGGATCGGTAAGGGTCACTCAGTTCAATGGCGGGGGCAGCATGCTCTTCGAACAGTTGGGGGGTGCGGACCTGACTCTGGACTCGGTCAACCTGGGTTCCGGCAACCTGTCTTTGATTGTCCGCAACAGCGCAAAGCTCAATATCGATCAGTTGAATGCCCGCGGAAATGTGATGTTGCGGGCGGATGATATGGACTTTACCGGGGGCATCGGATCCATCTCCGGCACCGGTTCTATCTCACTACAGGTGGATTCGAGCGGAACCCTGTTGGTGGTGAACGCATTTTCCGACCTGGTGGATCAGGCCGGTATACTGTCCATTGACCAGGCCGATTTGTTTGCACTCGACTTCCCGTCAGAATTCTTCCTCGGCAATGTGGAATTTATTCTGCCTGCGGGCAGCCTGGGTGATACCGGATTGCTTCTCACGTCCGGTGAAGCTGAAATCCTGGAAACCCGCATTCGGGGCACGCTGTTCTTTAATCCTTTTGAAAGTATATTTTCTTCGCGTGAACTGTTGGCCTCCGGTGAGGAGGGGCGGGTAACGGAAATGGATGCACAGGCTTTTCTGGATACGTTTGGATTCAGCATTGTCGCCCTCAACGGATTGGATGTGGACCTTTGGCGACAAGTGGCCGATTCCTCCATTCCGATGGATCTGTGGATTCGATGGTTCACAGAACAGACCGGCTACTCTCCTTATTCGCTCTCCGGATTCACCCCGGGCTTCTTCAGTCAACTGATTATCCGTTTGGCGGATGGCACGTCGCTAACCAGCAAGGATACGACCCGGGTTCAGGTGAGTACGGTGTTGCCGGAAGCGGAACTGCAACCGGTTTGGGTTGCGGAATCTGCTGCGGTGGATGAGCATATTTCTGAAGATGTGAAATTGGGGCTGCTGGACCGCAGTCGATTGGCCTTCGCCGCCTTGCCGGTGATGATGCTTGGAATTTTCAAAAAATAACGTGGACCTTTTTATGACTCTTTTTTCTCTCAACAGCTTTCGTGCGGGTGCGGCCGTATTCTCTTTAAGTTTCCTGACATCCGGGTTTGGGCAACAGGCCACCCCGGAGATGTTGGATCTGGGAAACACCGAGGCACTCACTTTATCCTCCGCTTTGCAATTGGCGTTCACCAACAATTTGGACATTCAGATTGGATCGTTGGTTCCGGGGATTTATGACGACCGTTACCAGGCCGCCAACGGAAATTTTGATCCGGAATTTGAAATGAGTGTCCGGGGTGAAGATTTGGCCACTGCACAAAGTACCCAGGAATTTGTTTCCACCGGCGGATCCACATTTGAACTGGATGAAACGGATCCTGAAGCGCGGATCTTTGATGAAAATAATATTCGCAGTGAAATGCAGTTGATCGGAAAATTCACCTCCGGTACCGAATATGAACTGGGTCTCCGCGCCAATCAGTTGGAGAATGATCTGACCCGCGACAATGCCACCGCATTGTTTGAAACGGAATACAAAACCTTTGCCGGCATCGTGCTTACCCAGCCTCTGTTGAAAGATTTTGGTCCCGGAGTCAATAAATCCAAACTGACCGTGGCGGCCATTGACCAACGGATTTCCCAGTGGAAATTCCGTCAGCGGGTGGAAGAAATTCTGGTGGAAATCTCTTTGGACTATTTTGATCAGCTCATGGCGTATCAGGCTTTCCGCGGGGCGAGAAAAGAATTGGAAATCGCGGAAGCGACGGTGGAAACTTTACAGGATCAGTTGGAGCGGGGCGCGTTGTCCCAAGCGGAAATCCGGGCTGCCCGCACTGAATACGTTTATACGGTGGAGCGCATGTTGTTGGCCCGGCAAACCTTGTTTTTAAAAAATACAGACTTGCAGGCGGGTATCCGTCAGGACGCGGATTTCGCAGATCTACCCTTGATCGTTCCCGAACCTTCCATGTTACTGGTTGCGCCGGAACAGGATTTTGCAGGGCTGGCGACGGACGCACTCAAAATGAATCCCGCCTACAAAATGGCGGCTGAAAAAATTGAAAAGATGAATGTGGAATTGCGCTACCACAAGAACCAGAAATTGCCCCGTCTGGATTTGGAAGCGACCTTTGGCTATAACGGGATCGACGAGGATTACGGTGGAAGTTTTGGCGAAACCTTTGGGGGCCAGGGACACGAATATGCGGTCGGGTTGGTTTTGAAAGTGCCTTTGGGCAATAACGAAGCCAAAGGCCGGATGGGTGAAACCGAGAAGATGTTGCAACAAGCCTTATTGGAGCTTAAGCAGATCGAACAAGAATTGTATCACGAAATCCAACGGAGCTTAACGTCGGTCAAGGTGAGTCAAATGCGGATGAGCGCGACGGCGGAGTCGCGGAAGAATGCGGAGTCCAATCTGGAAGCGGCAAAATCAGCGCTGGAAAAAGGAATTGGATCCGAATTGCTGGTGATGGAACTCGAATATGATCTTCTGCAGTCGATGATGCGGGAATTGGCCAGCCGGGTGGATCAGCAACGTTCTCTGCTGGAGCTGTACCAACAGACCGGAACATTGCTTGAACACGCCGGCATTGAGATGGAACGACCTGAGTAAGTTCAGGGAAGCGGTTCGGCTTCGTCTTTAGAGGGTATCATTTTTTCCAGAGTCTGATCCATCTGTTCTGCCGGGATCTCCAATACGACCCGGAAACCGTAGGTGTCCAGGCGGAGGTTCATGATGTTCCCTACCCGGAAGCGGGTTTGCAGATCGCTGGGAGTGCGCATGCGCCAGGAGGCGCCCCGCAGCACCCTGAAATCCAAGGCGTTGTTGTAAGGATCCATGCACCATTCCCAGACGTTGCCCCCTAAATCGTAGAGGCCGGATGCACTTGGGGTGAAACTGCCTACGGGGGCGGTAAAATTGTAATCGTCTATTCTCAAATCGGGATGGTAATTGCCTGCATTGCGGGGCGGAGGCCAATCTCCCCCCCAGGGGTATTCGATGGCCATAAGGTCTGCCCGATGCATGTTTTGAGGGGTTACAGGGCTTAAGCCCGCGGCCTTGTCCCATTCAGCGCTGGTAGGCAGCCGGTACCGTGCGCCTTCGGGTAATGTGCCCGCAGTTTGCTCGCGCAGGGTGAGCCACCGGCAAAAAGCCACAGCATCTCCCCAACTCACATTCACCACGGGGTGTAACCCGGTTTGTTCGAAGTCGGGGGCATCCCATTTCCGCCCGGTTTCATCCGAAAACGTTTTGTAGTCCACGACCCGGGTTTCCCAAATACTGAACAAAGGGCTGTCTTTGTCGATGACCTGAAATTGCATACCCAAGTGGTTCACCGCCTTCGCGGATTCAGGGGCTTGCCCATAGAGAAATGAAGAAAGAGAAATGAAGGCAAAAACGGAGTGCCAAAAGCGTTGAAATAGGTAATGCATGATGGATACTCTCTTCTCTTATGTCTAATTCCTTTACAAGACCAAAAGTTCAAGACGAACTTGAACAACTCTGGCGGTTCCCGTCGGCCAGCCATTTATTTCCGGCAGAAATGCTGCGGGTTTTTTGTGATCAACTGAATGCGGCCTCTGCAGTCTGGATGGTTCGCGAAAAGGAGGCGGAGAAAGAGTGGGTGGCCTGTGCCCATTGGCCGGATGCGGAAGAGACCCGGCAGCGTTTGGCTTCACAGTTGGGGCTTCTGCAGGAGATGTCCGCGAAGGCGAGGGCCGTTCAAGGAAAACCCGGGTTGCTCTCCCGGGAAGAGGGCGCGTTGCGCGTTGCAGCCCTGCCACTCGAATTGGTCACCGACAGCTTGGAGTCGGCCGTGGTGTTTTTGCGTTATGGGGATGAAGATTTTTACCATCCGGATCCGCGTCATTGCCGGTTGTTGGTTGATACGCCCCTGATCTACGGCGCGGATCCTTATGATACGGTACGCCTGAATCAGGACGGGGATGTCTCCCGAAGAGAGAGTGCGGCCGGAGACCATCCCCTGCAAAGTGCATTACAGGTTTCGCTGGCCGTGGATGAGCATGCGGCCTTTCTGGCGGCGGGGATGCGGGTATGTAATGAACTTTCGACCTTGCTGTCTGCGGACCGGGTTTCCCTGGGAATGTCCAAAGGACCTTATATCCGGTTGACCGCTTGCAGCCATACCGAAAAGGTCAACCGCAAAACCGAGCTGTCGCAAAGCCTGGTAAATGCCATGGAGGAATGCCGGGACCAGGATGATGAAATCGTTTGGCCCGGGGACGGTGCTCAAGTGGCCATTGACCGGGAGCATGACCGCTACGCGGGATTGGTGGGTGCAGGGGCGATGGTATCCGTGCCCTTGCGGGTTGAGAATGAAGGGATTGCGGTGCTGACTTTGGAACGGCAAAAACCCTTCAGCACGGTCGAGTTAAATGCCCTGCGTTTGACCGCCGATTTGGTTGCACCCCGTTTACAGTTTCGCTTTCTGGCGGACCGCTGGTTCGGTGCGCGCTGGGCTGCGGCCTGGCGTAAAGGTTTTGGCAAAGTCGTAGGGAGTGAACATACCTGGGTCAAATTGGGGATTCTGGGAGTGATGGGATTATTGGCGGCAGGGTTTTTGATTCCCATGCCTTACCGGGTGGAGGCACCCTTCCAATTGCGTCCTTCACGGATGCGTCATTTGCCCGCGCCTTTCGAAGGCTATATTCTGAGCACCGGTGCGCGGGTGGGGGATGCGGTGCGCGAAGGAGAGGTGCTGGCAACTTTGGATCCTTCCGAGTTGCGGTTGAATGAAGCGGAATTGGAGGCGATGATCGAAAGGCATCGGAGTGAAGCACAAGTGGCGCGAAACCAATCGTCACCCGCCGATGTACGGATTGCACTTTCGCAAGCGGATCAGGCAGGTGCACAACTGGATCTGGTTCGCTTTCAACTCGCCCGTTCTGAAATCCGGGCACCCCAGGACGGCTTTGTGGTGCAGGGAGATTTGGACAAACGCATTGGGGCGCCGGTGACCAAAGGGGAGGCGTTGTTTACCCTGAGTCAATTGGAAGATCTTTTTGCGGAATTGAAAGTTCACGAACGGGATATTCATGAAATTGATTTACAGGCCGGAGGACGCATCGCTTTTGCCAGCCGGCCGGAAGAGGTTTTTGAAATTGAGATTGAATCGATTGAACCGATGGCGGTCCCGGACCGGGATGGCAACCGTTTTCTGGTGCGCGCCCGCATTGTGGATGCCCCTGCGGATTGGTGGCGGCCGGGAATGACCGGATTGTGTAAAGTGGACGCGGGCACCCGAAGCCCGATCTATATCTTCAGTCACCGAGCGGTGGACTTCCTCCGTATCAAACTCTGGTTCTAAAATTTTATGAGTCCGGCACAAGGAATGTTTAGCGAATCCTGGCACCGCGTCGCCCGCGAGGTGGTGGCCCTGAGTCCGGCCGTCAATGCCCGGAAACAGGTGGTGCATGGCGAGGTATGGTATGTCCTGCACGACCGCATTCAACATGAGTTTTTCCGGGTGCGTCCGGCGGCCTGGGCTTTTATTGCCCGGCTCCGGGGGGACCGCAGTGTGGAAGAGGTGTGGGAAGCATGTCTGGAACTTTATCCGGATGAGGCACCGGGCCAGGAGGAAGTGATCCGTCTGCTGTCACAGCTCTATCAACATAATCTTTTTCAATCCACCTTTGCCCCTGACAGCGCCCAGTTGTTTGACCGCTACCGGAAAAAGAAGCAGAAAAAACTGCGCGGACAGATGGTGAATTTTTTGTTTATTCACCTGCCGCTGTTTGACCCCAACCGTCTGTTGAAGGCCTTGTCGCCCTTGGCGGAATTTTTGTTCAGCCGATGGGGAGCACTGCTGTGGCTGGGGATGATTTTTATCGGCTTAAAAACAGTGGTCGAACATTTTGGACTGCTGGTGGAGCAAAGTGAAGCGGCCCTGGCGCCGGGAAATATTGGCTGGTTGTACCTGTGCATGGTGGGAATTAAACTCTTCCACGAAATGGGCCACGGACTCGCCTGCAAACGCTTTGGCGGGGATGTGCATGACACCGGGGTGATGCTGATGATTTTTACACCCCTGCCGTATGTGGATGCTTCTGCGAGTTGGACCTTCCGTCCGAAAAGCCACCGCATGATTGTGGATGCGGCGGGAATGTATGTGGAATTTTTTATCGCGGCCATCGCGGCGGTGGTGTGGGCGCATACCGGAAACACGTTGATGGGTCGGTTGGCCTACAACGTGATGTTTATTTCATCCGTTTCCACCATGCTCTTTAATTTAAATCCGCTGTTGCGTTTTGACGGATATTACTTGCTCTCGGACGGGTTGGATTTACCCAATCTCTACAGCCGTGCCACCCAGCAGTTAAAACATCTTTTTGAATCACATTTGTTCGGCGTGGAGGCATCCATTTCGCCTGCACACAACCGGCGGGAGATGTTTTGGCTGACCCTCTACGGGATTGCGTCGCTTATTTACCGGGTCTTCCTGCTCGGGTTTATTGTCTATCAGGTTTCCACCCGCTTTTTGGGTTTGGGGCTGATCATTGCCGCCTTTTGTTTGGTCTTATATTTCGTGGTTCCTCTGGGCAAACTTTTGAAATACCTGAGCTTCAGCGAACGTCTACACCGCAGTCGAAAACGTGCCGTCAGTGTAAGCGCAGGCTTGGCGCTTTTTTTGGTGCTGGGTGTGTCTCTGGTGCCGGTTCCGCGGAGCAGTACCTCTCCCGGTATCATTCAAGCGAACGAAGATGTGCAGGTCATTAACATTACCGATGGTTTTGTGGCGGAAGTGTTCACCCGTTCCCCGCAGCCGGTGATGGCGGGCGATCCGCTTTTCCGTTTACAGAATGATGAATTGGATCAGCGCATTCAGAGTGCGCAAAATTTATTAGGTGAAACCGCAACCCGTCTGGAGCAGGCCCGCCAGGAAGGGACCCTGCCACTGATCACACCCTTGCAACGGGAAGGACAAACGCTTCAGTATCTCTTGGCCGAACTGGAAAAGCGCAGGGAAGGTTTATTGATTCGCGCGCCGATCTCCGGTACGTGGACTTCCCCCATTTTAACTGAGATGTTGGGAACCTGGGTGCCCAGAGGAACCGAAGTGGGACGGGTGATGGAATTATCGCGCATGGAATTTTTGGCGGTGGTTTCCCAGAAGGATGCCGCGGAGTTGGTGCATCTTCCGGAGGCCCGGGCTGAAATTCGTTTCCCGGGACAGGCGGCCACGGCCCTGCAAGTCAACTCGTTTGAAGTGCAACCGGCCCAACAGCAAAATTTACCCTCCGCCGCTTTGGGCTGGTTGGGAGGTGGGAAAATCGAAGTGAGCCGGGAGGGTGGAGAAGGCGTTCGTGCATTGGAAAGTTTCTTTTTAGTTACCGCCCAGTTGCAAGCCCCCCCCTCCATCTACCCCTATCAAACCGGTCGCATTCGATTCTATTTGGAACCGGAACCTTTCCTGAACCAGGCGGTTCGCAAACTCCGTCAATTGGTGCAAAACCGCTTATGATCACGCCCACCCAAAGTTATTACCGCCACGCGGTGCGGAGTCCGCGGAAGCTGTCCACGGGCATCGACAAAGGGGTGGATGCCATGATCGGCCGATTGAAGCGCCGTCCGGCGCGGCTGCGGAAATTAAAAAGAGATGCGCAGAAGGTTCGGGACATTCTTGACCGGGAACTTGCGGATCTTTCCCGGGAAGCATTGACGCAAGAGATTCAGAATCTTTATGCGCAACTGCGGGGACGCCGGAAATCTTCACACGCGCTGCAGCTGCGCAGCCTGGCCTGTGTGGCTGCCGCCAGCAAAGAAGTGCTGGGAATGATTCCGTATCAGGAACAGTTGATGGGGGCCTTGGCCGTGGAGCAGGGCTTGTTTGCGGAGATGGCGACCGGGGAGGGCAAGACGCTCACCATTGCGCTCGCGGGCATTGTGGCGGGATGGCAGGGGCAACCCTGTCACATTATTACCGCCAATGATTATTTGGCAGAACGGGATGCGGAGACCATGCAGGACTTGTATGTTTTCTGTGGATTGCGGGCGGGACATGTGATTGGCACCCACACTCCGGCTGACCGCAAACAGCAATATGAAGCGCCGGTGGTCTACACCACCAGCCAACAGTTGTTGGCGGATTTTCTGCGGGACCGTTTAAGCCTGGGATCAGATTTTACGCCCGCCCAAAGATTGATGCATGCTTTGGTTCGGGAAGAGCAGGCGGACGAACGGGAATTGGTATTGCGGGGACTGCACACTGCGATCATTGATGAGGGGGACAATGTTCTCATCGACGAAGCGGTGACCCCTTTGGTGATCAGCCGAACTTATGCCAACGCGCCCTTTAGTGCTTGCTGTACGATTGCCCGGGAACTGGCTTTGAGCTTGATGCAGGGACGGGATTTCACTTTGGACCGGAAGCGGAAGGATATTCGATTGACCCCGGCGGGTGAAGAAGTGGTGCAGCGACACAGTCACCGCATGCCCCCGGTTTGGCGCTCCCATGACCGCCGCAATGAACTGGTGATCACGGCGCTGGTGGCCGAACATTTTTTTATTCAAGATACCCACTTTGTGATCACCGATGAAAACAAGATTGAGATTATCGACGAATTTACCGGGCGGATTCTTCCCGGTCGCACCTGGAAGCAGGGCTTACATCAGGCGGTGGAAGCCAAGTGCGGATTAGAGATTAGCGATCCTGCAGAGACCATGGAGAGCATGAGTTTTCAGCGTTTCTTCCGCTTGTTTCAGCGACTGTCGGCCTTTAGTGGAACCGCGCAGGAATCTGCAGGCGAACTTTGGCATATTTACCGTCTGCCCACCCTGCGGATTCCGACCCACCGTCCGGTCATCCGGAAAGAAAACCGGGCGCAAACTTACGTGGAGCGGGAAGAAAAATTCGTGGCCATGGTAGACGAAGCCAGGGAAATGGCGGAGGAAGGAAGAGCGGTATTGATCGGCACCCGCACGGTGTCCGACAGTGAACGCCTGGCCGAACTTTTTGCCGAAACAGAAATTTGTCCTCAAGTTCTCAATGCGGTGCGGCACGAAGAAGAGGCCCAAATAGTTTCCCGGGCGGGGGAGGCGGGCATGGTGACGATTGCCACCAATATGGCCGGACGCGGAACGGATATTCATGTGCCGGAAGAGGTTCTGGAAAGGGGGGGACTGCATGTGATGATGGCGGAATGCAATGCCTCGGGCAGAATCGACCGTCAGTTGCTTGGACGGACAGGTCGACAGGGAAACCCCGGAACCTATCGACAGTTTCACAGTTTGGAAGACGAGCTTTTCCAACGCTTCCTCCCCAAACTTCACCGATCCCGAATTGCCGGGGCGATGAAGGGCGGACTCCCGGGGGCCCGCGGACTGCTGTTGAAATCGATCCGCCGCGCCCAGGCGCTTTCAGAAAAGGGGGGCGTCAAGCAGCGTCGAACGGTATTACAAATGGATTCCTGGCTGGATGAACAACTGAGCTTTACCCGGCCCGAATCCCGCATCTGAACCGGGTGAGTGGAAAAATACCTCTTTTAAAGAAAGGGACAAAGGCTTCAAAAAGGCGGGACCGGATCCGGGGAAGATAGTTATTTAACTTTCTTTAATTAGTCCTTTCAACTTGATGAATTTTCGATTAGTCTTCCTGATTATGCTCCCCCACAGTTTATCCCCCGGAAGTTTCACTATTCTTACCCTCGCGGTGATTTCATCGTTTTTGATTTTTCTGCGCCATGATCCGGAAGAAGAGGGGATTGAATTCTGGATGTTCGCCAAAAATCACTATGTGATGTATGAAGAGGAGTTCGAAAAGGCCAGGGATCCTCAAGTAAACGGCGATTTAATTGCTTACGGGGCCATGGAACGGCGACTGCTTTCCGGGGTTCTTTCCGACACCCCGGTGCCGGATTTGGTGGAAGTGCAATTGACCATGGCTTCCCGTTTCTTCTCCGGTCCGATTGATGCGGTTGGATTCACGGATTTACGTCCCTTGCTGGAGGCGGAAGGACTGGATAAGCGGATTAATCCGGCTTCTTTCAGTCCCTGGACCCGGGAAGGGCGGATCTTTGGTTTGCCCCATGATATGCATCCGGTGATGCTGGGATATCGTGCGGATATTGTGGAAGCCGCCGGCATCGATGTGAACGACATCGAAACCTGGGAGGATTTTGTCCGGATCCTGACCCCGCTGATGCGGGATTTTGATGGAGACGGGACCATGGACCGTTATCTGCTGGATTTGTGGGAAACGGATTATTTCGGGATTGAAATGCTCTTGCTACAGGCGGGCGGGTGGTATTTCGATATTACGGGAGCCCCGGCAATGAATTCAGACATCAATATTAAGGTATTGGCGACGATGGTGCATTGGACCACGGGCCCATCCCGGATCGGGGTCAATGTCCCCCGTTTTGATGCGGAGGGAAACCGGATGCGCTTGGAGGGAGGGGTGATCTTTCAATTCATGCCGGATTGGTATGCCGGGGTGATGCAGCAGGATGTTCCGGGTTTAGCGGGGAAAATGAAAATGATGCCGCTTCCGGCCTGGGAGCCGGGGGGACGCCGCACCAGTTGTACCGGGGGAACGATGTTGAGTATTCCCAAGCGGGCCGCCCATCCTGAAGCCGCCTGGGAATTTGCCAAAAAGCTCTATTTGGGCACTGAAGTGGCTGAAAAGCTCTATAAAGAAGCGATGATTGTTTCACCGGTAATCGACAACTGGGATGAAGATTTTTATGACGAACCGATTGCCTATTACTCCGGTCAGCCGGTGGGCCGCTTCTATTTGGATCTCGCCAACGATATTCCCCAACGGGTGCCTTCTGCCTTTATGGTGATGGCGCAACAAGCCATGATTAATGCCTTTATCCGCACCCGCCGCGAAGCACAGCAAGCGGGGGTTCACGAAGTGGAAGATATCCTCAGTCTGGCCCGGGCGGAGCTGGATACGGCACAAACCCTTATCGAAAACAAAATGCGACGGAACACCTTCTTAAACCCCATGGAGGATCAGCCATGAGTTTATCCCGCACCCATCCAGCCTGGGTTCCTTACTTCTTCATTGCGCCCTTCCTTTTGATTTTCTCTGTATTTATGGTGTACCCGCTGGTGAGCTCGATTTCCATGTCGGCCTTCCAGTCCTACGGACCGCAATTCAGCACCTTCGTCGGTTTGGATAATTTCAAAAATGTTTTCCTCGATCCCGATTTCTGGACCGCGGTAAAAAATACCCTGATCTACAGTTGTGCTTCGGTGATGATCCAATTGCCCCTTTCCCTGGGGTTGGCACTGCTTCTGAACCGTCCGGATGTGAAGGCCAAAGGATTTTTCCGGCTGATCTTTTTCTCTCCCGCGCTGGTGGGATTGGTTTTTGTGGCCATTCTTTTCGGTCTGCTGCTGGGAGCCAGAGACGGATTGGTCAATGAAGTGCTTCGCCAGGTGATCCCCGGATTTCCCGCGGAATTTTTCTGGCTGCAGCGTTATGTGATGCCGGCATTGATTATTGCCTCGTTGTGGATCTATGTGGGGTTCAACATGGTTTACTTCCTGGCCGCCCTTCAGTCGATCAACCGCGATCAAATTGAAGCGGCCATGATTGACGGAGCCAATGCGGTGCAACGGTTTGTACATGTGATTTTACCCGCGATCAAACCGGTGGCGGGCTTCGTGGTGCTGTTATCGATTATCGGGAGTTTGCAGCTGTTTGAGTTGCCGTTTATTCTGCTCGGAGGGGCGGGGCCGGAAAACCGGGGCCTCACCTTGGTGATGTATCTCTATCAAAACGGATTTGAACAAAACGATTTGGGGTACGCTTCCGCCATTGGCTGGATTCTGGCGATTTTCCTGATGGGTATTGCCATCGTGCATCGACGTCTCACCCGGGAGGAACTGTAATATGATGTCCATGAAATTTATTGAACGGTCCTCTCAGGTAATGGCCTATGTTTTGTTAACGGTTTGTGCCTGCATTACATTGGTCCCGTTTATCTGGTTGGGTTTTGCCGCGCTACGAAATCCGGAAGTGTATTTTGATTTCCAGTTTATCCCCCGGGTCCGCCATGTGCAAATGATGGAAGCGCCTGAGAATCCCGAGCTTCGGAAAGTGTGGGCACAGGTCCTTCCGAGTGAAGGAATGGAAATTTCTGCGGCCACGGAATTGGTGGGAGCGGATGTGGTGAATCAGGCGCGTAACGAGCATTTGATTGAATACCGGAACGGCAAAGTGGCCTGGGACATGATGAGTCTACAGTACTTTAAACGTCTGCTTGCCGGAAATGAATTTCCTTTTGCCCGCAGTTTCCTGAATTCGGTTTTTTATGCTTCGGTGACCGCGGTGTTTGCGACCCTGTTCTGTGCGATGGGGGGCTATGCACTGGCAAAATTTGAGTTTAAATGCCGGACGCTGTTTACCCGGATTGTATTGATGGCCCTGGTGATCCCGGGATCTCTGTTGTTGGCGCCCGGATATCAGTTGCTGTTTAAGTTGGGATTATTGGACAGTTATTGGGGACTCATTCTTCCCGGATTGGCCCCCGCTTTCGGGGTGTTCCTTTTCCGGCAATCCATGCTCAACGCCGTACCGACGGAACTGATGGAATCCGCCCGCATCGATGGTTGCGGAGAAATCCGGCTGTTTTTCGAAATGATTCTGCCCATGGTTCGTCCCATGCTCGGGGCTTTCCTGCTCATCACTTTTCTGGGATGCTGGAACAACTTTATCGGTCCGCAGATTGTGTTGCAGACGCCCTCCAAATTCCCCTTGGCCGTGGCGATAGCCCAATTAAAAGGTATTTACTCAACCGAGTACGGACTGCTGATGGCCGGAACGATTTTATCCATTGCCCCGGTCATGGCGCTGTTCCTGTTGCTGCAGAAAGAGTTTATCTCCGGTTTGACCAGCGGTGCGGTGAAGGGATAGATCTTCTGATCTAGAGCGGTTTCTATTATATTTGACGGTGATTTGTCATTTAACGGAGGGTGTTTAGTGCTGAAAGCACGCATCTCCAAAGCCTGGTCCGTGAGGGCCGGGAACAATGGGATCTAACGATTGTGAGCCCTGTATGGGCGACTCTCTCACGGGTAGGCCATGCAGATAGAGGGCCGCCCATACAGGGCTCAAATGTATTTTTCTATTTAGCCCCGGCCCTGACGGACCGGGTTTTGGAGAGTGCGACTTACAGCCGCAATAAATCAAATTAAACCGAAAATGCTCTAATTATATAAAAATGCCTCAAACATAGTAAAAACGAATAGACAATCGTTTGATTTAGTTCTACTTTTTGGACAAAATACATCCAACTTGGAGAGACTATGTTATTAGAATTATCTGTTCTGGCGCTTGTTTGCAGTGTTTTGGCTTTGGGTTTTGCGGTTCTGCGGAGTCGGTGGATAATGAAGCAGGACCCCGGATCTGAAAAGGTTCAGGAGATAGGCAATGCCATTCAAGAAGGGGCCATGGCTTTTCTGCGTTGTGAATATAAAGTGCTCGCGGTGTTTGTTCTGGTGGTGGCGGTATTGCTGGGGGTGAGCAATCAGGGTGCACTTCGGCTGGTTGCGGTTTCATTTATTACAGGCGCGGTATGCAGTGGTTTGGCGGGATACATTGGCATGCGGGTGGCCACGGCATCCAATACCCGGACGGCCGAAGGGGCGCGCAAAGGATTAAACCCGGGACTGCAAATTGCATTTTCCGGCGGGGTGGTGATGGGATTGACCGTGGTGGGATTGGGTCTGTTGGGTTTATCCTCCTTGTTTATCATTTATACCCGGGTTTTGGGATCGGAAATCGTCAATCTCCGGGAAAGTGTTTTGCCGGTATTGAATGGTTTTGCCCTGGGGGCCAGCAGTATTGCATTGTTTGCCCGGGTGGGCGGCGGCATCTTTACCAAAGCGGCCGATGTGGGGGCGGATTTGGTGGGGAAAGTCGAAGCGGGAATTCCTGAAGATGATCCCCGGAATCCGGCGACCATTGCTGACAATGTGGGGGACAACGTGGGAGATGTCGCGGGGATGGGTGCAGACCTTTTCGAATCTTACGTGGGCTGTTTGTTGGGGGCGATGGTGTTGGGGGCGTCGATGAATGATATCAACAAAGTTTTGTTGCCCCTGCTGCTGGCGGCAGTGGGAATCATCCTGTCGATTGGCGGCACCTTTTTGGTTCGCACCAAAGAAGGCGGCGATCCTCAAAAAGCTCTGAACATGGGAACTTTCGGTACGGCTGCGGCCATGCTGTTGTTGACGGCCCCAATATGTAAATTTCTGTTGCCGGATGAATGGCTTAATCTGTTTATGGCCACCGCCGGCGGACTCCTGGCCGGGGTCGCGATTGGCATGATTACGGAGTATTACACTTCCGATGCCCGTGCTCCGGTCAAAGGCATTGCCAAGGCATGTCAAACCGGCGCCGCCACCACCATGATTTCCGGTTTGGGGGTGGGCATGGCGTCAACCGCATTGCCGGTTATGTTTATTGTGGCCGGTATCATCTGCGCAAATAAATTTGCCGGGTTGTACGGGATCGCTATTGGGGCTTTGGGCATGCTGGTGACCACCGGGATTCAATTGGCGGTGGATGCGTACGGTCCCATTGCCGATAATGCGGGGGGCATTGCAGAAATGTCGGGCATGGATCCCGACGTGCGTGAGCGCACGGACAAGCTGGATGCGGTGGGCAACACCACGGCTGCGATTGGGAAGGGATTTGCCATTGGATCGGCTGCGCTGACGGCTCTGGCCCTGTTTGCGGCATTCCGTGCCACCGTTGGTCTGGATACCATTTCGATCACAGATCCTCTGGTGATGGTGGGGCTGTTTATGGGTGCGATGCTGCCTTACCTTTTCAGTTCCATGGCCATGGCGGCGGTGGGACGGGCCGCTTTTGCGATGATCGAAGAAGTGCGTCGGCAGTTTAAAGACATTCCCGGTCTGCTCGAAGGAACCGGCAAAGCCGATTATGCCCGATGTGTGGATATTTCCACCCGGGCGGCGATTCGGGAGATGGTGTTGCCGGCCTTGTTGGGGGTGGTGACACCGGTATTGGTGGGATTTTTCGGGGGACCGGAAATGCTGGGCGGTCTGTTGGCCGGGGTAACCGTTTCCGGAGTGATGCTGGCCTTGTTTATGTCCAATGCCGGCGGAGCCTGGGACAATGCCAAAAAATATATTGAAGGCGGACACTACGGTGGAAAGGGCAGCGACGCCCATCACGCCGCGGTCATCGGGGATACCGTCGGGGATCCGTTTAAAGACACCGCCGGTCCTTCACTGAATATTCTGATCAAACTGATGAGTGTGGTCGCATTGGTGATCGCACCGATGTTGTAAGGGGGCACTGAAGAGCAGGGGCATTTGTGATTTCCCCTTGACATATACTGCCAGCAGGGTGCATCATTCATTCCATGATCAAACCTTTTTCTAAAGCTGTTTGTTTCGGATTAGTTACCTGCAGTTTGCTGGCAAATGCCCAAGATCCGAAACCCTGTCGATTGACCACAACCCCTGAATGTGCGGCCCTGAATGCCGTATGGGATGCGGGTACTGCCGCCGGAAACGGGGATGATTGGTATCGGAACCGCGACGATGACCATGCCACCATTCGCCGTGTGGATTTCCCTCAACTGAATGATTATGACAGTACGACTAGCGGATATGGGTATGAAACCCAAACCCTCGACGCCCCCCGCAATATCCTGGGAAATGCGTCTCTGGGATACAATGGCATGTGGGGGATGACCCGCTTTCGGGGCATGACCTCATCAAGTGCCAATGCCCATTATGCGCAGTACCGCGCGAATCAGCATTATTTTCATCCGGCCGTGCGGGATGTAGCCGCGTCGGATGAAGTTTCCCGTGATTTGTCCTTCGCCATGTTTCCCTATGTCACCCAGTCCGTTGGGGCCTCCGGCAGTGAAATTGACGAGATCAATAAATTTTTTCATGCCATGGCCGCATTTAAACCGGCGGTGAAAGATCTGCTTGAAGATAATGGTTTGCTGATTCCGGCGGTACAAATGATTTGGCGGCGGACCCGGGTGGCGGATGATGCCACTTACTTAAGTGGTATCGCCCATCCCAGTGCTTTTGATAACGTGGATAACGGATTGGAAATGGTACAGATGGCGCAGGGAATGGATGTGGGAAACATTCCCCCCTTGGCGATGATGGAGATTGAAGAGGAGACTTTTGGAGGGGCGCAAATTCGTCGTTATCGTGAATATTATCGTTCTGAACAGCGATTCACCACTCCCTGCGCGATTTCAAGAATCTTTTACGATATCGATTTGACCAAGCGGATGGTGGTCGATCTTCGTTCCAGTTTGGATGTCAACGATTTGGATTTGACCTATCATGTAAAGGTTTTACGTGGAGATCCGGACAAAATAAGAATTACCCCTCTGAATGCGGAAGGCTCCCGGGTTGAAATTGAAATAGACCATCATGGTGACTTCACGGTTCCCGGAACGGTGCACCCGAGCAGTCTGGTGGTCATTGGGGTCTTTGTGCACAATGGGCATTACTATTCTCCCCCCTCATTTATTACGGTGCAGAACCTGTTTAATGAAACCCGAAGCTATGGTGCAAACGGGTTGCTTCAGGAAATCCAGTATATCAGTGAAGATATCAACGCGGAAGTTTCCTCTTCCTATGCAGTCTCCCACTCTAAATCCTGGGACCGGGATATCTTTACCCATGATTTTAATGGAGAGTTGGCGGGATGGACACGGGAAGTTTCCGGCACCCAAACCTTTTACAGTCGGGATGGCATGCTCATATTGGACAGCCTGCCGGATGGGCGTCCGGCAAAGGTTGCGGAGACCCGTTACCAATCGACTTACATCAATACGACGCGGGGGACGGATACGATGGTTTCAACCCAGTATACGGATACAGACTGGCAATATGAAATGCAGTGTGACTATCAAACCCTCTTCACCGCGATGGATACAGAAGTGTCGGGTTCCGTGGGGGACGCCGGCGCGTCGATGTACACCCTGACCGCACCGGAACACGGCCAACTAATTCAATCTACGGGCGGGGTCTTTCGTTACCAACCGGAAAGTGGTTTTGTCGGGGTGGACCGTTTCCTGATCCGTACGCAAAATTACACCGCCCAAACGACAACCACTCAGGAGGTTAAGGTGGTGGTGGGACCGGCGGACAGCACCCCGCCGGTCAAGGTGACTTCCCTTTCGGTTACGGGGTTGGCGGGCGATGAGGCTTTCGTCAAATGGCGTCATACCTCGGATGATACCGGCGTCGCCCGCTATGATGTATATCGCGACGGGCAGCTGGTTCATCAAACGACCCGTTCGCTTTCGTTTTTGGACAGCACTGTCACTCCCGGAGAAACTTACACGTATACGGTGGTGGCGGTCGACGATTCGGGAAATCAGTCAGCGGTCTCGGATGCGAAAGAAGGTGGCGGTGCGGAACTGTGGGGGCAGGATGACTTTGAAGACGGGAATTATGGGTCAGTGGATGCCGCACTGCTGAATGGCATGTCCTGGACCTTACTGGGAGGAGCCGCTGCGGTCAGTGGCGGGGGCAACGCGATCAAAGTGGGAACCAACCAGACAGAGTTATCACAACTGGTGAGTAACCGTTCTTTGGCACCTCCATTTATTTGGTCCTTTAATGTGAACCAACAATACGTTTCTACAAATCAGGGCGTCCTCTTCCTGTATCAGGATGTGGACAACAACTATTTGTTGGTCATCAACCGGGATAAGTGTGAACTGATTCGAAGAGTGGAGGGTGTGGACGAAGTTGTGGGCACCAGCACGTTGTTGAAATTGCAGCATCAAAATTCCAATGCGGATTACCGGCTCAATGTGCAGCTTGCCGGAGAAGTATTGGTTTTCACGGTGACCAAATCCAATTGGAGCGTTTCTCCGGACGCAGTGGTTTCGGTTACCTGGACCGATGCAGATCCGGCCGGGGTACAGGCCTTGCTCGCCCCCGGGAAATTCGGGTTCCATCAACCCACGACCGGTACCTGGAGTGTCAGCAGTTATGACAATCTTCAAATCAGCCGGTTGACCGGAAGAGGACCGGATGTGGATGAAGACGGGCTGCTCGATGTATGGGAGAATCTTCATTTTGGATCCCTCGAAGACCCCGATGCCAGTGGCGCCGTGGATTCGGATGAGGATGGTTATGACAACAGTGCCGAGGAACGTGCGGGTACGGATCCAAAGAATGCCGCATCCCGTTTTTATTCAATATCTGACGCTGTAGGTGGAAGCGGTTTGCCTTTCCGCTGGTTTTCCGCTCCCGGTCGAACCTATTCCCTGCTGGCTACCGGAGATCTTTTAAATCCTGATTGGCAGCCGGTTGCAGGCTTTGAAAATCTTGAGGCGACTCCCCCTGAAAATACACTTCATTTGGACCCTGCGGCATTGGGTGATTTCGGCTACTGGAAAATTCGACTGGACCCCTAAGCAAAACCGCATCCGAAGCATCGAATAATCTTTCGTTTCTTTCGATCTGCCGTAAGGAAAATTTTATGTTGCAGTCAGAAAATAAAATACGCATTGGATTTGTCGGGGCGGGGTTATGGGGAAGAATTAAACATCTGCCGAGTTTACGCATGATTGCGGAAAACAAAGTGGAAGGTTTTGAGCCGGTGATGGCCCATTTGATTGAGGCCGATCCGGAACACCGCAAAAAGGTTCAAGAGGAGTGGGGTTTCCTGCGCGCCAGTGATTCGGTGGATGCGCTGGTTGCCGATACAGAACTCGATGCCTTTGTGGTGGCGATTAATCCCGCGCGCCTGGAACAGGTTCTGCCCCTGTTGGCCGCAACCGGCAAACCGATTTTTTGTGAGAAACCTCCGGGGAACAGTTCGGAGGATGCGGAAGGTTTTGCCCAACGGATCACACAAAGCAACTTGGTGGCGTTTAACCGCCGGTTCCATCCCCTGGTGCAAAGATTGCATGCGGAATTGCAGGATGCTGAGGTTCATTGTTTTCAGGCGCAGATGCTGCGTCATGGCCGGCTGGACAGTTTTAAATCCCGGGAGAATCCGATGGAGCCGCCGTTTTTTAAAGTGACGGGGATTCATCTGATCAACACCCTGCACTTTCTGTTTGGGGACGTGAGTCTGGTCGATGTCCGGCAACTCGAAACCCGCCCGGGGGTGACAGACGGAAGGATGACTTTGATGCGCACAGTGAAAGGGGAGGTGCAGGGGCAGGTGGCATTTTTACCGACCTGTGGCCGGAACGAAGAAATGATCGAAGTACATACGCCGGAAAAAAGTTTTCGTTTGCGGATTCAGTTGGATCATGAACCTTCCGTGTTGGAAATCTTTCAGCAAGGCAAGCGGGTGGAAACCATCAAAGATGATCCGGATCGAAGTGATCTTTGGAATCACGGGTATGTGTTCGAACATTTGGCTTTTCTGAAATCGGTTCGGGAAGAGGTTCCCACAATTTCAAACTTTCAAAACGCTGTCCACTCTCTGAAAGTTGCGGAAGCGCTTGAAGCAGGGATTCCCTGTGTCTAGAGCCTTTCCGGTTTAATTTGACTTATTGCGGCTGTAAGTCGCACTCTCCAAAGCCCGGTCCGTCAGGGCCGGGTGTAAATATAAATATAGATTTGAGCCCTGTATGGGCGACCCTCTATCTGCAGGACCTACCCGTGAGAGAGTCGCCCATACAGGGCTCATAATCGTTAGAACCCATTGTTCCTGGCCCTCACGGACCAGGCTTTGGAGATGCGTGCTTTCAGCACTAAAAACCGTCC
>CAKZLZ010000202.1 GCA_937127435.1 uncultured Verrucomicrobiota bacterium | reverse complement strand
GCTTCTTTGAGGGCCTGCAGAGGATTTTGCGGGCTTTGATTGCTAATGCTTCGTAAATTAATTTGATAGTGATTCATATTCTTCCTTTGAGTGAGAAAAGGGGAAAATTCAAACGTTTTACCTGATGAACTTTTCAATTGATCTCCGTCTATTCTTTGTTAGGTTTTTTTCTATGAATTTTTTTGAAGCTACCGAAATGCAAGCTGTGGACAGAGAAACGATCGCTTCAGGCCTTTCCGGAGAAGTGCTAATGGCGAGGGCCAGCCGCAAGTTGGCTTCCGAGTTACTTTTCTTTTCGGATGCACAGCCCCGGCCGGTGATCATTCTTTGCGGACCCGGGAACAATGGTGGTGACGGATTCGGGATGGCCTGCCATCTGCATCATTTGAATTGGCCGGTGGAAGTCTGGATCTGTGTCCCGGAAGAAAAAATCAAAGGGGATGCTTTGCTTTTCTATCAGCGGGTGAAATCGGAAGGAATTTCCTGCCGGATAATGCTGGAGGAAGAAAACTGGAAAAGAGTGGATGCTTTTCTCCCTCCGGGGGCATGGCTGGTGGATGCATTGTTGGGTACCGGAAGTAAAGATGCGCCACGGGGGAACATTGCGGCTGCCGTTCAATTTTTAAGGAAATTTCAGGGCCGGCATTTGATTTGGTCCGTGGATCTCCCCAGCGGACTGAATGCGGATACCGGAACCCCGTTTGCGGAGGACTGTTGTGTATCCGCCGATCATACCTTGACCCTGGGGGCGGCGAAAACAGGTTTTGCATCGGATAAATCGAATTTTTGGACGGGTTCCCTTTCGGTTTTAGATTTAGAGTTTGAGGCCCCGCTGTTGGCCGCGCACGCAAAGATGGACAGCCCCCAATATTTATCGGACCGTGAAGCCGCGGACCTGTTTCCCGTCTCGGTTCACAATGCCCATAAGGGAAATCGCGGGCACGTTTTGCTGATTGGAGGAAGTTTGGGAATGACGGGGGCGATTTCTCTTTCCGCTTGGGCCGCATTACGGGGAGGATGTGGATTGGTGACCGTGCTGACACCATTCAGTTGTGCGCAAATTGTGGATGCCGCGGTACCTGAGGCGATGGTCATTCATGGGAAACAAGGACGGTCGATGACCCTGAGTAATCAGGAAATCAATTTTTCCAGCTATCAAGCCATTGCCATGGGACCGGGGATGCGGGCGAATTATGAGAGTTCGGAATTGTTGGCCCGGGTATTGAAAGAATGTAAGCTGCCCATCATTTTAGATGCGGATGCGCTAAATGCATATGCGCTTTTTGACCCGGACCATCGGGAAACCCAGGCTCCCCTTTGGCTCACCCCTCATCCCGGGGAAATGGCCAGACTTCTGTCTTACTCCACCCAAAAGGTTCTTTCGGACCCGGCCCGAACCGTATTGGAATCCAGCAAACGGTTTGGTGCCCGAACTTTATTAAAAGGGGCCCGAAGCCGCATGGCAACCGTCGAGGGTGCAGGGTGGATCAATTTAAACGGCAACCCGGGAATGGCCACGGGCGGGTGTGGGGATGTGCTTACGGGATTGTTAGGCAGTTTGATCGCACAGGGGGTGGCAAAAGATAAAGTTCTGCCTTTGGCCGTTTACATTCACGGGCGGGCAGGGGATCTTGCGGCCCGTCGAAAGGGGATGACCGGAATGGTGGCCGGGGATGTGGTGGATGCGATTCCGGCCGTGATAAAGGATTTGCAGGGGCGGTAAAGGTAGGGGTTGACCCGAAAGGCACTAACTTAAGCCATATTTGGTATCAAAATGATGAGAAACATGCCCCCGGATGGTGGGCAACGCAGCAAGCCCGGGGTAAAGGAGGAACGACTGCAGCCCCGGGTACACGGGTGAGGCTTTTGGGCGCCCCGGAGGGGTGCGGGCGACCAATTGCAAAGGGTTCGGGCGTGAGTCCCCGTTAAACCCGGACCCCTCCGGGGCCCGTATGTCGTTATCTGTTTTCCCAGAGCTGCACTCCTTCGTCGTTTGCCCTGGGCTAAACGCGTTAGCCCATCCGGGGCTGCTGCATGGCCTTAAGTTCGTGCCATTCGGGACATTCCCCATTATTTAAATGCTCATGATATAAGGCCACCCGTTATGGTTGATAATTTTGAAATCTGTAAGTGAAGAACCCGCTTGGGGAAAAATGGGGAATGCTCCGTAAAAATACAAAGCGTTCTGCGGTTGATGGATGGTGAAAAGTTGTTCATAGATAGAGCTGTGAAAGTGACCCGAAAACAAATCAATTTAATTCAGCTGGCCCTTGCAGGCCTGGTGGTTGTGATCTGCGCTTTATTATCCGCAGACCTTGTCCGAATATCCCTGGGCCTTTGGTTCGGCGCATTATGGCTTGCCATGGCATGGTGTCTTGGCCTTTCCCCGCTACTTATGTCCTTGTTGGTAATGATGGCTTTGCGGGGCGAGGCCAGTTCAGGATTGGCTACTTCCTGGTGGCTTTCGATCAACCTGGGTCTCAGTGCGGTGACCCTGGCGAGTTACCGGAAAGAGCGCTGGGCCGCAGTGGTCACTGCATTGTGTTGGGGGGCGATGATGTGGGGCTCCCCGGCTTTGTTTATCTGTGTCTTGGCGGGATTTCCCCGGTTCAATAAAATGTTCGGAGATCATGGCCGGTGGTTTGTTGTTCCCGGATTACTTTTGTTCTTGGGGCTTACCGGGACCTTTCTTTTTGAAGGGTCGATGAACGCCTTAATCGAACGCCCCTTTCAAAAGGAACGCTTTCAGGAGTTTCAGCAGCTGTTCTATCAATTATTTTCTATTGAATCCCTGTGGCGGATTCTGCCGGTTGTGGGTATTTTTGAAATCGCACAGAAGCAACCGGACGATCACCGTTTCACTTGGCGGAATCTGATTTTATTCGGCGCCTTGGTGTCGTTGTTGATTGTACCGCTGGCACCGGCCATGCAAATGGTTTATTTTGTCGGATTGCCTTTGAGTGCCATCCTGTTGACCCGCTGGTGCCTGGCATTGCCGGACCTGATTTCCCGGAGTGTTTATTGTTTGGGAATGGCCTGTCTGGCCTTGCCGTTTCTTCAGGGGGGATTGAGCTGATGTTACGATTAAATCCACCTGTCCATTCGGTCCCGGATAACTTTTGGCATACCGTCTTTATCGGATTGGTTGCTTCATTTTTTGTTTGGCAGACCGGTCAACAACTGATCGAATTGTTATTAACCGACGGACCTGTTACCGCAGTGGAGCAGGGCCTGCTGGAGGGTGAAGGACATCCGGTCCAGCTATGGATCTCGTCTCTGGCCGGAGAGGGGGATCCCTTGTTATGGAACCGGGTATTGGCTCTTTCCGGATGGCTGTTTTCTTTGGGGCTGATCATAAAGTCTATCAAACAACAATCCGGATTTGTCGGTTCGCTCCCCAGTTGGTTGTTGCTGTTTACATTTCCGGGATTTTCCGCGTGGATGAGTTCAGCCGGTTCAGGGAGTTGGGGCATCTATTTCTTTTTGAAAGCCTTTTACACTGTTAACGGAAATGAAACCAAGGCGCCGTTAATCCGCGGGGGGGTACTGGCCGCGCTTGCGGTGCTGATTCACCCGATTTGGATGTTGCCTTCATTGGGGGTGATGGCCGGTTGTTGGGAAGCTTTTCGATACCGTCTCAAATGGGTGGCATCCGGCTTCGCCGCATTGTGGGTGCCGGGCGTGATGTTGTTTTTGCTCCTGGTTCCGGATGGTTTGGGATATTTATTGCCGGGACCGGCCGCGTCCCGGCTGACGGATTTGCCTATGGGGGAACTGGCTCTCCGTCATATTCTGTTGGTCGTGATCTTTATATTGTTGGTGGTGTATGGCGCTCTGCGCCGAGGCGTGGGGTGGTGGACCCTGGTGCTGAGTTTGCCTTTGCTGATGGCTGAACCTTTTCTGGCCTCCGGGACTGAAACGGTGTTGATCCCGTTATTGGTTTTTGCTTCCATTGGATTGGCAAAACTGCCCGTGGTATTGGATGTGCGTTTTCCCAGAATGTACCAAACGGTTCTGCTATGCCAATTCCTGCTGTGGATGCCGGTTTACCTTGATCTCCGTCCCATTTATCTCTACCCTCTTTTACCATGACTCCAAGTAAACTGTTGATGGAAGCCGCCCCTGAAATTCACCGGATCTTAGTGAATGAAGAGGATCGATCGATTGCGATTCCGGCCGCTTTGGGTGTCTTGGGGAATGCTGCGGGACTGGACCGGGTGTGCATCCTGCAATGCATGGCGGAAGCAGAGAGGGTCCAGGTCGTTTATCAATGGGAAAAAGAAGGTCCCCTGCCGATTTCTTTTCCCTCCTATCTCCTGAGCGAACTTTTGCCGGATACGAAAGCGCGTTTTCTGTCAGGGGAGGATGTGAGAGGGCATGTGTTACCCGGAGATCCCCGGGAAAAGATTTTTTTAGCGAAACGGGGAATGCTTGCGGGCTTGGCGTTTCCCATCATACTCCGGAAGAAATTTTGGGGACTTTTTCTGTATGAGGCCGCGCAACCCCGGCGGGAATGGGACGAGGGGCAGGTCTCGATCCTGGAATGTCTCAGCAGCACAGTCGGGGTTTCCATTTTGCGCTGGGAATCGGAGAAGCAACTTCAACTGATTAATGAAGAGCTGAATGCGGCGGCGGAGCGGGCGAGAAAGTTGGTCATCGAATCGGAACGTGCCAATGCCGCAAAAGGGGAATTCCTGGCCAGAATGAGCCATGAAATCCGTACCCCGATGAACGGGATACTGGGTATGGCACGTTTGCTGAGCTATCAGGAGATGCCCAAAGATCAGCGGGAACAATTGGATATTATTTTGCAGAGCGGTGAAATGCTGTTGCATATCATTAACGATATTCTCGACTTTTCCAAAATTGAAGCCGGCCAGCTCTTATTGAATCCGGTAGGTTTTGATCTGCACAGTATGTTGGATAGTGTGCATGGTTTGTTGAAGTTGAAAGCGGAAGAGAAAAATATTCGTTATCTGACGGAAGTGGCTGATAATGTGCCGCATCAGCTCAGTGGTGACTCGGTACGGATTCGTCAAATCCTGATGAACCTGATTGGGAATGCGGTAAAATTTACTTCCAGCGGGCAGGTGTCGGTTCGCACAGAGTGTCTGGGGGAGGATGCGGGCAAGGTGCGTATCCGTTTTGTCATTTCCGATACCGGCCCCGGCATCCCCGAGGATCGTATCCGCTCGCTGTTTGAAGAGTTTAGTCAGTTGGATGGCTCAACGGTTCGGGAATTTGAAGGCACGGGTCTCGGTCTGGCCATTGTGCGCCGTCTCCTCGATTTGATGAATGGGGATATCGCGGTGGAGAGTACGGTAGGTGAAGGCAGCGCCTTTATCGTGACCCTTGAACTTGAAAAACACTCGGGACCATCAAATATCATTCTGGATGAATCCGCAGAAGAAGGTTTGAGGGGCAGGCGGGTATTGGTGGTGGATGACAACGAGAACAATCTGAAAATTATGGGTGGGTTGCTTGAAAGGTGGTCCTGCCGTCACACCGAAACCGATGACCCTCAAGTGGCACTGCGGTTGCTGGATGAAGCACATGCTGCCGGTGACCCCTATTTGTGTGCGATCATTGATATGATGATGCCCAAGTGGGATGGCATCCAGTTGGCCCAGCGAATTCGGAAGCAGCCGGAATTGGCGGGAACCTTGTTGATGGTGATGCTTTCCTCGGTGGATGTCCGCGATCAGGAGGTGGAGTTGCGCAAAGCCGGATTCATTTCGATTATGCAGAAACCCGTGCATGCAAAGCAGCTTCATGAAGTACTGATGAGCTCACTTTACCAACATGAGCGCAGTAAACCCGCGATGTTGGTGGTGGATGATGATGAGATTGTTTTAGAGTGTACGAAACGTATTATGCAAAGAGAATACGAGGTGTTTACGGCGGAGAGCACCCATGAAGCAGAAAAATTTCTGCAGGGAAATCACGCAATTGATTTACTGTTTTGTGATCACAATATGCCCGGAGAAACGGGATTGGATTTTTGCAAACGGCTGCATGCCGCCGGATCGTCTGTGGTGCCGGTATTAATCACAGGTCATGTGGGGCAGGATTTTCTTTTGGACGCGATTAACAGTCAGGCTTTGTTCCGGTATTTGGTGAAGCCGGTGCGGCAGGACGTTTTGCTTAAAACCGCAAGGGAAGCCCTGGAAGAAAAGAGATCCCGTAGCCGGGATAAAATAAAAATTGCTTTGTCCGAGACCCGCGTCACTAAAGAGGGGAATTTACCAGAGGCAAACGGGTCGGTAGAGCCGGCCCGCCCGAAAATTTCCAAAGTACTCCTGGCGGAAGACAATCCGGTGAACCAGAAAGTGGCCTCGCAATTTCTGAAACGGCTCGGAGTTGAATGTGAAGTCGTCCCGAATGGAAAGCTGGCATTGGTGGCGCTGACCCAACACTCATTTGACGCCGTGATTATGGATTTACATATGCCGGAAATGGACGGGCTGGAAGCGACCCGCGCATACCGTGCGTTGGAAGCGGCTGAAAAGCGTGCGCATTTGCCGATTATCGCCCTGACCGCGGATGCGATCAAAGGGGACCGGGAAAAGTGCCTGGATGCCGGGATGGATGACTACATCACCAAACCTCTCAAGCTCAAAGCATTGGAAGAGGTCCTGGGAAATGTTTTGACTATTCAGTAAAGGACGCAACCGCGAGTTCGCGGGTATCGAAAATACCGAAGATTCGTTTCGTGCGGGTGATATCGAAAACCAGACTTACCCGTTTTTGAATTCCGCAGAGGGTGAGATCTCCTCCCCGTTCCCGAACCTGTTTTAAAAAGGCAATAAGCAGTCCCAGGCCTGCACTGTCAATCATGGGGACATTGGTAAGATCCACCACAATGTTTATTATTTCAGGATTTGGAGAAAACCAATCATTGAACTCCTGGCGGAAGGCGTCCACTTTGACCACATTCAGATCACCGTCTAAAATAATGATACCCGTACTTTTTTGCTGTTTAAATGAGATTTGCATATTTTGAATTCCTGTGGACTTGATTAGAGATTAAGCCTTTCCCGAAGGTTTTTGTCGATGCGATAAAGAAAACAATTTTGGTGATCGCGGCGGAAATATTCCCGGGTGGCTGAAATTTCGGAAATCAGATCCAGGCCGCGGCCGCTTTCGGCGAAAAGGTCACGGGTGGCGGGATCTTCCGATTGCCAATGGGAAGGGTCCCAGGAGATGCCCCGGTCTTTTAATACCAGGCAGCAATGATGACCTTCCAGATGCAGGCGGTAAAAGAGGGTGGAATTTGGAGGAGGGTTTCCGTGGTTCACGATATTGGCGCCATGTTCAATCAGTAAAAGTTGCACCATCCCCGCATCTTCTTCTGTCCAATCTTGGGCCCTTAAGAGATCGAAGATTTTGGTGGACAAGGAATGGACCTCTTCATTCCGCATCGGAATTTCCCCGTACGCGAGCAACTTGGGCTCGGAGAGGAAACGGATCAGCATCAGCGTACAATCATCTGCATTGAGCTTGAATCCCTGTTCTTGCAAGAGATCGAGGGTCATTTCCGGAGAGCCATCCATGCTGAGGCGAATAGAGCGGAGCAAATGTTCCTCACCGCATTCCTCCCCCTGAGGCGTTTTTGCTTCGGTAATACCGTCGGTAAATAAATAGAGGGTTCCCGAAGGCGGCATTTCAAAATGGATCACGTCTTCTTCCAGAAAGGGCTTGCCCAATTCGGGAGGCATTAATCCAATGGGCATGCCTCCCGTCGCCGGAATGTGCTCCGGTAAATATTGATGATCCCCGGAAAAAGCCAGGGGAGGGGGATGGCCGCAAGACAGGCAGGACATGGCGCTGCCACCGGGTTCCCAGAGGATCAGCAACATGGTGGCGTAGAGTTCGGGATCCTCTACGCATTTGCGGAAGCGGTGATGCAGTTCGTTCCCGATTTCATGTAATTCGGGGATTTTGGTTCCCGAGACAATTTCCTGGGCCAGACCTTTGATGAGCGTGGAAATCAAGGCCGAACCCACCCCGTGACCTGCGACATCCGCGAGGTAGGTCAGGCATCTGCCATCGGCAAGGTGCAGCATATCAAACATATCTCCGCCGATGTGCTGACTGGGCCGGTAACAAATTTTGCAGTCATACTGCGCACCGAAATCAGGCGTGGAATCAAAAAGCTTGGACTGTACTTTCCCCGCTGTTTCCAGTTCCCGGGACATTTTGGATTTCCACAGGGTGAGGGCATCGGTTTGGTTTTTCAGGGTGAGGGCATTTCGCACCCGCGCCAACAATTCCCGGCTGTGAAAAGGTTTCCGGATGTAATCAAATGCACCCTTTGTAAACGCCATCTCCACATCGGCGGGTGCGGATTTGGCTGTCACCATGATGACAGAAGTCTGGCCCATTTCCGGGCTGTGGATAATTTGCTCGCATACTTCGTAGCCCTGGATGCCCGGCATGACCACATCCACCAAAGCCAGGTCGGGCCGTAATTCAGGGACCAGCTCCAGTGCCCGTTCCCCGTTTTCTGCGGTGAAGACTTCGGCGCCACATTCTTCCAGAATTTTTTTCAGATACACCCGGTTGGCTTCTTCATCATCCACCACCAGAATACGTCCCTGAAGCCGGGGCGACTGGGTGGGAATTTTCATACTTCCGGATGCGGAAAGTGTCCGGGAGTTTTCCCATTCAGCCAGTGCATGGACCAAAGCCGTACAACGTGTCCACTGATGGGTTTTTGCCGATTGGCTGAGTTCTTCCCCCAAAACGGAGATTTCCGGGGCACCTGCGACCCCTCCGATGCCGAGTAATGTGTGGGCGCAATCCCGGATGGTGCTTTCGTCTTGTTCAGGTACCGCCACCAATAATTTTTCGAGGGCGCGTTTTAGTTCCTGATTAAATAAATCACGGAGCTCGTCGTCCAGCACATCCACATCGGTTTCATAATTCTTTGCGCGGGTTTCCAGATCCGAAATGCACTGGTTGAGAGCATGCATGTGCGGAGCTTGCATCATTCTTCAGGGGTTCCCTGTGCGGCATCGAGGAGTTCAATCAATTGAATCGGTTTGGTGAGGACATGATGAAATCCCGCTTCGCGGCATTCCAATTCCCCAAAAGGTTTTAGGTCACCGGTGATGGCAATCATGCGGGTTCCCGGCCATTTTTCCAGAATTTTCGGACAGAGTTGATCGCCCTTAATTCCCGGTAAATTTAAATCCAGAAAGATGATTTCCGCATATTCCTCTTCCAGCATTTCCAAGGCATCTTCCCCGCTGGATGCCACCCGTACTTCATAGCCACTATGCGAAAACGCAATGTGATAAAGGGATCGGATCGACGGCTCATCATCGACCACCAGAATGTTTTTCGAATGCATGTCTTTGCATAACCTGTTCTTCTGAATATTCCAGAAAAATTCCCTGAACCTTTACCGGGAATATGTCCGGCAATAACCTTGTGAATCTGGCGCCCTACAAGTGAAGTGCACGGAAGATAGGGGAAGGTCGAGGTTGTTTGCCACGGGGACCGTGGCACTACAGTTGCTGAAGTGCAGGGAGAGAAGCGGGAAGGTCCCGGTTGTTTGCCGCGGGGACGGTGGCACTACCGGAGCCGGAAGTGATTTATTTTATGCTGATGCTGAAGGGGCCGGCCCCCAGATTGTTCCGCTCCGGTGAGTGGGCGAGGATATTAAAGCCTTCAAAGGGGGCTGCGCCATTGTAAAACCAAATATACATGCTGCCGGCTTCAGCAGATTTAGGAGCTTCAACCTTCAAGCTCTTCATCCGGGGATTTTTTACCGTGAATGATTTTCCCCGGTATTCCCGGGTTTGCTTTTCATAATAGTAAATTTTAGATCCTTCGCCCTGAAGGTCTGTCACCAGGATTTCATAGCCGTTGAAAAAAGATTTAAGGTTTTCAAATTTCACCCCTTCCGAGGAGAGGGCGCCCTGATAGAGCTGTGAGTCACTGTTGTAGCTCAGGAGTTTGGGAAAGTTCAGCTCGCATCTGAAATCCAGTTTGGGGAGGCCCGGCGGAATGGTCTCCGCTTCGAATTCATAGGTCAACTCGTCCTTGTCATCCAGATCTACCGTAAACTTCAGTACCACCCCGTTTTCCATGAGCAGTCGGAAAATCACCTTGTCCCGGGTTTTTTCAATATTCCCGTATACTTCTTTGACCTTCATATCCTGCCAGTCATTTTGCGCACGGATTTCCGCAAACCGGATGTTGAGATTGTATTTCTGGTTGTTCACCACCTGGCTGCCTTGAAGAAACTCCAAGGTCAGCCAGGTTCTGTCGGGGTAGAGTGAAAAACGTAAGTAGCGGTTTTTATGGGTGAAAACCGGACCGTCTTTAACGGCCGCCGCCTGGTTTCTTCTGGCTTGCACCTGGGATGCAGTGTCCAGGGCCCCGATGGGTACGGTGACCTCTTTTCCGTCGGATCCCTTTAAGGTAACCTGTTGGTTTTCCAGGCGAATGAATGTTCCCTGGAAACTGTGCCCGTTCTGGCTGCGCCAGGTTTGGGGCGATTGACCATACAGCATTTGCAGACCAAGCATGCACAGCAGAAGTATTGAGTTTTTCATGCCTAAACTCTTTTACATGATCATGCTTAGATAAAAGAAAAAACGTTATTCTTGTTTGGGGATATTTCCGGTCTGCTGTCTGCTTTTTGCGGGCACCGCGCGGTTTATTTTACGCTGAGGGTAAAAGGCCCTGCGGACAAATCACTTTTTGCCGAGGAGCCCGCCCGAATGCTGTAACCCTGAAAAGGTTCTTTTCCACTGTAGAACCAAATATACAAGGAACCGTCCTCGCCGCTTTTGGGGCCGTCAAAAATAAAATCTTTTTTTCCGGGAGCGACCACCGTGAATCCTCCCGCACCATATCCTTTGGTCTGTTTTTCGTAATAGGGGACTTTCTGCGTTTTACTGTCGCGTTTATCGACGTGGATTTCATATCCATCCAAAATCGTGGGTAAGTCTTTAAATAAAACGCCGGTGCTGGAGAGGGGGCCTTTATACGATTCAGTTTTAATATCGTAGGCCAAAAGTTTGGGGAAGGAAATGCCGGTGCGAAGGCTTAACTTGGGAAGTCCGTCCGGAATCTCCTCCGCCTCAAATTCATAGGACAACTCATCTTTGTCATCCACTGCCACCGTGAATTTTAAAATCACCCCGTTTTCCATCATTAAACGCATACTGACATCACTCCGTCCCTTTTCAGGTTTTCCGACCATTTCTTTTATGTGGATCCCGGTCCATTTGTTGGGTGGACGAATTTCCGCAAGGGTGAGACTCACCGTGTAGGTTTCGTTATTCACGATTTGCGTTCCCTGCAAAAACTCCACTTCCAGAAAATTCGTTTTGGGGTAGAGTGAGAATTGAAGGTAACGGTTTTTGTGGGTGAAAGCCGGTGCGTTTTTTAGCGCGTATTGGTGCTCTTTTTCCGCAAGTTTTTGTGATTTGTCATCCAGAGCGGCCAAAGGAACCGTGACTTCTTTGCCGTCTTCCCCGCGCAGGGTGACGGATTGTGCATCCTTGCTGATGAAGGTTCCTTTGAAGCTGTGTCCGTTTTGACTGCTCCAATTTTGGAGAGATTGCGCATGCAGAATCTGAAGGCAAAGTGCGAAGAGTATAACGATTGATCTTTTCATATTATCTTCCTTTTACATTTAACCGATGACTTTAAAGCAAAAAATGGGCTGCGCAACTCAGAAACTTTTAAAATGGCCGTCTTTGGGGTGAAAATTTTAATATTTCAGTAGCCGGAAGCTATTGAACTTCGAAGATGGAAGTGCCGCCGGCGGTGAACACTTCTTTAAGTTGGGGGAGGGTCTGAAATCTGCGTATGGCCTGTTCACCATACGTGACTTTTTCCAGTTGCCCGGCGATCAGATATTTGACCCGGTACTTCTCGAGCAGAGAGAGGTCGCCGCTGCGGTAAAAGTCTCCTATATCCGTGCGCCGCTGGTAGACAGCCTGTTCGCCTCCCGGCCAACTCCGCTGTTGCTGCATGTGCCAATCCCATCCAAGCACGGTGGGGAGGCCGGTGTGCCAGCTGATACGTCCGCCCCATTGGTACAGAGGACGCTGCGCTTCCATGATGATATCGAAAGGTTTGGCATGTGTCCGTAACCATTCAATCGCCTGCCGGTCTTCGGCAAAGGAGATTTCCTGCCCGTCCACAAACCATCGTGCATCCTGCATGTAGGCCAGCCCATCCAGTCCGGTGTAGGTGGTTTGCCAGTAGCGGTCTTTCATTTTCGCGGGAAGGGCGGTCAGGGTATAAAGCAGGGAAAGCGCCAGCAGGAAGCTGCATCCGATTTTATAGATCAGGTTCGGACTTTTCCAGGCGGCCACCACGACCGGGGCCGTGAGCAGGGCCAGGATCCACCACACCTGATAATAGAATTTAAACACCATGTTCATCCGTCCCGCATCTCCATCCAGACAGAGAAATTCCACCAGGAGGATGACGGCCAGGCAACCCGTCAGCAGCAGGAGGGGCAGGACTCTTGAACGCAAAGGGGCTTTGCGAAGTAATTTGAAATGAAAGAGCAGGCCCAGCCCTGCGATGAGGGGAAGCAGGAAAAGTCCGTGGGCAAGGAACAGGTCAAAAAGGCTGGAGCGGGGGCCTTCCCAGAGGTTGAGTTTTACCGGATAGGCGGCGTAGTGCCAATGGAAGGGCGCGAAGCTGAGTTTGAAAGTCGCCCATGCGCACAGTGCCCAGCCGAGGCGGGGCCAAAGTTGCGTCCAGGGTTTCGTTAAGGGGAAGGCCCCGGCAAACAGGCAATAGAGGAATACCGCAAATTGAATGGGCAGGTCCCAGGCGTTGATGACTTGTAAGGCTCCCAGCAACAGTCCGCAAACGATCAGGCGCAGCGGATGGAATCGCCGGAACAATTGCCAGCTGCTGAGCAGGCAAAGCATGGACACCGGCAAGGCCATCAGGTGGGCGTGCAGGTCTCCGTAGAGCAGGCTGAAAAAAGGGAACTCGGTAATGGGTTGTGCCACCCCGGGCGGTACCTGAATCACCCGGCTGGCATTCCAGTATACATCCCGCATAAAAGGAAGCTTGCCTGGTTTTAGAAATTCGCGGAGTTGACCCAGGTTGCCGGCCAGCAGAATAAGTCCGGTGCTGAGCAGGCTGCTGATCCGCCAGCCCTTCCATCCGGAACGGGTTCGAAACGCGGGAAAGAAAATCATGCTCAGGGCGACGGCCCCTCCGGCGATAAACAGGGCGCAGGTGGGTAAAGCCAAATTGTAGGCCAGATCGGGAGAGATGCCGGTCAGGCGGATCAAAGAGGCAAAGAGCACAAAGCCGTAATAGTAATAATTCAGAAACGCGCCGGAGAGCCAGGGGTTGGGTGGCGGAAAGAAGGGCGTTTGCACGGTGGCGTTCAAGTAGGCAAAATCCATGGGCTTTTCGCCACCGGCCCAGGGATGCCAAAGATCCGGTTGCAGGATGCGCAGGAGAAGAAACAGCGTAAAGAAAATCCACTGAAGCGCCTCCCCCCACAGAAGCACTTTCCAATTCCTTTTGAGGCAGGCCCGGAGCGTTTCAAAATGGGTGGCCATCAGCAATACCGATCCGCTGCCCAGAAGCATGCTGGCGATGAGCAGGGAACGTCCGAAAGGAATCCAGCCCAGCGCTGCCGGCCACCAGGCGAGGGTGCTGACGGTGAGGAGTCCCAGTAAACGGGAGACCGATGCGCCACGGTCCCGCAAATGGGGGAAGAGGTAATAGCCAAAAGGAAAGCTCATGGGGCCGAGCATAAACAAGACCCAAAACCAGACCAACAGCGGGGCGCGGTTTCCGAAACTTTCCGATGAGAAATGATAGTTCCAGGATTGGCGGCTTTGCCGTTCCTGTATTTCGTCAGGATTGAACCATCCCTGGTTGCTCCGGTTCGCTTTAAGATAGGGGATAGGGGGAATGTCTTCGAAATCAATATTTTCGCTGAGCGTTTTTTCGAGTTTTTCGACCTGAAACGCGGATGTCTTTTCGTAAATGCGGACCAGTGGATGGTCATAAACACGAAAAGCTTCTTCGGCTTTGAGACTGTTTAAGCTTAAACCGAAGATGTGAGGCGCGCGCGTAAACCGCTGCACTTCTTTGAGTCCTAAAGTTCCTTCGGTCAGCTGTTCGTAGAAACGGGTCATCACCGGATATCGCAAGGGCATGCGGGGAAGGGTGTAGGATGCGCGGGTACTGCTGAGGATGAGGTAGTCGGCCTGATCGATTTGGGTCAGGATTTTGTGGAGCTTTTCGGGAGACTCCGGATGGTAAACTTCAAGTTGTGCAAAGCGAATCCCGGCATGAGCCTGCTCTCCTCCGGGTAAATAGAGGGGCAGGGCGTCGTCCCAATGTTCTGAGACCACACTTCCTCCGGCCGCCAAGTCATTCAACAGCCATTCGCTGGCTTGGATGCGCGGATGCGGTTGCCGGTACATGTTGACGAAAGCGAGGGCGTAAATGGCGGTGCCCCCCAGAATCAGGCCGGATAAAACACGCCGATACTTTCGGTGTTCGTGTTTTTGCAGGATCAAAGTGCCTCCCAGAATCAGCAAAGGATACGCGGGGAGGAAATATCGCAGGGTGTGGAGAAAAACCCCGCCGTGGTACGCAATCAGCAGGATGGGCCACAACACCAGGAACACCTGCCAGTTTGCCGGTTGGTGACGGTGGGTCCACAGCAACCACAGGGATCCGAAAATGGCGGGCAGCCCCAAAGGCCAACCCATTCCCCAGCGGACGATTTGACTGAGGGCGTAAAGCCAGGGAATGCGTCCCACCCACTGCAGGGTGAAAGGGACCTCCAGACTGCCATCGCTGATGGCGCGGACCTGCTGCAGATCCTGAAGCCAACGGGGATTCAGACCGCTGGGCAAAAATCCGGTGGAAAGGAAGGCGTTGGGCTGGCAGATGCGGAAAAGGAGGCCGGCCAAAATACCGCCGCCGACCAGGGTCAAAATGGGAGTGACTCTTTTTTGTTTCCAGGTCAGAGCCAGGGCAAGTCCGACCATCCAGAAGGCAAGCAGACCCAAGTTGAGCCGGCAGGCCATGGCCAGACCGACGGCCGCGCCGGCGGGAAGCAGCAGCCAGGCCCGGGATTCTTTGAGGGCCAGCAATCCCAATCCGCAACAGAGGGTGGTGAAAAAGACCCCCGCGCTGTCCACGGTAAAAAAGTGGGCTTGTTGAATACTCAATACCGTAAAACACAACAACAGAGATGCGAGGACTGCAAAACGGCCTGAACGAATCCGCCAGCCGAACAGAAAAATCAGCGCCACCGTTCCGGTGCTCCACCAGGCGGAGCAGAGACGACCGGCTTCGGCGATTTTCTTTAAGTCGCTTTCACCGCGAGCCACGGTGAAGGCATGCACCACCTTGAGGGGGAGGAGGCCGTAGACGTAACTGTGGACCCCCTGATTGTAGGGGTTAAATCCGGAAGTATGCGAGTTAAACCATTCACCTGAAGTATCCAGCACCTGAGTCACCATGGATAAGTGGCGTTCGTCCGGATGGAGATGTTGACCTTCATCCCAATTCCAGCCCGTATGCCTCAGCCCAAAGGCAAGCAGGCAAATCACCGCCAGATGAATCAGAGGTTGGATACGGATCTTCGACATGCCGAAGATCTAATTGTTTCGGGTCATATTGTCGAGAAAGGGTGAGAGGACTTTGGTGTTCCCTGCATGGAAGTGCTGAATCGGCTTTAAAAAAACAGCGGAATTTCAAAATATTTTGCCCGTTCTCACGGGCTCAAAAATTTTTTGCCATCACCCCATTTTTCGAACGCCAGATTTACCCAAATACAAGCAAAATGGAGTGAGGGCATCCCTGCCCGACAACCCAACCCTAATAAATATACAAGCCCTAAACGCGGGACGCGGTCACCGCGGGGGACTTCCGTCATTGCATTCCTCCAGCCTCCGATTCCGCCTGCAATATTTTCATGCGTTTGAAGGTGACGTCGGGTTTGTTTTCCAGTTCTTCGTATGTGCCCATTTCTCTGATTTTTCCGTGCTCCGAGCACGATCACCCGGTTGGCATTGCGGCTTGGCGGGGGGGCTGCGGTGGTTCAGGAAGGAAGCCTAGACTATTCAAAAGTCTTTATTCTGTGGGCTGATCCTTTAGTCCGGTTCGGGGAATTGGCTTGCAGAGCGCCTGCAAATGGGTCATCTCATGAATGTGTCCAGAGCCTTAAGCCGTTTCCGCACTCGGGAGGACAGGGAAACTGAACAATTGAAGCAGAAAATGCTAAAATATTTGGGCTGTCCCTTTTTTGACCCCTTTTTCGTCTGGTACCGTGATTAAAAAACTGTCGGACCCAGTGGGCGTAAAATCCCCGTTCCCGTTCCGGCACCCCTACCTCTTCAACACCTCGAAATAGCCTTTCGGCCACCGCGGATCCGGATTGTAGGCCGCAACCGGCAGCTTAGCTCTAGACGTCTTATGTTGCATATCACTCATATTGTGAATATAATACTATGCAACATGCACCTGGTTTTTAGAATATAAATTATAGAAAATTTCCTGTTGCTATAAACCACAAACAGTGATTCAATCGTTAATATTAATGTTTAATAATATATGTTAGAAGTATTGAGATATGAGTGAAATTGAATTTTTGTGTTTTAATCAAGTGAATCCAGAAGACTTCATGGCAGTCGTCAATGAGGATTCTCTGAGAACACATTTAATCGATCATCCATATTTTGATGCAGCCAGCCTTCAAGAGTGGATGGGAGATAAAATTAAAGTGGATGCGATAGAGGGTTGTCGTATTCGGGCAGTTTATATAGGTGGGGTTTTAGCTGGTTGGTGTGGAATTCAGCCAGATGATAATGGTTTTGAATTAGCTGTTGTTATCTCACAAAAATTCTGGGGTTTTGGCATTCCAATTTTTAAAGTGCTCATGTGTTGGGCAAATGAGTTAGGGCATAAAGAAATACTATTTCATTTACTTGAAAGTAGGCCTGAGTACAAGGCACTAAATAAAATGGCCACTAAAGTTCATAAAACAGAACAATTAGGTCGGTATTTTACAACTTACCATATTCCAGTAGGTAAATAATGAGCGAAAAAACTTCTAACAAGTGCGTGCACGGGATGTCAAAAAGCTGCGCTTTTCGCCACCCGTGACGCAGGCGTTGTAAGAGAATAGTAAGAACGAAAGGAAACCATGACTGAAGATGAACACAATGATCTGCGTGATAAGGAAGACTATATCCAAAGGGCAACCCGGCGTTCGGAAGTATACTCACAAGGAATCCAAGGACTTTTCATCCTGAATGGAGGTGGAGTTCTTGCTTTGCTAACTTTTATTGGTCACCTGCTCGACTCGGAAAAGGATTTTACCAGACTGATCAATGCTCTTGTCTTTGGTGGTGGATTTTATTGTCTTGGTCTAGTGTTTCTTGCACCTGTGAATCACATCCGCTATGAAGCATCTAAATTGTTTGATAAAACTTCGACAAAGTCGAAAGGTAAGAAATATAGTTGTTGCGCGAAAATATTATTTTTCGCATCGTATTCCTCTTTTTTGATAGGATCATTTATTAACCTTATTGGTTTCCGGCACTTACCCTGAGTTATCAAAAAAGTATCCTGAAATTTACAACAATAAAACCCACCGAACGTCGTACCTCCGTCCGGTGGTTTAGACGTTGAGATGTTTATGAAAGCTAAATGGAATTATTCTGACCTTAGGCCTATCATTCTTGAGGCAAAAAAGAATCTTCCAAGATCAGATGAACGGTTTAGTACCCGTGGTTTTGTCCCTTCAATGGCCATCTCACAAACAACTATTCCTCCTAGCGATACAGAAATGCTGTATTCAGAAAGAGGCTTTCTTTGTGGAAACGAACAAGTTGAAGCGGATTTCAATGAGGAAATATCTCAGATTGAGAAACTATTGCGAATTCATGAAGTACCATTAGTAAGCAGGCGCAAAGGAACGTGTGAAGCGAGCCAGAAACTTGTTGATGCCGTAAATCGTAGAAGTCATGCTATCAATATATGGACGTTTTATGCAATACCATGGCGTTTTGATGGCGATTTGACCCACATCATAGATCCACCCCAAGACATAAACGGTTCGCCTGTTATCCGCTCTTTGAAGACATCTGATTTCATTGAATCACATTTGACCAGATTATCGGAGGCAGAATCTGAAATATGCAAATTGAGAAATAAGTACGCATTTTGGCAGGCGGCAACAATTTTTTTAATCATAGCTGGAATTGTATTTTTCCAGTGGAATTAATCTCAACCATAAGGCCAACCGAACCTCGTGAACTCGGTCCGCTCATCTAAACGTTATAACCAAAAGGAACAGTCTGATGAAAATAAAAACAGTTTTAACAGCAATATGGATTATGGCTTTCGTGGGTTGTTCAACCACTCCAAATTCAAACCATTACCTCGGATCGTGGCATGCTGATAATGGAGGTGGCACAACCAAATTAGAAATCAAAGAAAATGATGAAGCTATCATTAAATTACTTGACGAATCTGGTAACGAACAACCAGATGAAACTGTGAAGATGAAATGGTCAATCGATGAAAAAGGTCAACTTGTCTTGAATCAAGAATCAAATAATCAAGAGCAGATCGTATCTTTCAGAAATGGAAATCTCTTTGCGACTGAAGGCGGTCGTACGCTTAAATTTGCAAAAAACGATAAGTATAACAATGCCCCTTGACCGAATCTCCTTCGTCGATCCGGTCAGGGCTACGTTGGACGAGGAAAATGATCTGTAAGCGATGCAAGCCATTCAGAAGGGAAATGACCTATGAAAATTGGAGCATAGTCTTTGATGAACTGGTCAAGGAAACCGAAGAGGGAGCTTTTGAATACATAGAGGGCGATTGCCCTCTTCAAGAAACCAAAGAGCACATAACAAATGAAACCAGATTTGCCATCATTCAAAACTTCCGTTGTGAATGCGGGAACCGTATTGAATGGGGAGTCTGCATTCGAGGAACACCAATATTAAGAATCCATAAACGCTAAAAGTCCAACAATGCATCCAACCGAACCGAGAGTTCTCGGTCCGGTTGATTTGAGAGTTGAGAAGATAAGATGAAGAAAAAAATTATATTCCTTGGAACGATCGGTATCGTCCTGTTTTCCCTGGTTCTAGGAACACTTGACAGTCACCATACGAATGTAAAATATTTACTGTGGAAACATGGTTGGACAGGTTATGAACCCTTGGTTGCCCTGAAATACCTAAATGTTGATGTTTCATTCCGATTATCTCTTCAGGGTAAAAGCAAAGTTGAGATTAATGAGTTATTCACTGATCTTCGTCCAATGGGAAACGCAAACGAATATCAACAGCTTTACGGTCCAGATCTCAACGATGCTGATTTTCTCTGGATAGGAGACTCAGCTTGGGGTATCCTGTTTGATGACGGTAAAGTAAAAGATATTAGACTATTTAAAGGATGATTCCCAACAAAAATATGGAGCGAACGTCGTGTGCGCCAAGCGAAGCTTGGTGCTTCTTGCGGGATGAAAGTTCCCGCCGAAACAAGGACTAGCCATCCACTCGTATCGAGTGTTGGCACTATGAAAGAAGGAGCAAACCGAATGACATAGTGTAAGCGTACACAGAGAATCCTGTAGGCCGGGGAAAAGGGTCAGCCCAAACATTTAAACATTTATAAAATTGACACCCTGAAATTCACTGTCATCGATTAGGGATGCCAAGAAATATACGTATAGAATATCCCGGAGCCATCTACCATGCCATGTGCCGTGGTAACAATGGTCAGGAGATTTTCATCAATGATGACGGGAGGCGGTTGTTTCTTTCCACGCTTAGCGAGGTCTGTGGTCAAACCGGTTGGCAGGTGCACGCTTATGTGCTGATGTCTAATCACTATCATCTGCTTTTGGAAACCCCTGAAGCCAATTTGGTGGAGGGGATGAGCTGGTTTCAGGGATCCTATACACAGCGCTTTAATTCGATGTTTCAAAGACGGGGGCATTTATACCAGGGAAGATACAAAGCCATTCCTGTACAGACCGATCCCCGGCATGGAGGCCTGGAGTACTTTCGCCAGATCAGCAGCTACATTCATTTAAATCCTTTCCGGGCAAAACTTTGTGGAGAGGGCTTTAATCAGCCCCTGGAATCCTATCGCTGGAGCAGCTATCCTGCTTATATCGGCAAAGACCGGGGAAAACGTCCTGAATGGCTGGTGCGGTCCAAGGTACTTCGCACCTGGGGGCTCGAAGAAGGGAAGTCAGGATATCTTAAAGGCTATCAGCAAAGAATTGAACGCCTGATGAAATTTGAACAGGATCCCGATGCAGGAAGGAAGGGTGAATTTGAAAAACAGGTGAAACATGGCTGGTTTATTGGTTCTGAGAGCTACCGGGAGTATTTGGACCGCTACCTGAAAGACCGGACAAACAATGACAACTACCGTGGTATGCAACGCCGTGACCATGATCTCTCAGAAGCAGAGCGGTTGCTGACTGCCGGCCTGAAAGCGCTGGGAGTTAGCGAAGAAGAGATTCTTGAATCAAAAAGTGTCCGAATAGAAAAACAGGCTCTGGTATGGCTGATAAAAAGCCATACCACGGTTCGGGGGAATTGGCTTGCAGATCGTCTGCAAATGGGTCATCCCATGAATGTGTCCAGAGCCTTAAGCCGTTTCCGCACTCGGGAGGACAGAGAAACTGAACAACTGAAACAGAAAATGCTAAAATGTTTGGGCTGACCCCTATTTCTATTTTCTATTTGGGGAGTTACAGTATATGGATGCATTGAGCACCGGCCCCTGGATTTCGTATGACACGCCGCCTGTTGCGCCTTTCGTTGATCTTTCAGATATACCGGTATCCCGCTTTTACCGGATTGAATTCATCGAAGATCTCTGAGGGCCTCCCTGCCCGATTTTTATGTAGGCGAAGACCTGCTCAGGTTGTTTATTTTCGTTTAAAGAATATTTCCAAGTGCAAAATCCCCTTCGCCTGCCCGTTAAAAATAAGTTTTTTTAGCTTAAAAGAGTTTTCCATATTATCTGTTTCATGATATTTTTTAATATGATTTCCCCATAAGGTTTAAATAATGAATAAAGTACTTTTGTCTATATTGACTATGTTTTTGGTTTCGTCTGCGAACGCGGATACTGTGGTGAGCTGGGGGACGGCGACAGATATTGTGACGGGACACACCAGCTTACAAGCAGCGGGCCGGTATGAAACGGCAGTGAATTTCGGGGCGGGTTTATCCAGTCCGACGAGTGCAGGCTACTATCCCAACGATACGGGAAAAACCAAAGAATTTTACGCGGCGGCCTATGGGGAACAGGAATGGGATGTTCTGCCTGCGAGTTTTGGTGTAGACTACCGGGTTGCCAATGACTACGGCGGGGGAAATGATTATCTGAACTCTGGCTACGGTACCAGTGACAATACGATCTCCCGAAATGACGTTTGGTATACATATATTTGGACCTCGGATGAATTTATGACCGACGGAGGGACACCGACGGGTTTCGAACTTACCGGAATGCAAGCCGTGATGAGTGACAACGGCGGTGCGGTAAATTCAGATTTTCATTTTGTGATCCAGTTGGCGGACAGCAACTGGTACGCCTCAGAAGTCTATGACGAAGGGAATCGGAGTTTCACGGATCCCACGGCCGTGTCTTGGTACAATTATGATCCCACTGTCGATTTCAGATCCATCGGATCCTTGGCTTCTTTAACGGCTTCTGACTTTGAGGACCTGACGGCGGCCGGTCTCTATGCCACTTCCTTCTCCGGGGCGAATCAATATGTCGTATCAAGGGTTTACGAATTCAATGTCTCCGCGACGGCCATTCCCGAACCTTCTGCGGTCGCCCTCATGGGGCTTGCCGGATTGGCGGTGATGTTCTGTTTCTGTAAGCGCCGAAGAAAATAGACCGTATCTCTGACGGTTCGGGGGCATGAGTTTTGGGGTCACTCATTTTATGGTGAATAGGGCAGGCCGTTAAGGGGATAGTTTTGGGCTGATGTAACACCGTTGGTGTAACTTTTTGTATTGGGTTGGGGTCCTAGAGTATTTTCGGTTTAATTTGACTTATTGCGGCTGTAAGTCCCACTCTCCAAAGCCCGGTTCAGGGCCGGGTGTAAATATAAATAGGGGTATTCACTTCACTGGACCATCCCCAATATGTGGGTTCAAACAGTGAGTTACTGATCATTTTCCTTCTCAA